>JBQGCF010000001.1:0-3218 GCA_052038315.1 Iamia sp.
CGGCCTGGGACCATCCCTCCGTGCTGGCCGACCAGACCGTCGGCTCGCTGGCCGGCCACCTGGCCCGGGGCGGCGTGTGGGTGGTCGACGACTACCTCGACCTCGACCCTCCGACCACCGTCACCTTCGCCTCGACCGCGGCCTACTGCGCCCAGGTCGGCGATCTGACCGACGACGACCACCGGGCGATCCGGGACCGGGGCGCGGCGCTGGCCGCCGAGGGCCCCGAGGCCGTGGTGGCCCGGCTGGGGGAGCGGCTGCCCGCCCTGGCCGCCCGCCTGGCCACCGAGCCGGGCGACCGCCTGGTGCCCGTGTTCGGCGGGGGCATGGCCCTCGACGGCTACCTCGGCACCCGGCTGGTCGAGCAGGTGGTGCACCTCGACGACCTGGCCCGCTCGGTGCCGGGCCTGGCCCTCGCCGTGCCCGACGACCTGGTCGCCACCGTCGCCGCCCTGGGCACGGCGGTCGCCGTCGAGCGCCACGGCCCGAACGCGGTGCTGCGCCACCTCTTCCGCACCGATGTCGCCCCCGGGGCCGTCGTCCCGGTGCTCGGCTGACCGGACCCGGCATGATGGGGCCGTGCGGGAGCGGCGGTACCCCCTCGGGCTGAAGGCGATGATCGCCACGGCGGCGCTCAGCCTGCTGGTGGCGGTGGTGGCCGGGCTCGGCCTGGTCGTCTCGGTGCTCGGCCTCTTCGGCTCGTCGGCGGACATCGAGGACCGCATCCGGCCCGACCTGGTCGCCGAGGCCGATGTCCCGACCGACGAGCAGGTGCGGCTGGTCGAGGGCTCCTACGCCGTCTACGTCATCTCCGAGACCGACGACCTGCCGTCCCGCAGCCGATCGGTCCGGCTCGACGTCCGGGTCACGGCGGAGGACGGCACCGTGGTCCCGTACGAGCCCTTCGCCCAGCCGGCGACCTACCAGGACCCGCGCTCGGGGGCCGAGCTGGCGTGGGTCGGCGACGTCGACGTCGACCGGGCGGGCACCTACCGGATCGAGGCGCGCCGGATCCCGGGCGCGGCGCCGATCGACGGCATGGGGATCGGCGAGACGCCGGGCTTCGGGGCCGCCGCCCTGCCGTGGGTCGGCGGCTTCCTCGTCACCGGCATCGTCGGCGCCGGGGCCCTGACCGCCGCCAGCGGGTTCGCCATCGGCGCCGCGGTGTGGGCCTCGACCCTGCCCCGGCGGGACCGGCCCCCGCTGGCGTGAGCGGACACACTGGCGGCGTGGACCCGGTCAGCGCCACCGCCGCCGTCGCCCCCGGCCGCCTCGTGGTCGTGGACGAGCGCGCCGCCTCGGACCGGGCCGCCGAGGTCCGGGCCCGCGCCGACCAGGTCCTCCGGGCCGACGGGGCCGACGGGGCCGAGCCCGACGCGGTGCTGGCCGCCGTGCGGGCGGGGGCCACCGTCGCCCTGGTGACGCCGGGGCCGGTCACGTCCGCCGCGGTGGTGGGGGCGGTGGTCGACGCCGGTCTGCTCGTCGAGGTCGTCCCCGGGGCCGATCCGGGCATCGCCGCCCTGGTGGCCAGCGGCCTGCCGACCGACCGCTTCGTCGTCGACCCGTCTCCCCCCGACCCGGCCGAGCGCCGGACCACGGTCGTGCCCGGCGAGACCGGTGTCGTCGTGCTGCCGGGCGCCCCCGAGCCGGCGCCCGGGCCGGCGAGCGACGACGACGTCCGCGCCGCCCTGCGGGCCGCCCGGGACCGGGGCCTGTCGCCGGGGCGGGCCGCGGCCGAGGTGGCGGCGGCGACGGGGCGGAGCCGGAGGGACGTCTACGACCTGGGCGCCGGGGGCGACGGCACGTGATCCGGGACCCGCTGGAGGAGGTGCTGGGGGCGTCGCTGCGGGCCCCGGCCGAGGCCACCCTCGACGACGTCGACCCCGGCGACCTGCGCGACCTGCGGCTCGCCCGCCGCCGCTTCGGGGTGGCCCTGCCGCCCCCGTTCGTCCCCGTGCCCCGGGAGCCGGGCGCCCTGCCCGTGCGCACCGCCGGGCCGGGGGACGGGGCCGCCATCGCCGCCGTCCAGCGCCGGGCCTGGCGCCACGGGTACCGGGGCCTGCTGCCCGACCCCTTCCTCGACGACCTCGACTTCACCTACCTGGGCGCCTACTGGACCGGCCGGGCGACGATCAGCCCCACCCCCCGGCACCGGCTGCTGGTGGCCGGGTCCCGGGGCGAGGTCCACGGGGTGGTCGACGCCGGGCCGGCCCGGGACGACGACGGCCCCGTGCTCGACGACGGTCTGCCCTCCACCGGCGAGGTCCGCAGCCTGTACCTCGACCCGACCGTGCAGGGCGGCGGCCTGGGCCGTGTGCTGCTCGACGCCGCCGTCGCCGTCCTCGTCGGCCAGGGCGCGCCGGACGTGGTGCTGTGGGTCGTCGAGGGCAACGCCGGCGCCCGTCGGTTCTACGAGCGCGAGGGCTGGCGGGCCGACGGCGGCCACCGGACCAGGGAGGTCGCGGATCAGGCCGTGGGCGAGGTCCGCTACCGCCTCCGGGGGGCGTAGCCTGCCCGGATGGCAGAGCCGTGGGACGCCGAGGAGGGGGAGGAGCGCCGGCCGCGGCGCCGGTCCCGTCGGTCCCGCGACGCCGAGCTCGAGCTGTCCCGGGGCCCCGAGCCGGTGCTCGTCCCCGAGGAGGCCGACGACGTTCCCCCGGAGGCCGTCGACCCCTTCGACGAGCTGCTCGCCGAGCCGGTGGTGTCCTTCGAGGACCGCTACGACCCCGACGAGCTGGCCGCCATCGATCGGGGGCCCCGGCGGACCGACCAGCCCGTCACCAAGGTCTCGCAGTGGCGCCGGCGCTCGGCCCTCGGCGCCGTGCTCACCGGCATGGCCCTGGGCCTGCAGGAGGTGTTCGACCCGGAGGAGGAGCGGTCGATCGTCATCGAGGTCGATGCCGACGGCGAGCCCCTCGACCTGCCGGTCGACCTCTTCCTCGACCCCGACTCGCCGGCCGGGAGCCTGTGCATCGTGCACGCCTCGGACAACCGCAAGCCGCCCGAGGTCTGACCGGGTGACCGCAGCGCTGCGGTGGACCGACGACCACTGCCACCTCCACCACTCCGGCCCGACCCACGTCGGCCACGACTTCGCCCCGGCCGACGAGATCGCCGTGCTGCTCGACGACGCCGCCGGCCACGGGGTCGAGCGGATGATCACGGTCGGCTGCGACGTGGCCGACTCGATCGCCGGGGCCGACGCCGCCGCCGCCCAC
>JBQGCF010000002.1:0-25766 GCA_052038315.1 Iamia sp.
TGCCCCGCCCCCCGACCGACCCCGTCGAGGACCCCGACCCCCCGGCCGAGCCAGGACCGGGCCCCGACCCGGTCCTCCCGGGCGCCGGCGCCGGCCCGGGCTCGGGCGACGGCTCCGGTCCGGGGACGGGCGCGGGCGCACGCGTCACGCCCGACGGGTCCGGCCCGGCCGGCGACGACGGGCCGATCGGCACCGCCGGCGTGTCCGCCGACCCGACCCCCGACGGCGGACCGGACCTGTCGCTGTTCGGGGGCCAGCCCGAGGAGGACGGCGACGCCGAGGCCCGGCGGGCCACGGGCACCGAGACCGTCGGCGCGACCCTGGACGTCGCCGGCGCCGGTCCCCGGCCGTTCGCTCCCACACGTGCGCCCCGGCCGGCCCCCCTCGGGCCGTCGGTCGTGGCCGCCGGGCTGGGGCTGGGCCTCATCGTCGCCACCGGCGTGCGCACCGGTCGCCTGGCGGCCAAGCGCCGTCACGTCCCGCCGGCGGCCGGGCCCTATGGCTGAGCGGTCCGTGCGGGCGCTCCTCGTCGTCGCCCTGGTGCTGATCACGACCGCCGCCGCGGCCCGGGACGGGGTGGCCGTCGACGGCGAGCCGTGCGCCCCGGGGAGCGACGGGGTCACCGTCGTCGTCGACCTCCAGGAGCTGGGCGACGACACCGTCCTCGTCCGCTGCGCCCCCGACGCCCCGCCGGACGGCTTCGCCGCCCTGGAGCAGGCCGGCATCGCCTACCGGACCACGGTGGCGTTCCCCGGCTTCGTGTGCCGGATCGTCGACCGGCCCGCCGACGACCCCTGCGCCACCACCGCGCCAGCCGACGCCTACTGGTCCTACTGGCTGGCCCCGGCCGGCGGCGCCTGGTGCTACAGCAACAAGGGGGCGGGCAACCGGACGCCGCCGCCCGGGTCGGTCGAGGGCTGGTCGTTCTCGCTCGACCACGCCACCGACGACGTCCCCCCGCCGCGCCACGACCCGCCCGGCGACCCGGCGGGGGCGGCACCGCTCGCCGCCGACGACTGCACGGCCGGGGCGGTCCCGACGACGGGCGCCGACCGGGCGGTGGGCCGGGGCGAGGCGGTGGACGTCGCCGCTCCCGGCGACGAGGGGTCGGGCTCGCCGGCCGGGACGATCCTCGGCGTCACCGTCGTCGCCGTCGTGGCCGCCGTCGCCGTCCTGCTCACCCTGGCCCGTCGCCGCCCACCCCGTGCGGGCTGACCGGCTGCCCCGGGCGCTGCACCCGGTGGCGTGGTGGGCGTGGGCCCTGGGGCTGGCCACCGCGGCGAGCCGCACGACCAACCCGCTGGTGCTGGGCCTGGCCGTCGCCGTCGTCGCCGTCGTCGTGGCCCGGCGCCGCACCGACGCGCCCTGGGCCCGCGGCCTCTCCGCCTACCTCGTCCTGGGCCTGGTGGTCATCGGGCTGCGGATCGCCTTCCGCATCGTGCTGGGCGGCGGCGCCGGCACCCACGTGCTGGCCACGCTCCCGGAGGTGCCGCTCCCGGACGTGGCCGCCGGCATCCGCCTCGGTGGCGCGGTGACGGCCGAGGAGGTCCTCGCCGCCCTCTACGACGGGCTCCGCCTGGCGACCCTCCTCCTGTGCGTCGGCGCGGCCAACCTCCTCGCCGACCCGAAGCGGCTGCTGAAGGCGGTGCCCGCAGCCCTCCACGAGGTCGGGGTGAGCGTGACGGTGGCGCTGACCCTCGCCCCGCAGCTGGTCGACAGCGCCCACCGGGTCCGCCGGTCCCGCCGGCTGCGGGCGACGCCCCGCCGCCGCCGGCAGGTGGTGGAGCGGGTCCTGGTCCCGGTGCTGGAGGATGCGCTCGACCGGTCGCTGGCCCTGGCCGCCAGCATGGACGCACGGGGCTACGGACGGATCGGCGCCGTCCCCCGCCGGGACCGGCTCGTCACCGGGACCCTCGTCGTGGGCGGGCTGATCGGGGCGTGCGCCGGCACCTACGGGCTGCTCGACGCGGCTGCGCCCCGCGCCCTGGGCGTCCCGCTCCTGCTGGCCGGGGTCGTGCTGGCCGGGCTCGGCCTGGCCCGGGGCGGGCGCCGGGTGCGCCGCTCGGTGTACCGGCCCGACCCGTGGCGCGGCCCGGAGTGGGCGGTGACGGCCTGCGGGGCCGGGGCCGCGGCCGGGCTGGTGGCGTGGGGGTCGATCGACCTCGACGCCCTCCACCCGTCCCTCTTCCCGCTGCGCTGGCCCGCTCTGCCGCCGGGTCCGGCGGTCGCCCTCCTGGCCGCGGCCCTGCCGGCGGTGCTCTCGCCCCCGCCCGAGGGGCCCCTCCGATGATCCGGTGGACCGGGGTGACCGTCACCCACGCCGATGCCGCCGGCCCCACCCTCGCCGGGGTCGACCTGGAGGTCGGCGAGGGCGAGCTGTGGGCGGTGGTCGGCCGGACGGGCAGCGGGAAGTCGACGCTGCTCGGCACCATCAACGGCCACGTCCCGCACTTCACCGGCGGGCACCTCGACGGCTCGGTCGCCGTCGCCGGCCGGGACACTCGGGACCACCCGCCGCGGGAGCTGGCCGACCTCGTCGGCGTCGTCGGGCAGGACCCGCTGGCCGGCTTCGTGGCCGACGTGGTCGAGGACGAGCTGGCCTACGGGATGGAGCAGCTCGCCCTGCCGGCCGCCACCCTGCGCCGCCGGGTCGAGGAGGCGCTCGACCTCCTGGGCATCGCCGACCTCCGGCGCCGGCCGCTGCGCACGTTGTCGGGCGGGCAGCAGCAGCGGGTCGCCATCGGCGCCGCCTTCTGCACCCACCCGCGGGTGCTCGTGCTCGACGAGCCGACGTCGTCGCTCGACCCCACCGCCGCCGAGGAGGTGCTCGCCGCCGTCGCCCGCCTCGTCCACGACCTCGGGGTGACCGTCGTGCTGGCCGAGCATCGCATGGAGCGGGTCGCCCAGCTCGTCGACCGGGTGGCCTGGCTGCCCGGCGACGGCACCGTCGTGGCCGGCGACCCGGCCGTGGTCCTGGCCCGGGCCGGCGCCGGGCCGCCCGTCCTCGACCTCGGCCGGGTGGCGGGCTGGTCGCCCCTCCCCCTGTCGGTGCGCGACGCCCGCCGCCGGGCCCCCGGGCTGCGGGACCGGCTGCCGGCGTCGCCTCCCTCGGTGCCGGCACCGGAGGGTCCCGTCGTGCTGGCGGCCGAGCGGGTCGTCGTCCGCTACGGGCCGGTGATCGCCGTGCGGGAGGTCGACCTGGCCCTGCGGGCCGGTGCGGTCGTCGCCCTGATGGGTCGCAACGGCTCGGGGAAGAGCTCCCTCCTCTGGGCCCTCCAGGGCTCGGGCGACCGCGCCTCCGGCTCGGTCCTCACCCCCGACGGCGACCCCGCCGCGCTCGGACCGGCGGAGCGGCGGCGACGGGTCGGGCTGGTGCCGCAGACCCCGTCCGACCTGCTCTACCTGTCGACCGTCGGGGCCGAGCTGGCGGCGGCCGACGAGGAGGTGGCGGCCGCTCCCGGGTCGGCGCGGGCGCTCCTCGACCGGATCGTGCCCGGCATCGGCGACGACCCCCACCCCCGCGACCTGTCCGAGGGCCAGCGGCTGGCGCTGGCGCTGGCGGTCCAGCTGGTCGCCGCCCCGCCGGTCGTCCTGCTCGACGAGCCGACCCGCGGCCTCGACCACGCGGCCAAGGCGCGCCTCGTCGCCACCCTCCGCCGGCTGGCCGAGGAGGGCCGGGCCGTCGTGCTGGCGACCCACGACGTCGAGCTGGCGGCGACGGTGGCCGACCGGGTCGTCGTCATGGCCGAGGGCGAGGTCATCGCCGACGGGCCGACGGCCGGCGTCGTGGCCTCCTCCCCCGCCTTCGCCCCGCAGGTGGCCCGGGTGCTGATGCCGGCACCGTGGCTGACCGTCGAGCAGGTGCGGGCCGCCCTGGCCCAGGAGGCCGCCCCGTGACGGCGAGCGCGGTGCCGATCGGGCCCCGGGCGGCGGTCGCCCTGGCCCTGGCCAGCGTGGCCGGGCTGGCCATGTTCGCCTGGCCCCTCCTGGCCGAGCCGGCGGCCGGCGTGGCCCACGGGCGCGACGCCCCCTTCCTCTTCGTCGCCATCCTCCCCGTGCTCGTCGCCGTGGTGGCGGCCGAGATCAGCGAGGGCGGCATCGACGCCAAGGCCCTGGCCATGCTCGGCGTCCTGTCCGCCCTCAACGCCGCCCTCCGCCCGCTCGGCGCCGGGACGGCCGGCATCGAGACCGTCTTCTTCCTGCTGATCCTGGCCGGGCGGGTCCACGGCGCCGGCTTCGGCTTCCTCCTCGGCTCGACCTCGCTGCTGACCTCGGCCCTGCTCACCGGTGGCGTCGGGCCGTGGCTCCCGTTCCAGATGCTGGCCGCCTCGTGGGTCGGGCTCGGCGCCGGCCTGCTGCCCCGGGCCCGGGGCCGGGCCGAGCTGGCCCTGCTGGCCGCCTACGGCGCGGTGGCCGCCTACGGCTTCGGCTTCCTCATGAACCTGTGGTTCTGGCCCTTCACCCTCGGCACCGGCACCGAGCTCTCGTACGTCCCCGGCGACCCCCTGGGCGAGAACCTCCACCGCTTCGTGCTGTACACCCTCGCCACCTCGACGTGGGGCTGGGACACCGGCCGGGCCGTCACCAACGTGGTCGCCATCGTCGCCGTCGGCCCACCCGTCCTGGCCGCCCTCCGGAGGGCGTCCCGCCGGGCCTCCTTCGGCGCGCCGCCGACCTTCGGGCCACCCGCTTAGCACTGAAAATCCAAGGGTCCGGAGGGTGGCCGGGCGCCGGAGGACGTCGGTACCGTCGGCCTCGCCGTGGCCGGGACACGGCGCGGTCCCCTGCCGAAAGCGCACCGATGCACCGCTCCCCCTCCCGGGTCCTGCTGGCCCTCCTGGCGACGCTCGTCGCCGTCCTCGCCCCCGCCCCCACCGGCGCCCAGGAGCGGGGCGGGCCCGCCGTCGCCTACGCCACCGCCGCCGATGCCGCCGCGGCCTGGCTGGTCGGCCGGCACGACGCCGGGGCCGAGGACTGGTTCGCCGCCGACCACGCCGACCTGATCTTCGCCCTGGCCGCCACCAACGGCAGCCGGACGACGGCCATGGCGTCGCTGGCGCGGATGGAGGAGGTCGTCGGGCCCTACATCGACTGGGGCGGCGGCGCCTGGAACCACGGCGGCACGGCCAAGGTGATGCTGGCCGCCCAGACCCTCGGCGCCGACGTCCACGCCTTCGGCGGCCACGACCTCGAGGCGATCCTGCGGGACGCCCTCGTCACCACCGGGCCCGACACCGGCCGGGTCGGCGACGTCGGCGTCTTCAACCAGGCCCTGATCGTCATGGCCCTGACCCGCACGACCGGGGGCGCCCCGGCCACCACCGGTGCGTGGCTGGCGTCGCGGCAGTGCCCCGACGGCGGCTTCTCGTGGGGCCCGTGCGACCAGGCCGACGCCGACCACACCGGCATCGCCGCCCAGGCCCTCCTCGCCGTGGGCCGGACCGCCGACGCCGACGAGGCCCTCGACTGGCTGGAGGGCCACCAGAGCCCCGACGGCGGCTTCGGCGCCTCCAGCTCGCCCGGCGACCCCAACACCAACTCGACCGGGCTCGCCGTGCAGGCCCTCCGGGCCGGAGGCCGCAGCGCGGCGGTGGTCGACGCCGGCGCCGAGTACGTCCACTCGGTGCGGAGGACGACCGGACCCGACGCCGGGGCGATCCCGTGGAAGGGCGACGTCGACGGCGACCTCTTCCTGGCCACGACCCAGGCGGTGCTGGCGTGGGGCGCGCCGACCTACGCCGAGCTGGCCTTCCCCACGATCGTCGGCGAGCCGTGCCCGCCGGCCCAGGGCGTGACCGTCGTGCTCGACCTGGCCCACTTCGACGACACCGTCCGGCTCGGGTGCGCACCGGGGGCCCAGGCCAGCGGCACGACCGCCGTGCAGGGCGCCGGGTTCGCCATCGGCTGGCACCCGCAGCACCCGGGCGGCGCGCCCGGCCTGGGCGGTGCGGTGTGCCGGCTCGAGGGCCATCCGGCCGCCGGCTACCCGGCCTGCTGGTTCACCGGCTTCTGGTCGTACTGGCACGCCCGCCCCGACGCCCAGTGGGTGTTCAGCAACTGCGGGATCGACAACCGCACGCCCCGCCAGGGCTCGGTCGAGGGCTGGCGCTACGAGCCGGACGTGGCGAACCACGACGCCGGCCCGCCGCTGGTCGACGCCCGCTTCCCGCGCGTCGCCGTCACCGCGCCCGAGCACCTGGAGCCGGGCGAGACGGCCACCATCGCCGTCACCGTCGACCGCACCGCGCCCCGGGTCGCGCCGGGCCCGGGCGAGCAGCCCGAGCCGTGCCACCTGCCCCCCGAGACCGGGCCGGAGGCGTACACGCCGACGATCACCGGGCCGGTCCCCGACGGGCTGGTCGAGATCCGGGTCGACGGCGTCGCCCGGGGCGCACCGGTCGCCGTCGAGGACGGCAGGGTCTCGGTGTCCGCCGTGCTCCCGGACGGCGCGCACGACGTGACCGCCCACTTCCTCGGCACCGCCACCGACCTGCCCTCGCCCTCGGCGGCCTCGCCCGTCCTCGTCGCCCCGCCGACCACGACGACGCTCGCCGCCGACCCGACCACCGTCGCCCAGGGCGACGACGTCACCTTCACCGCCACGGTCGCCGGCGCCGGGATCGCCGGGGGCGCCGGGGGCGCCGGGGGCGCTTACCGGGGCGCGGTCGAGCTCCGGGTCGGCGACGAGCCCCTGGGCGACCCCGTCGCCGTCGACGCCTCGGGCCGGGCCACCGTCACCACGTCCTTCGACGCCGTCGGCCCGGTCGCCGTCACCGCCCGCTACCTCGGCTCGGCCGCCGGCCTCCCGTCGACGTCGGATCCGGTCACCGTGACCGTCGAGGAGGGCGCGGTCACCCGGCTCGTCCGCGACCTCTACGACGCCGTCCTCGGCCGCCAGCCCAGCCCCGGCGACCTCGACTACTGGGTCGGCCGCTTCCAGGGCGGCACCGCCCCGGCCCGGCTGGCCGAGACCCTGGCCCGCACCCGCGAGGGCTGGTCGCAGGTCGTACGCCAGCACTACCGCCTGGCCCTCGACCGGGAGGGCGAACCCGGCGGCGTCCGCTACTGGACCGACGTCCTCCAGCGCAGCGACCGGCCCGACACCCTGCTGACCGACCTGTTCGCCAGCCCCGAGGTCTTCACCGGCCGGGGCGACGGGACCAACGCCGGCTTCTTCACCTACCTCTACGACCGGGTCCTCGACCGGGCGCCCGACCGCGGCGGCCTGGCCTACTGGGTCGACCGGCTCGACGCGTGGCCCGGCCAGGCCAGCATCGGCCGCAAGAGCGCCGCCCGGGCCCTCGTCTTCACCCCGGAGGCCGTCACCCGCCAGGTCCAGGCCAACCACGAGGCCGTCTGCGGCGCCCCCGCCACCGGCGCCGCCCTGACCCGGCTCACCGCCGCCTTCACCGCCTCCCGCCTCAACCCCTCCACCCTGCGAGCCGCCATCGTCATCCGCGGCTGCCCCGGTTGACCGCGTCCTCGTCCCGCTACGGCATGGTGCGTCGCACGAACCGGTCGAACATCGGCACCGTGAACGCGATCGCACCGTGCCGTGGCGCGTACACCAGCCCGCGCTTGATCAAGCTGTCGCGCACCGGTGCGGTCTGGGTGGTCCGTCGTCCGAGGGCGGCGGACACCTCGCCCGAGCGACGAGGATCGGGTCCGGGGAGGCCGGCCATGGCCCGCAGGTACTCACGCTCCGCGTCGGTGGTCTTGTCGATGCGCGCCCGGAAGAACCCCCCGTCGAGCTCCTCCCGAGCCAGCTGGACGGCGACACCGACGTCGCCGACGGTGATCGTCGGCCCCGGTGAGACGTCCCAGGACTGCTTCCCGAGCTCCTGGAGGAAGTACGGGTAGCCCTCCGCCTCGGCGATCACGACGTCGACCGCGGCGGGCTCCCAGGACGCCCCCTCGGCCTCGACCGGCGCGACGAGCGCGGTCCGGGCATCGTCGTCGGACAGCGAGCCGACCACGACGTAGCGGAACAGGCGCTCCGCGTACGACCGGGCCTCGCCCGCCAGCCCCGGGAGCGACGGGAGCCCGGCGCCGGCGACGAGGAGCGGCAGACCGAGCTGCGAGACCCGGTGCAGGCCCACGATGAGCGCGCTGAGCTCGTCCTTGGACACGTACTGGAGCTCGTCGATCGTGAGGAGGACGCCCGTGCCGGCGTCACGAGCCGTCTCGCCGACCTCGCGGAGCACCCCACCCAGGTCACCGTCGAGGTCGCCCGAGTCGGCCACGCCCTCCCGGGGCTCGAGGTCGATCGTCAGGGTCGTGCCGTCGCCCGTCGGCACGTGGACCTTCACGAACGTCCGCAGCGCACCGAGGGCGAGGTGGGCCCGTTCCTTGACCCTCTCCCGTCGGCTGAGCTGGAGGAGCACCCGGCGGGACAGCGTGGCCACGGCCTTCGCCACCCGGGTGGCCTCGGTGGCCTCCAGGTGCTCGTGCAGCCATCCGTGGTGCTCGGCCGTCCGCCCGATCTCGTTGAGCAGGACCGTCTTCCCGACCCCCCGCAGGCCCGTGAGCAGCACGCTCCGCTCGAAGCGACCGAGGTCCATCCGCTGGACGGCGATCGACATCGCCTCCAGCTCCGCATCGCGTCCGACGAGCATCGGCGGGCGTGCCCCTGCGCCGGGCGTGAAGGGGTTCCTGACCCGATCCATCGGGCCGATGATAGCGAGTTGAGTCGTTTATAGCCCGAGTGCACATAAACGGCTCAACTCGCTATCAACGGTCGGCCGACCTCAGGGGAAGCGGGTGTGGGCGCGGGTGGCGTACTCGCTGGAGGAGGCGAGGTGGCGGGCGAGGGCGATGTCGCCGTCGTGGGTCAGGCGGGCGGCCCAGAAGTCCCGGCCGGCGTCGTCGGCGGGGCGGCCCAGGAGGGCCTGGTAGAGGGTCTCGACCCGGGCCCGGCGGGACTCCAGGGACTGGAACAGCTGGAGGGCCACCCGGCCCCGGCCCTGCGCCGTGGCCCGCGCCGTCCAGTAGGCGACGTCGTCGGGGGTGGCCGGCCGGCCGAGCAGGGCGTCGTACAGGTCGGCGATCCAGGCATCGGCGGTGCCGCCGGCCCGGGTCACGTACTCGGCCGAGCCGTAGAAGCCGGCCGCCACGGTGGCGACGGTGCGCCGGCCCGAGGCCAGCTCGCCGGTCCAGTAGGCCAGCTCCCGCGCCCCGGGCGAGCGCCCGAGGGTGTCGGCGTAGAAGCGGGTGACGACGACCGACAGCCACTCGTCGCTCGTCGCCAGCTCCCGGGCGAGCGTCGAGCGGGGCGTGCCGGCACCGAGGCGGGCGAGCCCGTCGACCACCTCCGCCGGGGTCGGCGCCCGGTCGAGGAAGTCCTCGTGGGCCGCCCACAGCCACGCCTCGTCGGCGGAGCGGGGCGTCCGGATCGTCCAGGTGTGGGCGTCGGTGCCGTCGTTGCCGGCCTCGTCGACGACCCGGACCTCGAAGGTGTGGGGACCGGCGGCGAGGCCGGCGTAGGCGATCGGGTCCGGGCAGGCGGACCAGACGCCGCCGTCGATCCGGCAGTCGACGGCGGCGACGCCGGTGGGGTCCTCGATCGCGTAGGCGAAGGTGGCCGTCGTCGCCGTCGTCCCGTCCGCCGGGCCCGCCGTGATCGAGACCACCGGGGCGACCGTGTCGGCGGTCCACGTCCACGTCGCCTCGGCGGCGTTGCCCACCGCGTCCTCGGCCCGGACGGTCGTGACGTGGGGCCCGTCGGCCGGGGCCGTGGCGGTCCACGGCGACGTGCACGGGGCCCAGTCGGACGTCGCCGTGACCCGGCACTCGACCACGACGGCGTCGGAGCCGGCCTCGAAGGCGAAGGGGCCGGTGCGGCTGCCCACGGGGCCGTCCGGGCCGGCGGTCGCCAGCAGCGCCGGCGGCTCGACGTCGATGGTCCAGCCGATCGAGTCGGTCCCCACCAGCCCGGCCCCGTCGGTGGCCCGCACCTCGACGGTGTGGGCGCCGTGCGTGAGATCGGCCAGCTCGATGGGCGACGCCGGCGCCGGCAGCCACGCACCCCCGTCGACCCGGTGCTCGACCGTGGCCGTGGGGTCGTCGACCGTGTAGGCGATGGTCGCCGTCCGCTGCGGGCTGACGGCGGGCGGCCCGTCGGTGATCTCGACGACCGGGGCGGTGACGTCGGCCGGGTGGAGGACGCCGACGCCGGTGAGGTCGAAGCCGCCGCTGCCGGTGGTGGGCGTCGGGTCGTGGATGGTCCGGCCGAAGGAGTCGACCGACGGGTCGTCGCCGGCGCCGTGGACGTCGCGGATGCGGACGTGGGTGATGCGGTCGAGGTCCACCGTGCCGTCCCGCACCTCGGGCCGGTTGGCCAGGAGCGACAGGTCGAACGGGGTGCCCCGGCCGCTGAGGTCCTTGCCGGCCAGGCCGCCCAGCTCGCCCGGGCTCTGGGTGCCGAAGCCGCCGACGGTGGCGGTCCGCCGGCTGGCCGAGTCGAACCGGACGAAGTCGGTGCCGTCGCTCGACACCTCGACGTAGCCGAGCTCGAGGAAGTCGTTGGCGCCGGAGGCGAAGCCGTTCTCGAACACGGCCAGGTCGTAGCCCTCGCCGTCGGCGATCGGCGTGGCGAAGGTCAGGGTGATCGTGCCGTGGTCGCCCAGCACGACGAGGCTGCTGTCGACCGGGCCGTAGGCGTTGGCCGGCACCTGGAAGCTCGGGCTGACGTTGGGCCCGGGCGTGTACTCGCTGTGGCCGGTCGCCCAGCCGACGATCGCCGGGTCGCTCGCCGCCACGGCGGGGCTGGGGGAGCCCGGCGTCCCCGACGGGGCGTTCCAGCGGGGGGCGTAGGCGGCGCGGACGTCGTAGACGCTGCTGAAGAGGCCCGCCTCGGCGCAGCCGGCGCCGGCCCTCCGGGCCACGACCCGGATCGTCTGGCCCTCGTACGGGGCCAGGTCGACGACCGCCCCGGCGGTGAAGGTCGCCTGCGCCGGGTCGGCCTGCAGGTCGGTGAGCACGGCGTGCTCGACCGGGTACCCGTCGGCCAGCGTGAAGGCCAGGTCCTCCTCCGAGTCGACGATGTCGAAGGTCGGGGCCTGCGGGACGGCGGCGCACTCGGGGGCGCCGAGGACGGTCCACGCCCACGTGTCGCTCCCGGTCCGCCGGGCCGGCGTGGTGGCGGTGACCTCCAGGGTGTGGTCGCCGGGGGCGACGCCGGTCAGCTGGTACGGCGACGCGCACGGCACCGGCTCGGCGCCGTCGAGCGAGCAGGCGGTGTCGGACTCGACCTCGCTGGAGGTGAAGGTGAAGGCGGCGTCGGCGCTGGTGGTCGTGGCCTCGGGGCCGGCGTCGATGGCGACCTCCGGCGTCGGGAAGGAGGGGCCGACGGCGGGCGGGGCGTTCTCGCTCGACAGCAGCACGTAGCGCGAGCCCTCGACGCTGTTGAGCGCCGGCTTGCGGTTGTTGTAGCCCCAGCTCGAGTACTCCCACGTCGCGCCGGGGGCGCTGGAGGGGGCGTGGTAGTAGCTCCAGTAGCCCTCGTACCAGCAGCTCGGGTAGCCGGCGGCGGGCAGCCCGTCGAGCTGGCACAGCGCGGCGCCGGGGTAGCCGGGGACCGAGCCGACCGGGTAGCCGGCGTTGGCCAGGGCCGCCCAGCCGCTGATCTGGTCGCCCAGGGCGCAGCGCACGTCGAGCCGGTCGGTCACGACGCGGAGGTCGACGACGACGTTGACGCCCTCGTCGGGGGCGCACGCCCCGGCGCGCCAGCGGACGGGCTCCGGCGGCGCCTCGGAGACGGGCGGCGGCGTCATGGCGACGTAGGCCGGAGCGCCGAGGGCCAGGACGGCCCGCATCGTCGGGGCGCGGAAGGCGGTGAGGCGGACGCCGAGCGGGATCTCCCCGGCGACCACCGCATCGGCCCGGGCGCCGGGGTCCTGGGCGATGGCGCCCTCGTCGTGGTCCCACACCCCGGCGTCGGTGCCGAGCTGGAGGCCGGTGACGTACCCGGCCGCGGCATCGGCGGCGGTGGCGTGGCCGGCGGCGCGGAGGGTCTGGGCGGCCAGCCCCACCAGGTCCGACCCGGCGCTCCCGAAGCCCCCGTCGGGGCCCTGCCGGCCGAGGAGCCACGTCTCGGCCTCGGTCGCGTCGGCGGTCGAGCCGGCGGCCCGCAGTGCCTGCGCGGCCAGGGCGGTGGCCTCGACGTCCCCACAGGTGCTGCCCGCCCACACCGCCGGGAAGGAGCCGTCGCCGCACTGCGTGCCGGCCAGGGCGGTGGCGGTGGCGGCGGGGACGCCCCCGCTCGTCATGGCCAGGGCCAACACCCCCCGGGCGTGGAGGCCGACGCCGGTGGCCGGTGTGCTGCCGCCCCGTGCCGTCGTGAACCGCCCGGCCTCGGTGACGAAGGCCCGCAGCGAGGCGTCGAGGTCGACCCCGCCGACGTCCGCCGGGTCCTCGCCGTAGACGGCCAGGGCCAGCAGCACGCGGGCGGTGACGTCGAGGGTGAGCGTGCTGGTCGTCCGGGACGCCACCGCGGCGCGGACCGACTGCGCCGCGGTGTGCTCGGTGCCGGTCGCGGCCCAGGCCAGGAGGGCGTCGGTGGCGGTCGTCGGCGGCACCGCGACGGCGTCGGTGTGCCAGCGGTGCTCCTCGGCCAGCCAGCGGCCGGCGGCCTCGGCCGGCGTCGGGGCGGGGTCGGCCTGCGCCCCGGCGGGCGCCGCCGAGGCCACCGGGGCCGACGCCACCGGGGCGGACATCACGCCCAGGGCCGGGGCGACGCCCAGCAGCAGGGCGAAGAGACGGGTTCGGGTCCGGTGCATCGGGTCCTCCGGCCGGACCCGGGCGACGACGCCCAGGACCGCGGCCGGCGCGCTGGCGCCGAGCGGGACCCTGGGCTCCGTCCCGCAGACCACGGCGGTGCGAGAGCCTCTGAGCTCCAGGGCAGGTGCTCCGACTCGTCGCGACCGCCCGAGGGCGACGCGACCTACGGTTGCGGGTCAGTGCCGGGCTTCGACCGGCTTCCCCCACCAAGGCGCTGTCTGTGGCGACCGGGGCCGTCCCGGTCGGCGACAACGTGGCCCGCCGCCGCCGACCCGGTCAAGCCACGGGACCCACCAACATTTGGTGCTAACCCGGCGACCCGGGGGCGAGGAGGCGCCGGGTGGCGTGGGCCGGGGCGAGGTGGGCGACGAGGTCGTCGCCGGCGGCGTGGAGGGCGTCGTCGCCCATGGGCCCGAGGGCGTCGAGGATGAACAGCGCGGTGGTGGTGTCCTCCCGCAGCGCCGTGCGCCGGCACTGGCGCCAGTTCCACCGCCGGCAGGTCACCCCGGCCTCGTCGCCCCACACGACCTCGCCGGGCTCGGGGTGCTCGACGACCTCCTCACCGGCGGCGACGGTGTCGAAGGGCTCCTCGCCGGTGGCCCGGAGCAGGCGGGGCGGGCCGACGTAGCGGTCGAGGTCCTCGCCCCCGATCGGCACCAGGTGGGTCACCGAGACGGCGTTGTAGACGTCGGTCAGCCGGTTGACGCGCGGCAGCCCGCCGTCGACCCGGCGCAGCAACGCCTCCAGGCTGTTGCGGGTCCGCTGGGGCTTGGCCCCGAAGGCCCGGAAGGCCTCGCGCCAGGCGGCGACGTGCTCGAGCTCCTCGGGCGGGCGCTCCCCCATCCGCTCGGCGGCGGACGCCTCGGCCGCCCGCAGCAGGGCGTCGCCGGCCTCGTCGCCGGGGCCCGGGACCAGCCCGTCGACGGCGATCAGCAGGGCGCGGTAGTCCGGCCGCAGGGCGGCCACCGCGTCGTCCACCCACGCCGCCGCCAGCACCGCATCGAGATCGACCCCTCCGGACATGGCGGCGGACCCTACCCGGGGCGTCGCCACCGGCCCGGGCAGGGTGTGCCAGGGTGACGGGATGGGCGAGGCCACGGCGCTGATCGTCGACCTGCTCGTCGACATCGGCATCCCGGTCCGATCGGGGCCGGTCACCGGGCCCACCGCGGTGCCGGGCATCGCCATCGCCGACGGCGGGCTGGTGGTCGACCCCGCCGGGCCGGGCCACGACGGCGACCTGCTCCACGAGGCCGGCCACCTGGCCCTGCTCCCGCCGTCTCAGCGGGCCGTCGCATCCGGGCTGCTCCCCGACGGCACCGGTGCCGGGCTCGAGCTGGGCGCCATCTGCTGGTCGGTGGCGGCGGCCCACCACCTCGGCCTCGACCTGGCCGTCGTCTTCCACGCCGACGGCTACCGGGGCGACAGCGCCTGGCTGGTCGAGACCTACGGCTCGGGCGCCGCCCCCGGCCTGCCGCTGCTGGTGTGGGCCGGGCTGGCCTGGGCCCCCGGGACCGAGCCCCCGGGCCAGGCCCCCTTCCCGGTCCTGCGCCGCTGGCTCCGGGAGACCGAGCTGCCTAGTTGAACCCGTCGACCTTGACGTCGTCGGGCGCAGGGGCCCCGGCGCCGGTCTCGACGAGGGCCTTCAGGCTCAGCAGGAACGTGGCCCACTTGGTGCTGCAGTGGTGCATGAACTCGACCGGCTCGCGCCAGCCGCGATGGGCGAACAGGACGGTCGTGTGCTCGCCGTCCTGGCGCAGGTCCCAGTCGATCGTCGTGTCGATCCACTCCTCCGGGCCGTCGACCACCGTCCAGCGGACCCGCTCGGCGGGCGCCAGCTCGGTGACCTCCATGTCGAAGCCGCCCAGCTCGCCGAAGCGGAACCGCAGCGTGTCGCCCACCCCCTCGGCACCGGTCGTGTCGGTCGTCCACCAGGCGCTCAGCCCGTCCACCGTCGTCAGCGCGTCGTAGACGCTCGCCGGCGAGTCGGACCGGACGCCCACCTTGTGCAGGATGTCCACCATCTCTCACTCCTCCTGTGTGTCTGTGTGCTTCTGCTGCTCGATCGCCTCGGCGATCTTCTTGATGCGCCGGAGCCGTCCGTCCCACGCCGCCTCGACGGCGGCGAGCTGGGCGATGGCCCGGTCGAGCTGCGCACCGTCGATCCGGTAGCGCCGCTCCCGCCCGACCGCCGTCCCCCGGACCAGACCGACGCGGTCGAGCACGGTGAGGTGCTTGGCCACGGCCTGGCGGGTGACGGGCAGCCGGTCGCTCAGGCTGGTGGCGGTGGCCTCGCCCTCGACGAGGAGGAGGTCCACCATCCGCCGGCGGGTGGGGTCGCCGATCGCCGACCAGAGGTCGTCGTCGACCACCACGCTCATCGGCCCGCCACCAGCTCGGAGACGTAGGTGCCGAGCCGGGGGATGTAGTGGTCCCAGCCCGACTCGTGGTCCCGGAGCTCCCGCTCCATGGCCGCCACCTCCCACCCCTTCTCCCGGAAGCCGGTCTCGGTCATGCGGACGTGCGTGCCGCCGTCGACCGGCGTGAGCACGAAGGTGACCAGCAGCGAGTTGTCCACCGCCGCCGCCTCGTCCTCGGGGTACACCCAGCGGAACGAGAACAGGTGGCCGGGCACGGCGTCGACCACCGTGACCTTGGGGACGTGGGCGTCGGGCGAGCCCCGCTCGCCGAAGACCAGCTCGCCCTCGGCGCCGGGCGTGGGGTCGAGGACGGCGTCGTCGGGCCACCAGCCCCTCAGGTGCTCCGGGCTGGTGATGACCTCGAAGACGACGGCGGGCGAGGCCTCGACGTGGATCTCCCGCACGATGGTGCCGGGCTGGGTGGTGGTCGACATGCTGTCCCTTTCGCAACCGTTGGTTGCATGAGACGATGCCACGGGTCCGACCGATGCGCAACCCCTGGTTGCTCTTTTCTCCGTCACCACGGGCCGCCGGACGGGGCTACCTTTCAGCGTGGATGGCCACCCCCGACGACGACCTGCGCGCCCGGCGCCTGGCGGTGCTCGACGAGCACTTCCGGTCCGAGGTGGACAAGGAGTTCGACCGGACGATCGCCACCTTCGCCGGCCACCCCCGCTACGAGATCATCCCGACCGGGCAGGTCTACGACGGCGACGAGGAGGTCCTGGCCTACCACCGCGACCAGCGGACGGCGTTCCCCGACCAGCGCCACGAGAACGTCCGCCACCACGTCGCCGACGACACGATCGTGTGCGAGTTCGACCTGCTCGGCACCAACCTCGGCCCGTTCTACGGCATGGCCCCGACGGGCCGCGCCTTCCGGGTGCCGGTCGTCGCCATCTTCTTCTTCGAGGGCGACCGCATCACCAACGAGCGCATCTACCTCGACACCGCCAGCCTGCTCGACCAGGTCGGCCTGTCCCGGCCGGGTTGACGGTGGGCGTCTCCGGCGAGGACGAGGCGAACCGGGCCCGGTTCGGGCGGGGCACCGAGCGGCCCGAGGACCTGCCCCCGGCGGGCGGGCCCATCGCCGTCGACCGCACCTTCGCCTTCGTCGACCTCTCGGGCTTCACCGCCTTCATCGAGGACGAGGGCGTGGCCGCCGCCGTCGAGATGCTCGCCCTGTTCCGCCTCGGCGCGGCCGAGGTGACGGCGCGCCGAGGCGTGCGGGTCGCCAAGTGGCTGGGCGACGGGGCCATGGTCGTCGGCGTCCAGGCCGGGCCGACCGTCGCCGCGGTGGCCGAGCTGATGGCCCGGGTCGGCGCCACCTCCCGTCTCCAGCTTCGGGCCGGCGTGGCCCGCGGCGGCGTGATCCTCTTCCAGGGCGACGACTACATCGGCCGGGCGGTCAACATCGCCGCCCGCCTGTGCGACGGCGCCGGCCCGAGCGAGATGCTGGCCACGCCCCGGGTGGCCGAGGACGCCCCCGACTGGGTGCGCCGCTTCGACACCCGCTCGGTGGAGCTGCGGGGCGTCGGCCTGCTCGACGGCGTGTGCGCCCTCGGCCTGGCCGAGGACGTGTCGCTGCCTCCGGTCCCGGCCGGCTGAGCCTCAGCCGACGACGACCACCTGGTCGGCGTAGGCGATGGCCAGCACGTGGTTGCCGGCCGCCATGCCCTGGTTCGACCGGGGAAGGCCGTCGAAGGTCCCGAGGGGCACGCGGTGGGTGACCTGCCCGGTGCCGACCGAGACACCGATCAGCTCGGCCGCGATCCCGTCCTCGGGCGGCGCCACCGGCCCGCCGACGACGGTGAAGGCGTTGCCGCTGGCCGCCAGGGCCGACATGTGGGGCCGGACCGGCTGCGTCGTCACCGTGCTGGTCAGCTCGGTGCGCCACCGGCGGGTCGCCCCGTCGACGGTCCAGTTCTCGATGCTCGACCCGGAGCCGAGCAGGAGCAGGTTGGAGGCGCCGGCGACCGGGAGGAAGCGGGCCTCGAAGGTGCGCAGCTGGTTCCCCGTGGCCCGGTCGAGGATGGCGCCGGTGCTCAGGTCGCCGTCCGTCTCGTTGACGTAGATGCGGTTGCCCCGGACGGTCCCCTCGGCCTGGCCGCCGCCGTAGCAGCCGCCGAGGTGGTGCCAGTTCTGGAACCCGCTCTGGCGGTCGGCGCTGTGGACCGAGCGGCAGATGCCGGGAAGGAAGACCTCGTCACCGGACACGAAGGGGCGCACCGAGCCGCCGATGAACATGTCGATGTACTCGGTCCAGAGCCGGTTGCCGGTCTGGCCGTCGTAGGCCTGGAGGGCGGCCTCGGTGTCGGCGTGGAGGGCGAGGTAGACGTCACCGTCGACCACGACCGGGGCCATCGACGAGGCGTAGCCGATCACTGGCCGGTCCCAGATCACCGCACCGGTGCTCATGTTGATGGCGGTCAGTCCGGTGTCCTCCCCGAGGGCGAAGACCCGGGTGCTGCTGGCCCCGATGTGGAGCTCGCCGTCATGGCCGACCAGCGTCTCCCACTCGACCTCGCCGGTGAGCCGGTCGAAGGCGATCACCCGGCTGGCCGTGTCGTCACCGGGCTCGAGCCCGCCGTTGCCGTAGGCCACCGGCACGATCACCAGGTCGCCCTTGATCAGCGGCACGCCGACCCGGGGCTGGCCCACGTCGGCCGCCGTCCAGCGCCAGCGCACGCTCGGGGCCGCGGCGATGGTCGTGTTGGAGGCGCCGGTGCCGGCCGGACCGGCCTGCACGCTCAGCTGCTGGGTGCCGTCCGGGTAGGTCGGCAGGTCGCAGCCCGCCAACCCGGCCAGGGCCAGCACGACCCCCGCGACCCCTGCGACCCGCTTCATCCGCACCTTCTTCATCCGATCACCACCAGCTGCTCGTCGAACGGGACGGCCACGATGTGCTCGGCCGCGGCCAGGCCGACCTGGAACATGTGCAGGTCGATGGCGAAGTCGCCCAGCGGGATGCGGTGGGTGACCTTCCCGTCGACCAGCGAGACGCCGACCAGCTCGGCGTCCTCGCCCCGGTTCTGGGCCTGGTAGGGCCCGTCGAGGACGGTGAAGACGGTCTGGCTGACCGCCAGCGGCTCTCGGGTGACGCCCTGGTCGCCGAAGTCGTTGCGCCACCGCACCCGGGCGCCGTCGATCGTGCGGTTCTCCAGCCCACCGCCGGGCCCGGCCACCAGCATGTTGCCGGTGCCGACCACCGGGATGTAGCGGGCCTCGAAGCCGCCCCGGACGGCGCCGGTGGCCAGGTCGAGCATGGTGATGTCGTCGACGTTGCCGCCACCGCCGCCGCCGACGTACATGCGGCCGTTGCGGATCACGCCGGTGGCGTCGCCGCCACCGTGGCAGGTGCCCTCCTGGTGCCAGACGACCTTCCCGTCGCCGGCCCGGGCCGCCTCGGCCGAGCCGCAGACGCCGGGCAGGTAGACGACGTCGCCGGAGAGGACGAGCCGGGCCATGCCGCCGCTGATCTCCTCGACCACCCGGGTCCACAGGACCTCGCCTGTGGCGGCGTCGAGGGCGGTCAGCTCGGCCGAGCCGAAGCCGTGGTGCTCGACGAACAGCCGGCCCCCGCCGTACACCCCCGGGTAGCGGCTGCCCCCCTCCGTCGGGGCGGTCCAGCGCACCGCACCGGTGGCCAGGTCGAGGGCGGTGACCCCCGAGCTCGTCCCCTGGGCGAACACCGTGGTCGAGCTGGCCGTCACGGTGAGCGAGTCGTCGTGACCGACGAGCGCCTCCCACACCTGCTCGCCGGTGAGCCGGTCGAGGGCGACGACCCGGCTGGCGTTGGCGTCGGTCTCGCTGCCCCTCGTGACGAGGTAGGCGGCGGGCACGACGACCAGGTCGCCGCTGATCACCGGCGTGCCCACCGCACCGTAGGGGGCGTCGTCGGCGACGTAGCGCCAGCGCTCCTTCGCATCGGCGGCGATGGTGGTGCTGCTGACCCCGGTGCCGGCCGGCCCGGCCTGGGCGGCCAGGGCCCGGGTCCCGTCGGGGTAGGTCGGCAGGTCGCACCCGGCGACCAGCCCCACGAGCACGACGAACAACCCCGCAACCCCACCGATCCGCCTCATGCCGCGGGACGGTACTCCTGGGGGGTGTCGACCACCAGCGGTTCGGGTGGGTTCACCCCTTCGGGGGAGGGCACGGTCCGGTGCCGGTGCACCACCTCGACGATCCCGGCCAGCACCAGCGAGACGCCGATCCCGACGGCGATGCCGGCGAGGGGCTGGTCCTCGAAGGCCCGGCCGCCGAGGTAGCCGATCAGGGCGCTGGTCGTGGCCCAGGTCGCCCCGGCCACGGCGGTGACGGCGGTGAAGGTCCGCAACCGGAGGCGGGCCGAGCCGGCGGCGAGGGTCGTGGCGGTCCGGCCACCGGGAACGTAGCGGCTGACGATCAGCAGCGACGGGCCGCGCCGCCGGAGGAGGGCCTGGGCCCCCTCCAGGGCGCGCCGCCGGCGGGTGCGGCGGGCGCTCGGCCGCTGCGGGCGGCCGGCCAGGGCCCGGCCGAGGAGGTAGGAGAGGTGGTCGCCGGCCAGCGCCCCCAGCCCGCCGGAGGCGATGACGAGGGCCAGGTCGGCGTCGCCGGTGGCGGCCACCACGCCGACGGAGATGACGGCGCTCTCGCTGGGGACGGCCGGGAAGACGCCGTCGACGGCGGCCAGGGCGAAGAGCCCCAGGTACACCCAGGGGCCGGCCATCGACCCCTCGGCCAGGTGTGCTGCCCACTCGAACATGCGAGCAGCGTGCACCCGGTCACTGGGAGGCGACTTGAGGCCCGCTTGGAACGTCCCACGGCTCGGGCCGGCGGACCTCGACGGCCGCGTGCTTGTAGCCGGGCTGGCGGGAGTGGGGGTCGAAGGCCGGGAAGGTGAGCGTGTTGACCAGCGGGTGGTGCATGGGCAGGAACACCTGCCCGACGGCGACCGTCGGCGTGACCTGGGCCCGGGCCCGCACCGAGCCCCGGGCCGACTCGACCACCACCGGGTCGCCGGGCCCGATCGAGCGGGCGGCGGCGTCGTCGGGGTGGATGTCGACCCACAGCCCCTCGGGGGCGAGGGCCCGCAGGGTGGCCGACTTCCCCGTCCGGGTCTCGGTGTGCCACTGGCTGGCCGAGCCCCGTCCGGTCAGCAGGACGAGGGGGTGCTTCCGGCTCGTCCGCTCGGGCGGGGGCACCGGGTCGTCGACCACGAAGCGGGCCCGCCCGTCCGGGGTGAAGAACCGCCCGTCCTCGAAGAGCCGGCGCTCGGTGGCCAGAGGCTCGTCGGTGGCGGCGGCCCCGGCCGGGAGGGGCCACTGGGCGGTGCCGGTGGCGACGTGCTCGTAGCCGGCGACGCCGGTGATGTCGCAGGGCCGGCCGGCCGACAGCTCCTGGAGGATCCCGAAGGTCGCCTCCGGGTCGGTCCACCGCCGGAACAGGTCGCCGCAACCCCACGCCTCGGCCACCGCCTTGAAGATCCAGAAGTCGGCCAGGGCCTGGCCCGGCGCCGGGGACACCCGCTGCACCAGCCCGAGTCGCCGCTCGCTGTTGATGAACGTCCCGTCCTTCTCGCCCCACCCGGCGGCGGGGAGGACGATGTCGGCTAGCTGCGCCGTCTCGGTCGTGGCGTACATGTCCTGCACGACGAGGAGGTCGAGCCGGCCGAGCAGCTCGCGCAGCTCCGAGTGGTTGATCCACGAGTGGGCGCCGTTGGTGGCGACGACCCACAGGCTGCGGATCCGCCCGGTGTGGATGCCCTCGACGATGCGGTCGTAGCTGAGGCTGGGCCCGTCGGGGATGCGGGCCTCGTCGATCCCGAGGATCGTGGCCACCTCGGCGCGGTGCTCGGGGACGGTGAAGTCGCGCCCGCCGAGGAGCGACGTGGTGTTGGAGAACAGCCGCGACCCCATGGCGTTGCACTGGCCGGTGATCGAGCTGGCGCCGGTGCCGGGCCGGCCGATGCTCCCGGTCACCAGGGCCAGGTCGATCAGGGCCTGGGCGGTGCGCACGCCCTGGTGGCTCTGGTTGACGCCCATCGTCCACCAGAACGAGACGGCCCGGCCGGCCTGGACCACGTCGGCCCACCGCTCCAGCCGGTCGACCGGGACGCCGGTGTCGGCCTCGACCCGCTCGGGGGTGAAGGGGGCGACGTGGGCGGCGAAGGCCTCGAAGCCCGTCGTGTGCTCGGCCACGAAGCGGCGGTCGACCGCGCCCCGCCGGATCAGCTCGGCGGCCAGCCCGTAGAGCAGGGCCAGGTCGGTCTTGGGCCGGGGGGCGACGTGGAGGGTCGCCCGGGCCGCGGTCTCGGTGCGGCGGGGGTCGACGACGATGATCTCGGGGTCGTGGGGGTTGCGGGTGATGCGGTCCCAGAGGATCGGGTGGGCCACGCACAGGTTCGAGCCGACGAGGACGATGACGTCGGACTCCTCCAGGTCGGCGTAGGTGTAGGGCGGGGCGTCGAAGCCGAAGGACTCCTTGTAGGCCACCACCGCGCTGGCCATGCACTGGCGGGTGTTGCCGTCGCCGTGGCGCATGCCCATCCCGAACTTGGCCAGGGCGCCGAGCAGGGCCATCTCCTCGGTCGGGATCTGCCCGGTCGACAGGAAGGCGGCCGACTCGGGCCCGTGCTCGGCCTGGCTCGCCCGCATGCGGGTCACGAAGGTGTCGAGCGCGGTGCTCCAGTCGGTCGGGACCAGCCGGCCCCGGCCGTCGCGCACCAGCGGCGTGGTGGCCCGGTCGGCGGCGGCCAGCGGTGTCAGCGCCTCCCAGCCCTTGGGGCAGGCCCCGCCCCGGTTGACCGGGTGGCCCTCGCTCGGGGTCAGGCCGACGGCGCGCCCGTCGCGCAGGTGGACGTCGAGCCCGCAGCCGGTCGAGCAGAAGCCGCACACCAGCCGGGTCGTGGCCGTCGGCACCCGGTCGGCCGGCAGCTGGCCCAGCCCGAGCGGCGCCGGCTCCCGGGCCAGCAGGTCGGTCAGCCGGCCGCTCATCGGGGCGACCCGGGCATGCGGGGGGCGACCGAGGCGAGGAAGAAGAGGCGCCGGTCCTGGTGCTCGCCGACGAGGACGACGAGCCCGGCGACGACGAGGACGATGCCGCTCTCCCCCGGTGCCAGGGCGGCGCCGACGAGGAGCAGGGCGGTCACGCCGGCCGCGGCCAGCCGGAGGAGGTGGCGGTCGCGCAGGTCGTGGGTGAGCAGCCGGGCGGTGGCGGCCAGGTCGGGACCCCGGTTGCGGCGCCACAGCGGGACGAGCGGACCGAGCACCGACAGGGCCAGGCCGACGCCGGCCAGGGCGAGCATCCCGGGCACGACCCGGCGGGCCGCGACCGGGTCGGCCAGGGCCAGCACCGCCGCGCTCCCGCACGCCCCGCCGAGGAGGGCGGTGCCGCCGAAGCGGGCCAGGCTCGTGGGCAGCCGCCACCACCGGCGGCCGGTCACGGCGTAGAGCTGGGCCGAGCACAGGACGCCGGCGATGCCACCGGCCACGCCCAGCGCGCCGAGGGCCGTCTCGACCCCGGCCGGGGCGCCGACGACCGCGGCGGCGAAGCGCCCGGCGCCACCGATGGCGAAGGCCCCGAAGGCGACGATCTCCCGGCTCAGCCACGAGCGGCGCAGCCCGAGCACCGCCCGCCAGGCGAGCGACGGCCGGCCCAGGTGCAGGGTCGAGGCGGCCAGGGCGACCAGCCCGGTGGCCAACCCGGCGACCCCGAGGGCGTCGGCCCCGGCGTGGCCCACGCCCCGGGCGATCCACCCCGAGGCGACCGTCATCCCCACCGCCACCTGGGTCAGCACGAGCATCAGGGCCAGCGGGGCGTGGCCGGCCGACGGGTGGATCGACGAGCGGTCGGCGGCGACCCACGACGCGGGCACCGGGTCGCTCGTCCGGTACCGGGTCGCCGGCACGGTCAGGCGCGACTCGGGGGCCGACGGGACCAGCCGCACCGGGTCGGCGACCCGGACCGAGGCGACCAGCTCCCCCACGTCGACCAGGCCGATGGTGATGGCGCCCTGCGGGCAGCCCTGGACGCACGCCGGGGCCTCGCCCTCGGCCAGCCGGTCGGCGCACATGTCGCACTTGCGGACGATGCCGAGCGACGGCTGGTAGCTCGGCACGTCGTAGGGGCAGGTCAGCGTGCAGTAGCTGCACCCGATGCAGCTGTCGTCGAGGTGGCGGACGATCCCGGTGACCGGGTCCTTCTCGTAGGCGGCCGCCGGGCAGCCCTCCAGGCACGCCGGCTCGACGCAGTGGTGGCAGGCGCTCGTCACCGTCACCGAGCCCCGGGCGTCACCGACCCCGTCGGCCCCGGCGTGCAGGGCCCCGACCCGCCGCCACGCCTCCCCGTCCTCCAGGCCGTTGAGGTTGTGGCAGGCGGCCACGCAGGCCTTGCAGCCGGTGCAGGCGTCGAGGTCGACCTCGCACCCGTACTGCTGGCCCGGACCGGGCGGGCTCGCCGGCAGCCGGTCCCGGTACCGAGCCACGCCGAGAGCACCGCTCTCGTGCTGCTGGGCGAACCTCTCGACAGCACTGAGGTCCTGCTGCCGGACGAGCCACTCGTCGATCGGGGTCAGCAGGTCGGTCACGGGCTCCCCACGGCGGCCAGCTCGCGGGCCGGGGCGACGGCGGCCGGCTCCCCGGCGGCGACGGCAGCCCGGCTGCCGGCCGGCTCGACCAGCCAGCGGCAGGCGACCGTCGCGCCCAGGCTGGACACGCCCATCACCAGGAACACCATGGGCACCGACATGAACAGCAGGCAGGTCAGGAAGACGATGCCGCCGACGTTCCCGTAGGCGCCGGCCAGCCCGGCGATCTGGCCGCTGACCCGCTTCTTCACCTGCGGGACGATGGCGTAGACGGCGCCGTTGCCGGCCTGGGCGAACAGCGAGGTCCCCAGCACCGCCACGATGGCCACGGCGACCGGCCACGACCCGGTGACCCGCGACAGCACCAGGTAGCCGGCGCCCAGGCAGCCGAGCAGCAGGGTGAGCCAGCGCCGGCGGCTGGCGACCAGGTCGGAGATGATCCCGCCGGCGGGCCGCGACACCAGGTTCATCACCGCGAAGGCGGAGGCGGCGGCGCCGGCCACGGCGGTCGACAGGCCCCACGTCGTCTCGAAGAAGGTGGGCAGGAACGACACCGCGGCCAGCTCGGAGCCGAAGGTGCAGGCGTAGGCGAAGGAGAGGACGGCGACCGAGGCGAACGGGTAGCGCTCCTCGGCCGGGTAGGCGTCGGCCCGGGCCCGAGCGTTGGTGCGGTGGACGGCGAGGAGCTGGACGCCGAGGAGGACCATCGAGGCGACCAGGCCGAGGCACAGCCCTGCGGTGCCGATCACGCCGACCTTCCACACCCGCCAGGCGATGACGCCGAGGGCCACGCCGAGCGGCACCGACAGTGCCATCAGGCCGGTGACCGCACCGGGGCTGGTGACCTCCAGGGCGCTGGCCTTCTTCGTGCGCTGGTAGGCGACCCCGGCGGGGGTGTCGGACACGAGCCGCCCGTAGGCCAGCCCGTAGACGGCGGCGATGATCCCGGTCCCGGCCACCACCCAGCGCCACGAGTCCTCGCCGCCGACGGCGTCGGCCACCACCGGCAGGGCGAGGGTCGCGGCGGCGGCCCCGAAGTTGCCCCACCCGCCGTAGACCCCCTCGGCCGTGCCCAGCTCACCCGGCGGGTACCACTCGGCGACCATGCGGATGCCGACGACGAAGCCGGCCCCCACCACGCTGATCAGCAGGCGCCCCAGCACCAGCTGGCCGAAGCCCTGGGCGGTGGCGAACACCAGGCAGGGCACGGCGGCGTAGACCAGGATCGCCGAGAAGGTGCGCCGGGGGCCGAAGCGGTCGAGCAGGCTCCCGATCAGGATGCGGGCCGGCACCGTCAGGGCCAGGTTGCAGAGCCCGAGGGTGACGAGCTGGGCGTCGCTCAGCCCCATCTGGTCGCCGATGCGGGTGGCGAAGGGGGCGAAGTTGAACCACACCACGAAGGTGGTGAAGAAGGCGAACCACGTGAGGTGGAGGGTCCGGCTGGCGGGGCCGCGCAGGACCGAGCGCACGAGCGGCAGGGGGGAGGTGGTCATGGCCCGATCCTCGACCCGGCCGTTTTCCTCCCCGTGTGCCGGCCGTGTCGGTCGCGCGACAACGGTCGCACGGCGGCCGCGACGGGCTGAGAGGTCGGCGTCATCCCTCGGCAAGACGGGCGCTCACGACGAGGCGAGGCGGTAGCCCCGGCGGACGACCGTCTCGATCGAGCCGCCGGCCGGCCCGAGGCGACGCCGGAGCCGGGCCACGGTGACCTCGACGACGTGCTCGTCGCCGTCGCCCCGCCACACCCGCTGGAGGAGCGCGCCCTTCGACACCACCGCGCCCTGGCGCTCGGACAGCACCTCGAGCACCGACCGCTCCCGCTCGGTCAGGGCGACCGGGGCGGCATCGCCCACCAGCACCAGCCGGCCCTGAAGACGCACGGCGTGACGGGCCAGCCGGAGGTCGACGGCCCGTGGGGCGAAGGCGGCGGCGAGGGCCTGGACCATCGCGCCGAGCCGGGGCGAGGCCGGCTCGTGGGGGTCGGCCAGCCCGAGGTGCCGGGC
>JBQGCF010000003.1:0-2345 GCA_052038315.1 Iamia sp.
GGCGACCGTCGCGAGCGTCGCCCCGGCGACGAGCGCCCCGACCGGATCGGTGGCCTTCAGCGTCGCCGGTCGCGAGGACCTCGGCGGCACGGCACCGATCGTCGGCGGCATAGCCTCGTGGCGGCCCCGCCTGCCCGACGGCCTCCACGCCGTCACCGCCTCGGCGGCCGAGGCCACCTGGTCGCAGTACGTCACCCTGACGGCCACACCGACCGTGCCCAAGGGCCAGCCCAAGCCCACCGGTGAGGTGACCTTCGCCGACGAGGCCGGCACCGTCGGCGCCGTCGCCCTGGCCAACGGCGTCGCCCGGCTCCGCACCAAGACCCTGTCCGCCGGCACCCACACCATCACCGCCAGCCTCGACGGCACCCCGGTCGGCGAGCCGGTCACGGTCACCGTCGCCCCGGCCGCCACCACCACGACGCTCGTGTCGAAGAAGACCGAGGTCCTGAGCGGCACCGCCTGGTTCCAGGCGACCGTCGCCAGCGTCGCCCCGGCCACCACCGTGCCCACCGGCTCGGTCGTCTTCACACCCGATGGCGACGCCGGCTCGGCCGTGACCGTGCCCCTCACCGGTGGCACCGCCTCGTGGCGGCCGCGCCTGGCCGACGGCGTCCACACCGTGACCGCCGCCTTCGCAGCGACCGACGACGTGCAGGCCAGCACCAGCACCCCCGTCGAGCAGCGCATCGGCGCTTCCCCCTCGACCGGCAACGGCACCAGCACCATCGACCAGGACAACGACAGCCTGCCCGCCAGCTTCCTCACCCTGGACGACGAGACGGGTGCGCAGGCCTTCACGGCCGGCGCCACCGGGCTGCTGGACACGGTGACCTTCTGGGTCGCAAGCCCGGTGGACGGCACCCTCGGGGTGGCGATCCACGACGTCGATGACCGGGGTGCGCCGACCGGCGACCCCCTCTGGTCCCGGGCCACCGAGGCGGTCGTGGCCGGGGAGCAGGTGGTCACGATCGACCCGCCGCTGCCCGTGCAGCAGGGCCAGCGGTACGCCCTGGTCCTGCCGGCCACCGGCGTCGTCAGGGTCATGATCAACCTGGAGCCCTACGAGAGTGGGGTGTGGCACGAGGCCGACCACCTGTTCCCCACCGACTGGTACGAGAACCCCGTCGCCGACATCGCCTTCACCACCTGGGTCCGGCCCCTGGCGTCGGCCGTCTCCTCCCTGGACGTGCCGACCGAGTCGACGTGGTCCCAGTACGTGAACCTGACCGCCACCCTGGCCCCGCCGGTCCCCGGCCAGCCCGTCCCGACCGGGACCGTCCGCTTCCTCGCCGACGGCGTCGAGATCGGCCAGGCCACCGCGAGCCGCGGTGTGGCCAAGCTGCGGACCAAGGCCATCCCGTTCGGGAGCCACGAGATCACGGCCACCTACGGCGGTGACGGCACCTACGCCCCCGGGCCGGTCGCCGGCGGGTCCGGCACGTGGATCGGCGTGACGTCGGCCAGCACCACCACCACGGTCGTGTCGCGGACGACCGAGGTGCCGACCGGCGGCAAGGCATGGTTCCAGGCCCGCGTCGCCCCCGTCCTCCCCGCGACGAGCACGCCGACGGGCACCATCGAGTTCTTCCTCGACGGGTACCCGATCCCGTACGCCAACGTGCCGGTGGTGGCCGGGGTGGCCTCCTGGCGCCCGACGGGCCTCGAGGACGGCCTCCACACCGTCACCGCCGGCTACGTCGGGTCCGACGAGGCCTCGACCAGTGCCAGCGAGCCGGTCACCCAGCAGGTCGGCCCGCCGCCGCCCGCCAGCCAGGTCGACCAGGAGGTCACCTTCGCCACCGGCTTCCACAAGTCGGAGCCGGGCCAGGCCGTCGGCCAGTCGTTCACCGTCGGCCGCAGCGGCCTGCTCGACAAGGTGACCCTGGACTTCTGGACGGCAGGCGTGACCTACAGCCTCAGCGTCGGCGAGTTCGCCTTCGGCTTCCCCATGGGCTCGATCGTCACCCAGAGCGGGGTGACGGGTGACGGTTCGACCACGATCGAGCTGGAGACCCCCATCCAGGTCCAGGAGGGCCAGACCCTCTACCTCGCCATCGAGGGGCTCGACGGCGCCATCAACCTCTCGACGTCCCAGCTCGGGTACGGCGGCGGCGACATGCTCCGCTTCGACCCGTGGACCCAGTCCTGGGAGACGGACAGCTCCTCGGACCTGGTCTTCTCCACCTGGGTGAGCTCGCCCCCCGACTGACTGTGAGGATGCGGGGAGCGGGTCAGCCGTCGTGCTGGGCTGCTGGCTGGTAGCCCCGGGCGTGACCCACCGACTGACTGGCTTGGTGCCTTCTGCGCGACTTGTCCGGTCGGGGTTGCCGGCCCCGGCCCTG
>JBQGCF010000004.1:0-2561 GCA_052038315.1 Iamia sp.
GAAGCACCCATCCCCCGATCTTCTCGCGAACCGGGCCGGTCAGAGGAAGTCGGCGGGGTCGAAGTCGTCGAGGGCGATGATGCGGAGGCGGGGCAGGCGCCGGGTGAAGCTGTCGGCGTCGTCCTCCAGGTCGAAGACCTCCAACCCGGCGTCGACCAGGTCGGCGAACTGAGTGCTCACGAACTCGCGGAAGGCGAGCAGGGCGACCCGCCGGTCGTCGAGCAGCGGGCTGACGTGGGGCACGAAGTCGGCGTCGTGGCTGGCCAGCACCACATCGCCCTCCCGGTCGGCGAGGGCGTCGAGCGTCCGGATGATGCCGACGTCGACCACCTTCACCCCCGCCGGCCCCGACAGCGGCACCGGCGTGTAGCCCATCGCCATCAGGGCCTGGATGAACGGCATCGGGAGGTTCCCCGAGCTGGCGTTGACGAAGAACAGCGCCGTGACCGGCTGGCCCCACCGGCGCTCGACGAACTCCCGGACCCGGTCCCACCGCGGCCGCTCGTCCGGCGCCGGCCGCTGCCCGAGGATGCTGACCCCCAGCGTGGCGTCGATGTTCTCCCCATCGATCAGCAGGTACGTCCGACCGTCAGCCATCCCGAGAGCCTCGCAGGTGCGCCGGACCGCCCGCGTGGCGGTCCGGTCGGCCCGGCGGCAGCCCGGGGGGCAACCGGCAGGAGCGCCCGCCCGAGCCGGCGAGCGCAGCGAGCGTCGGCGGGAGGTGGCCGGTCACCCATCCCTCGGACGGGGGCGTCACGTCCTCGAGCTGGCTTCGGCGTACGAGTCCAGCAGGGACCAGAGCTCGTCGACGGCGGCGGGGGTGGTGCGGGTCTGGCCGATCGAGAGGCGGAGCAGGTAGCGACCGTCGATGCGGGTGTGGGAGACGGCGACGCGGCCGGTGGCGTTGAGGGCCTGGAGGAGGGCCTCGGTGGCCTCGTCGCCGTCGACGTGGGCCAGGCACACCATGTTGAGCGGGACCGGGAGGGGGACCTCGAAGCGGGGGTCGGCCTCGATCCGGGCGGCCAGGTCCTGGGCCAGGGCGACGTGGCCGGCGACCGCCCGGCGGAGGCCGTCGGCGCCGAAGCGGCGGATGACGGCCCACAGCTTGAGGGCCCGGAAGCGACGGCCGAGCGGCACCTGCCAGTCGCGGTAGTCGACCACCGCACCCGACCCCGACGCCGTGTTGCGCAGGTACTCGGGCGTGATCGACAGGGCGTCGACGAGCGGGGCGGCGTCCCGCACGAACAGGGCCGAGCAGTCCATGGCCGTGAACAGCCACTTGTGCGGGTCCATCACGTAGGAGTCGGCCAGCTCCAGCCCGTCGTGGATCCAGCGCAGGTCGGGGACGAGGGCGGCCGCGCCGGCGTGAGCGGCGTCGACGTGGAACCACATGTCGTGGGCCCGGGCCAGCTCGCCCACCGCGCCGAGGGGGTCCATCCCGTGGGTCGAGGTCGTGCCGACGGTGGCGACGACGAGGAACGGGACGCGCCCGGCGGCCAGGTCCTCCTCGACCATCGAGGCCAGGGCGACGGGCCGCAGGGCCCGCTGGTCGTCGACCGGCACCGGCCGCAGCTGCTCGGACAGGAGGCCGGCGACCCGCAGCCCCTTCTCCACCGACGAGTGGGCGTCGATCGACGTGTAGGCGACCAGGTCGTCGAGCCGGGCGCCGGCGGTCCGGGCCCGGTCCCGGGCGGCGAGCACGGCGACGAGGGTCGACGACGAGGCCGAGTCCTGGATCACGCCAACGCCGGGACCGTCGGACCGGAAGGCGGCCGGCAGGTCGAGCAGCTCGGCCAGCCAGTCGAGCACGAGCGTCTCGACCTCCGTGCACGCCGGGCCGGTGTGCCACAGCATCCCCTGCACGCCGAAGGTCGTGATCAGCGCCTCGGCCAGCACCGCCGGCGCCGACGAGTTCGACTGGAAGTAGGCGTACCAGCCGGGCGACTGCCAGTGGGCGGTGCCGGGGACGACGACCCGGTCGAGGTCATCGAGGATCTCCGCCCACGTCTCGGCCCGCTCCGGCGGGTGGGCCGGGAGCTGGGCCCGGACCCACCCCGGCTCGACCGGGCTGAGGACCGGCAGGTCGCCCACCCCCTCGAGGGAGCGGGCCGCCCACTCCAGCACCGCCGGCCCGTCGGCCCGCAGCTCCCCCGCCGGATCCGTCCACGGCATCTCGCCGGGCCCGATCGTTCGCTCGCTGCGCTCGCTCATGTCGGGCACGGTAGGGCCGCGCTCAGACCTCGGTCGTGCCGCCGTCCCACGTGATGCGGAGCCGGGGCTCGTCGTCGTCGGTGGTGAGGGGCGTGAAGGTCACGCCGAGGGCCTCGGACCGCACCGACCCGTCCTCGTCGGCCGCGACCCGGTCCATTCCCCGGTACAGCTCCACCGTCCGATCCCGGTGGAGGATCAGCACCTCCCGCACCCGCTCGGCGTAGAACGGCAGTTTGAGGTACGAGTCGTCCCCCGGCGACCGGATCTCCACGACCAGCTCGGCCCGGCTGCGGCCCGCGTCGCCGTAGGTGTCGCTCGATCGGCCGATGACGAGGTCCGGCACCCGGAAG
>JBQGCF010000005.1:0-27060 GCA_052038315.1 Iamia sp.
GTCGTGATCGTCGACGGCACCGAGGCCTTCGAGCACGAGTACCTCTACTGGGTCGGCTGCGCCGGGTCCTTCGACGACAAGAACCAGAAGGTCACCCAGTCGATGGCCAAGCTGCTCCAGCGGGCCGGCATCGACTTCGCCATCCTCGGCCCGGCCGAGAACTGCACCGGCGACCCCGCCCGCCGCTCGGGCAACGAGTACATCTTCCAGATGCTGGCCATGCAGAACATCGAGACCCTCGACGGCATGGGCGTGAAGAAGATCATCACGCAGTGCCCCCACTGCTTCAACACGCTGCTCAACGAGTACCCGCAGCTCGGTGGCAACTACGAGGTCATGCACCACTCGAAGCTGCTCGAGACCCTCGTCGAGACCGGCCAGCTCGACCTCAGCCGGGCCCAGCTCGACGACCGGATCGTGTACCACGACTCCTGCTACCTCGGTCGCCACAACGACATCTACATGGCGCCCCGCCAGGTGATCGGCCGGCTGGGCGGCGTCGAGGTGGTCGAGGCGCCCCGCAACGGCACCAAGGGCATGTGCTGCGGCGCCGGCGGCGCCCGCATGTTCATGGAGGAGACGATCGGCACCAAGGTCAACGACGCCCGCTCCGAGGAGCTGGTCGAGACCGGTGCGAGCCGCATCGCCACCGCCTGCCCCTTCTGCTACATCATGATCGACGACGGCGTGAAGGGCCTGGGGAAGGACGACGACGTCAAGGTCGCCGACATCGCCATGCACCTCGTCGAGGCGATCGAGCAGGGCGAGAAGGCCGACTCCGAGGCCGTCCACGCCCCCCAGGTCACCGGCGTCGACTGACCCTCTGCCGGTGTGTCGCCGCCCCTCGGGCGGTCACGCTCCGTGGCATAGCGTCGTCGTTGACGGTCTGACAGCACCCTCCGTGGGCGAATTAGGTCTTTTGGCCTAGACAGCGACGACCGCTCTGAGTATGGTTCGCCGACAAGATCACCACGCCCAGTGGTGGCGGGTCTCGGGAGACACAGAGCGTGACGCAGCACCCCACCCCCCAGCTCCGGAACGACGTCGGGCCCATCGGCGGCCAGGCCCTGATCGAGGGCGTGATGATGCGCCGGGCCGGGGCGTGGGGCGCGGCGGTCCGCCGCTCCGACGGCACGATCGGCACCACCGGGGCGCCGCTGCCGGACGACACCGCCGGCGTCCGGCGCATCCCGCTGCTGCGGGGCCCGGTCGCCCTGTGGGAGTCGGTCAGCCTCGGCACCAAGGCCATGATCTGGGGGGCCAAGGAGCGGGGGACCGAGGACGGCCGGGGCTACTCCCGGGGCGGCCTGGCCCTCACGACGGTCATCGCCGCCGTCCTCGCCATCGGCATCCTCGGCGTGCTGCCGGCAGTGCTGCCCAAGGCCCTCGGCATCGAGGGGCGCTGGCTGTTCAACGCCGTCGAGAGCCTCATCCGGCTCGGCATCCTCGTCGGCTACATGGCCCTGATCTCGCTCAACAAGGAGGTCAAGCGGACCTTCTCGTACCACGGCGCCGAGCACATGACGATCCACGCCTTCGAGCACGGGGTCCCGCTCGAGCCGACCGAGATCCGGCGGTTCGACCGCCGCCACCCCCGCTGCGGCACCGCCTTCCTCCTGATCGTCGTGCTGGTGGCGCTGATCGCCCACATCATCGTCGGCGAGGTGAGCTGGCCGGTGCTGGTCGCCAGCCGCATCCTCGGCCTGCCGATCGTCGCCGGCGTCGCCTACGAGGTGATCCGCCTCGCCGGCCTCCGCCGCCACACCCTCCTCGGCCGCATCCTGATGGCCCCCGGCTCGTGGCTCCAGACCCTGACCACCCAGCCCCCCGACGACGACCAGATCGAGGTCGCCATCGCCGCCCTCCACGCCACCCTCGCCGCCGAGTCCCTCGGCTCCACCGAGGGGGCCACCGCCTCGCCCTCCCTGCCCCCGGCCACGCCGGAGGCCGTCGCGTCCCCCTCCTCGGCCGACGCCCTGGCTCCCGTCGGGGCGTCCCGATGAGCGCTCCGGTCGCCACCACCGACCGCCGGACCGGCGCCCGCCGCCCCACCGGCAAGCCGGCCCCCTCGCTGGTCCGCACCCGCACCGGCCGCATGCTGGTGCTGACCCTGGCGACGGTCACCATGGTCGTCGAGATGGGCTCGCTGCTCGCCAGCGTCAGCGTCGACATCGGATCGTTCACCCTGTCGGCCTCGGCGGTGCCGTCGCTGCTGCTGCTCGTCTTCCTCGGCGCCCGCTCGGTCGGCGAGGCCCGCGACCGCGACCGCCTCGTCCCGTTCTGGATCGCCATGGTCGCCGGGCTCGGCCTCGGGGCCACCCTCTTCGCCCGGACCGGCGACCTGGTCGACATCGGCGCCCTGCTCGTGGCGGCCACCAACGAGGAGATGGTGTACCGCTTCGCCGTCCCCGTCGTCGGCGCCACCGCCCTGATGGTGCTCAAGGTCCCGCCCACCGCCGCCCGGGTCGTCGGCTACCTCGCCGCCGGCACCTGGTGGGTGCTGCTGCCCGGCCACCAGGAGCAGGTGGCCAACGCCGCCAACCTGGCCACCTACGTCGCCTTCGCCGTGATCAGCGCCCTGGTGGTGGCCCGGTCCCGGGCCCTCGTGCCCATGGCCGTGGCCCACTGCGTCCTCAACATCATCACCATCGCCCACGCCCGGGGCGACATCACCGCTGGCAGCCGCAGCGCCCTCAGCGCCTGCCTGCTGTTCCTCCTCGTCGGCACCTTCGCCTGGCCCGGCGACCTCCGCCGCCGGGCCGCCGACGCCGAGGACCTGGTCTCCGACACCGTGATCGACCTGCGCGACGGCCAGCCGCCCGCGGTCATCCGCGACGGCTCGGTCGAGCTCCTCGAGCCGGCCGACCCCGGCTCAGTCGTCCACGCCGACGGCTTGGCCCCGGAGGCGGGGCTGGATGGCCCGCTTCCAGAGGAACCAGCCGATGACGCCGACCAGCAGCGCCACGACGACGTACTGGACGTAGCCGATCACTGACTCGACCTCGTCCTGGTAGCCGTGGGCGTAGTAGCCGACGACGATCAGGGCGGTGTTCCAGATGGCGCTGCCGATGGCGGTGTAGATCGTGAAGCGCAGCGGCGGCATCTCCGAGAAGCCGGCCGGGATCGATACCAGGCTGCGGACGAGGGGCACGCAGCGGCAGATCAGCACCGCCTGGTACTCGCGGGAGTCGAACCAGGTCTCGGCCCGGTCGATGTCCTTGACCTTGATGCCCAGCCAGCGGCCGTAGCGGTCGACCAGCTCCTTGAGCCGGTCCCGGCCGATGGCCCGGGCCACGGCGTAGAGGATCCAGGCGCCGATGACCGAGCCGGCCGTGGCGGCCACGATCATCAGGACCAGCGGGCCGAACCCGCCGTTCTCCTTGGCCCAGAAGCCGGCGGCGGGGAGCACGACCTCGGACGGGATGGGCGGGAAGACGTTCTCCAGGGCGACCAGGAAGGCCACGCCCAGGTAGCCGATGGCGTCGATGACGCTCTCGACCCAGTCGGTCATGCGGGCGGTGAAGCCGCCCTCGTCGTTGGTCTTGGCTGCTGCGCTGGTGGTGGCGGCCGCCGCCGTCGTGGCCAGGATCATCGGGCGTCGCCGCTCCGGTGGTCGTCGTTCCGGTGGTTCCGCGGATCGTCGTCGTCGCTGATGCGCTCGATGATGTCCTCGGCGGCCTCCTCCAGCTCGTCGACGACGATGCCGGCGACCTCGACCACCTCACGCCGGGAGCGGATCAGCTCGACGAACACCGGCGTGAGCGACAGCAGCACCACGAGGATGATCGTGTACTCGATGTTGTCCCGGATCAGCTCGACCTCGCCCAGGTAGTGGCCCAGGCTGGTCACGCCGACGGCCCACACGAACCCGCCGACGAGGTTGTAGGTGATGAACGTCCGGTAGTTCATCTTCCCGACGCCGGCCACGATCGGGGCGAAGGTGCGGACGATCGGGACGAAGCGGGCCAGGAAGATCGTCTTGGGCCCGTTCTTCTCGAGGAAGGCGTGGGCCTTGGCCACGTGGGCCTGCTTGAACAGCCGGGAGTCGGGGCGGTTGAACAGCGCCGGCCCCACCCGCCGGCCGAACAGGTACCCGACCTGGTCGCCCAGCACGGCGGCCAGGAAGAAGAACCCGAGGATCACCACCAGCGGCGGCAGCGCGTCGATCGCCGGCAGCAGGTCGAAGCTCTGCTCGGCGGCGAACTCCCGCGCTCCGGTCGAGGTCAGGAAGCCGACGAAGAACAGCAGGCTGTCCCCCGGCAGGAAGAACCCGAAGAACAGCCCCGACTCGGCGAAGATGATCGCGGTCACGACGTAGAGGGCGCTGCTGCCGGCGGCGTCGATCCAGAACTCTGGCTTCAGGAACGACGGCCCGATGGCCAGGATCCGGGCGAACATCCCGTCGAGGCTAGGACCCAGGCCCCTCTGGAGAGGAAGCGAGCGGACCCGCTCCGCTAGGGTCCCCGATCACGCGTCAGCGCACGCGGGTGTAGTTCAGAGGCAGAACATCAGCTTCCCAAGCTGAGAACGCGGGTTCGATTCCCGTCACCCGCTCCAAGGATAGGCCCAGGTCAGAGGCCCGCAGCGCCTCTCTGGGCCGGCTCCGAAGGCCGCCGAGCGGCCGTCCGTGCCACAAACGTGCCACAGCGAGCCCTGAAGGCAGATCGCCTCGACCGCTTCCAGATCGCCCAGGCTCCGCGAGGGGCCTCTACGACTAGCGGGGCGCGCCCTTCACGTCGCCACCTCGGTGATCGAGATCATGCCCAGCTGCTCGTCGAGCTGGTGGGCGCGGTGCAAGCTTCGAAGCAGGACCCGATTCGCCACTCTTTCGACGAGCTGCACCCTCAGTTCCCCTTCACGTACTCGATTCGCAGTCTCGGCGACGAGGCCAACCGAGACCTGCTCGCCTGAACCGCCGGCAGCGTGGAACCGGTGCACTACAGCGACATAGGCACACGACGGCATCCGAAACTGAAGGGCCACCTGAGGCGGCACATTCCGGCTCGCATGGAAATGAAGAAACGCAGGCTCGTCGATCTGGCGGTCCGGCACACCTCGGAGTTCATCGACCGCTCCGGTTTGCTCTGCGAGCCACAGGACCCCCTCGCCTCGAGGGATTGTGGCGCGGCCGCCGCGTTGGTACATGTCGGCGCTCGAGGCGCGGGCGATTCGGTGCCAGGTGCTGTCCTCGTCGTCAGGTCGGGTCGAGTAGAGGCTGAGTCTCCACGGAGCCGGCAGATGCATTGCATCGCCCAGGTCAAAGAGAACCGCGTCGAGGCCAGTCAATGCACGCAGCTCGATCAGTCTTCGGCGCCCCTGGCGACGAACTCTGACGTCCGCAGCAAATCCGCTGCCGCCGACGAGGCAGCCGATCACGAGCATGGTCTGACCTGGCCCGGGCCAAGGATAGGCAAGAGCGGTGCCGAGGGTCACCATGACTACCGAGACCCGCTCGCCCGCCCGGGCCATGAACGCAACAAAGCGCTTCATGCGACCGTGGAGACTTCTCGATCCTCTCCAGAGACTAAGTCGGCCAGCTCGGAGGCGGTCACTCGGCGAGGCTCCTGATCAGCGGTCCATCCGGCGGCAGAGTCCGTGCCGGCACTTTCCCGCTGAGCCTCGATGAGGGCCCGCCGGCTGTCCGGGATCCAGTCCGGCACCCGTGCGTCTTCGGTAAGCACCTGAGCCAGCAAGAGGTCAGGCAACTCGAGCAGCCCCGAGACGAGCTCATCCTCCGTCGAAGCAAATAGCTGAGTGAGGTCCGAGAGCGTGGTCCAGCTTCCAGCGGGCACTGCAAGAAGGACCTCGCCAAGATCTAGCTGCTCGTCCGCGTGGCCTGGTTCGTCCTGCCCCTCGGGCGCGGAGGCGACCCTGGGGTACAAGTCAATAACGGCATCCGCTAACGATTCCCCCCGCTCCACGATCGACGACTCGGTCCACTCCGACACTTCCGCAATCTGCCGGTTCATCCGCAGATTTGACGATCCGAAGACCCGAACCTTCTTATCGAACCCCTGGCTATCCAGATCGGGGGATCCACTAAGTGTCAGATTCCCGAGTGTATGCACCCTGGTCTGAGTTACATCCGGCTCGTTGCCGTGCTCTCGCAGATATCTCCGCCACTCGTCGGTCAGGATGAACGGCATGATGTGCTCGATGGCGAGTGAGTCGGTGTCCACCGGCTCATCCGGCTGCAGATACCTCTCTATTCTCGCAAGGAGAAACTGGACCTGAGCAGATTTAGCAGAGATGAAGATGGGTGTTGTGGCGATCTTCTGGCGGACTTCGGTGTCGCTCGGCCAGTATCGTTGACCGACGGCTAGGTAGCTTGATACTGCTCGTGCTACGTCCACGGATCGATCGATTCCGCTCGGCAGCCCAGAGAATATGCGGTTCAAGTTGTTTGTTGGAACGCCACACAGCGCTCGGCGAATCATAAAGGAGAGAATGCTGCCTAGTGCTTGAGCTGCGGAGTCTGCGCTTGCGGCATCATGATCGAGCTGCCAGAGAACCTCAAGAGAAACAGGCAGATGCGTCTCCCCTCCCCATGCCTTCAAGTCGGCGAGAGCGTCCCGGACTGGAGCCGGCAACGAGTCAGCGGCAGAGGAATGCGGCCGATCAATCATTAGGAATAGCCGGGACGCCCGCTCAAGTTGAGCGAGCTCTTCCTCCACCGCCTGCTCCAAAGCGTCCCCTGAACGGCCTTTCGTCAGCCCATTCATCCGCTTCTCAAAACTCGCGAAGAGCTCCTTCTGTGTCGCCTTGGCGTCGTACCGTACCAAGTACGCCCAGGCGAACCTTTGCAGCGAGACGCCGCGCTTGCGGTCGCCCGACGACAGGCGCTCCTCGAGCGGCAGCCAATACCGTTGGTGGGCAGCTTCGGCACGAGCCGGGGTCAGCTGCATGAAAATGTGATTCCGAATTAGGTCGATTGGGTCTAGGTTGAGACCTTTGCTATTGACAGTGTTGAAAATATTGTTGACGTTGTCTGCCGGGGAAGTCGAGATATCAACCACAAGAAGGCGCAGCAGCATGGCGCGCTCTAGCCGCTCAAAGTCGACGGCGTCACGTTCCTCACGAAAGCCCTTCAGGGCACGTAGAAACCAGACATAGGATTGCCCAATCGCCCCGGTCGGCTCTCCGTCACGGATGGTGCGGACATACCCCTCACGATCGAACACTGTGGGCACCAACCGGTCTGGGTGCTCAGAGTTGTACTGGTTGGTCAAGTACTGATTGGTATAGGCGCCCGTGTCCCATGCGCTGTCTTCGGCAGAACGGAAGTCACGAATAGCTGCGATAAGTGAAAGAAGTGTGGTCAAACGCTGCTGCCCATCCACTACCAAGAAGCGTGAAACGGTCGAGGCAGGCCCAGGCGCCGGGTGCAGCACCACGCTCCCCAGGAAGTGCCCCTGACCCGGGGGAAGGGCGCCTTCAACTACGTCTGGGTGGTCATACTGATCCACCACGTCGTCCCAGAGCTCTCCCCACTGTTTGCTGCTCCACTGATAGCGGCGTTGAAACAGGGGGACTAAGAAGACCCTCGTACCAGTCAAGAGCTGCTGAACCGTTGCTTCGCGAGCTTGCACCCGACCACCTCCCTGCGACGACTCTAGGGGGTGGGGCCCGGAGGCACTAGCGGTTCGGGCGGCTTGCCCCCTCGCCCGGCAGCCCCACGCCGCTCGAGCCCGTCAGACGAGCCATGGGGATACCTCGCGACGTCCTCTGCCGACGCATGGGCTGGTGCACTCTTGCCGGAGGGCGCAGCAGTCAGCGCCCCACCGAGGTCGATGCCCCCGCCCCGTGGCCGGGCCGCTGGCCCGACGGGCTCACAGCGGTGTGGGGTGCCACCGCAGGATGCCTGAGCCGGCGATGTATTGCCCCGGGCAGATGGGCATGTTGGCTGGTCGGGACTACGGCGATGTCGAGACCCGGGCCCGTCGAGATCCGCACCTCGAACTGTGCTCGTTCATCGTGGCGGCCGAGCGGGAACGCCCAATGATGACCCGACGGGGGGCCGACCCTTCTCACCCTCCTATTGGTCGGGACAATGTCGCGAGCCGGCTAGTCAAGTAGCGCTCCGAGGCTGCGGCTTCCCGGTGTTCCAACCATCCGAAGCTCGGTCTCAGCGCGCGCTACCAGAGCTAGCGGATCGAGGTTGGGTTCCAGCAGTTGAGCGTGGACGACGCGATCCAAACCGGCTCCCACCAAGCTAAATGCGGTTCTTGTTGTCGCGTTCAGCGCGGCTGATCGCAGTGATCCCGAGTGCGACACTGTGTTGCGCTGATTGTACAGACGACGGACGGATTCAGTGACGTAGGTGTGAACCTTCCCAAGGCCGACCTCGGGGTGATTGATGATCTCAATCATTCGAGCCTCGGCCGCAGCGTCGGAGTGGCTCGCCAGCGTCAGCCGATCACCGTCGCGGAGGTGCTGTTCGATTAGATGGACCTTGTCGAAATTTGTGGTTGTGGCGGCAATTGCTTCTGCTAGCGCATCGGTTGCGCCGGACTCCATGTGCTTGTAGGCCAAAGTAGTCATCTCGGCTCTAGGCAGCGAGCAAGTGACGAGTGCGGCTAGCCGGTCGGCAGCAAGGTGGTGACTACCTTCGCCGGGCCTGATAAGGAGTGCTTCGACCGCCGCCCAGCCCCCTGCCACCGCGGATCCCGCACTCGGCGACTCCATATACGATGCCAACTCCAAGACATCATCGGTTGCGGAAGGGAGGCCACCGTCAAATCGATAGACGGCGTCTTGACGGTGAAGACTCCCGATTTCGACTTGCCGGGCTTTCGGCCGGACATCGAAGTCTCGGGGGTTCTCTGCGACTCTCGCCCAACCATCAACTCGGATGCTCTCATTCGAGGCTCGAGCTACGCGGACACGGGCATCGGCCCGCGCCACAAGTTCCCTCGCGGCATCGATCGCTGCCCAAGGGTCTCGGCGCTCGACGTTCACGAGGAAGCCCCCGCTGTGCCGTCTCGTTTCTGGCTCGGGTACGTGCTGGGCTAGCCAAGCGGCTGCCTCCGCGCCGTCGATCCATCTTGCGGCGCCGCCAACGTCCGTTGGCTTGTCGAAGGGCGCCGAGCAAGGAATGAAGGTCTCGTAGCTCTTGGGCGGCATCGACCCGAACATCGTCGCCACTGCCCCGGCGACAGCGGCTACGTCCGTCAAGCCACCCCGCCGCGCGCGAATCCACCGATGCAGGTGCTCCTGGCTGAACCCGGCGTCGAGGAGATACGACGCGAAGGCCCGCGCCGTGAACTCGACGGGGCTAGCCCCGGCGCGGCTCCAGGCCGGACCGTACTCATCCACCGCACGCTGAGCGAGGTGATCGAGTTCGTCGCGGGCTGCCGCTGGGACCTTGGCCGGCGCCGTCGCGTCGAGGCGCACCAGGCACGCATCCAATTCCGCCGCGAGGTGCGCTACCCCTGGGTCTCGATCGACCTCGCGTCGGGCGCTCGCGATGACGAACTGCAACCCTTCCGTCCGAGGAACGTGCCCCCCCAGACAGGCGTCGGCGTACTCGACAACCTCTCGAAGCAGCAGGCACGTGCCGATCGTCCAGAGCCGCCGGTTCCATGGGCTGCGCAACCCGAAGAAGTCCTCCAGCCGGGAGCAGACCAGCTGCACATCATTAGGTGGTGTCGCTGTCGTGACGATCCAGCTATGATGCCACCAGACCTTGATGCGTAGTTGCGTCGGTCACCGACTAAAAGGGAGGAGCCGCTCCATCGGAGCCGCTCCTCCCTTTAGCTATTTTGTCTCAGCGTGCCGTGGCAGGCGCACCGGGCCGCTGGGCCTGTCTCCGCCGAAGCCGCCTCACCGCGAGCTCCAGGATGGCCGTTGCCGCAGGTCACACGCTTTCGGGCGCGGGAGGCCGCTCCATATCGGGCGTCTCCTGTGAGCTGTCAATCATGACGCTAAGGGCGTTGGCGATCGCCCGGTCTCGCTCAGCGGTGGCGTGCTGGTAGATCAGCGCTGCCCTGGGGCTGGCGTGACCCATCCTGGCCATCAGCTCTTTCGTGCTGGCGCCGGTGGAGGCGGCGAGTGTGTTGCCGGTGTGGCGGAGATCGTGGAAGCGGAGTCCCTCGATGCCGACGACCCGCATGACCTTCTGCCACTCGGTGTAGAGCGTGCCTCGCCGGAATGGCACACTGCCCGGCCCTGGGATCACGAGGCCGTCCCGTCCGGGCGCAGCGTGCTCCTCGAGATGGGCGGCGAGGTCGGGCAGGATCGCCGCCGGGATGGCGATCGTGCGGACGCCGGCGTCGGTCTTGGGCGGGCCGGTCACGAGAGTCCCGTCCTTGAGGAGCTGCGTCTGCTCGACGACCCGCAGCGTCCCTCGCTCGATGTCGACCCGCCCCCGCTTGAGCGCTTGCAGCTCGCCGAGGCGCAGGCCGGTAAACGTGGCGAGCAGGACGAGAATGCGGAACCGAGGACTGACGAGGTCGGCGATCTCGTAGACCTGCGCCACCGTGGCGATCGGGCGCTCGGCCGGCCGCTCGACGCCGGCGTTCTTGAGGATGCACGGGTTCTTGAGGACCAGCTCGTCCTCGACGGCCGTCTTCATGATCGTGCTGAGCAACCGGTACGCCTTGGCGATCGTCGACCGTCCTGGCTTGCCGGCGGCGATCAGCGTGGCGTGCCAGGCCCGGATCCTGGCCGGTGTCAAGCTGCCGAGCTCGACTGGGCCGAGCGCCGGGAGGATGTGGATGCGCAGGAACCCCTCGTACAGCTCTTGGGTGCGCGGCCGGAGGTCGGGACGCAGCGCGAGCCAGCCCCAGGCGTACTCCTCCAGCGTCACCCGTCCGGCCCTCGGGTCGATCCAGGCACCTCGGTCCTGGTCGGTGCGGATCTGATCGAGGAACCGCCCGGCGTCGCCCTTCGTGGCGAAGGTCCCGGGAGCGGCGATCAGCTGCCCGGCTGCGTCCCGGTACCTCGCTTGATACCGGCCGGACGGCATCTTGCGGATGTTCCCGAACTGACGTCGTGAGCCCATGGTCGGTCTCCTGTTGTGTTGAGCCACCGGGTGGCGGCCGTACCGCTGCCAGTGCGAAGGCGCCGGCTACTGCGGGGCGCTCCACTGGCGAGGCGGCCGGCCCTCGTAGACGACGAAGCCAGCGACGCTGTCGCCTCGGTCGATCAGCTCGATGCCTGTGTAGGCGGCGTCGGGCGAGTCGGGGTCGAGGGCGAACACCTCGACCCGGGTGGGCTCGCCGTGCTGCGGGCGACAGGCCACGGTCACGACACCTCGGTCCGGCTGCCCGGCGATGCGGACCCGCTCGAAGCCGTCGGCGTCGAGGAGGGTGACCCGGCTCTCGCCATCGGAGGTCGTGGCGAGCCGGATGCGACCGATGCCTGCGTCGTCCACCACGACGACCCGGTGCGTGCGCACCTCGTCCTCGAGGCGCAGACGCAAGTCGGTCACCTCCGCTCGGAGTCGGGACACCGGGTCGTCGGTGGCCTGCTCGGGCACTCCGCTTCCGCCGTCCGGGCGCGCTGTCGGATCGTCCACGCCTGAGCGGGGTGGACGCGTAGGGTCGCTCATCGTCGGGACCTCCCGGGGTTCCGGCCACGGCCCCGGGCAGTTGCAGCTGCGCCGGGGCCACCTTCTGTCGTTCGTGGGTTACCCATGAGACCACCGAACAACGCACATTTCAACCACAACGACGTAGCGTCGCCGGGATGGGCAGGCGGGTCGATGTCGAGGACCTCGTCGGGCTCGACGAGATCGCCCGGCGGCTGGGCATGGGCTACTCGACCTCGGCACACAACCTGGTGCGTCGTCACGCCGACTTCCCTCCGGCGGTCGCCAACGTCGGTCGGGTACGCATCTGGGCGTGGCCCGACGTCGAGAAGTGGGCGAAGGCCACGGGCCGACTCCCTTAACGTCGGCCGACACCCGGTGGGCGTGCCGGTCGGGTCGACGGGAGCTGGACCGTGTTCTCCTTCATCCACCTCTGGACGTCGGCCGGGTCGAAGCGGATGAGGTGGCCCCATTTGATGAACGGGATCCGCCGCTCGTACACGAGCCGCCGGACGTGGCGGACGTTCACGCCGAGATGATCAGCAACCTGCGTGATGTTGAGCAGCCGAGGCAGCTCGGACGTAGTCGTCATGTCGGTCGGTGCGTCCATCGAGATCGTCCTCCGGTCGTGTTGGCGTCGCCGGACCGAGCGGCGAGAGGTGCGCGTTGCGCGCCTCTAACGCTTGGTCCACCTCACCTAGGCCCGATTCGCTACAGATCCCCTACACGGAGATCGCGAGAACGTCCGCTGGCGCCAGCGCAACGACGCCCTCCTGCGGCACTCGAAGCGGCACCCGCCAGACCCATTACCCGACCTCGTCAACCCAGACGACGACGCACGAACTGACCGCCAGAGTCCACCACTGACCAGCCATCACGAACACCTGGACCACGACCCTCATCCCGGTCCACAACGACCCCGATGGCGAACAAGATTGCAACCTCCGGCTGCACGATCCCGGGCACGAACGGCTGATGGCGTGGTTCCGCCCGATGGGCGTGAACGAGGTGGCGTACCACCAGAAGACCGTCGTCGGCCGGGCCGACGACCACCCCGGCGCCGCTCTCGACTACTACGGCTCCCGGGGCGAGACACCGCTGCGATGGGGCGGCGCCGGCGCCAGGCGACTTGGCCTTCACGGCGAGGTCACACCCGACGCTTACGAGGCTGCCTTCGGCCCCGGCGGGTTCATCGACCCGACCACGGGGCGCCGGCTGGCAACGACGAAGCGACCCGGCTTCGAGCTGGTGGTGAGCGCCCACAAGTCCGTCGCCGTCCTCGGCGTGATCGACCAGGCCGACGACATGCACTCGATCCTCGACGTCGAGACGCAGGCGACGATGGACTGGCTTGACGGTTGGTTCCAGGAGCGGGGCGGACGCCGTGGCCGAGCGCAGGTCCGCACCGAGACCGGCGGCCTCGTCTACGCCCGGACCCGCCACGGAACCTCACGAGCGGGCGATCCGATGCCGCACGATCACGTTCTCGTCGCCAACGTGGTCGAGATGCTCGACGAGCGAGGCGGGCACAAGGGACTCGACTCCGCTGCTCTGCGCGACACCGTCGAGGCGGCGACCATGGTCGGCCGGCTGCACTCCGCTGCCCGGGCCGTCGAACTCGGCTTCACCATCGAGCCCGACAACGGCCCGTCCGGGAACCTGCGGCACTGGCGCATCGTGGGCGTGCCCGCGGAGGTCTGCGACCTCTTCTCCAAGCGCTCGGACGAAATCAGCGCCTACCTTGCCGAGACCGGCCACGACAGCTACCGGGCCCGGGCCGTCGCCGCCCGGGAGAGCCGAGCGCCGAAGCGGGACACCGGCGTCGACGAGCTGATGCCGCAGTGGCGGGCCGAGCTGGATTCCATCGGCTGGTCGGTCGACCGTCTGCTGGAGACGCTCGACGCCGCCCGCCTCCCGGGCATCGGAACCCCCTTCGGGATGAGCGACGAGAAGGTCGACGAGCTGGTCGGCGAGGTCCTCCACATCGACGGGGACCTCATGGCTCGCCACAAGGTGTTCACCCGCACCCAGCTGATCGCCGTCCTCGCGCCGAAGCTCTACGGCTGGGACCCGAGGGAGCTCGACCGCATCGTCGACCACGTCCTTGGCGGCTCAGCGGTCGTCCCGCTCATCGGTGCCGGTGCGCTGCACGAGCAGGCCTACGCCACGGTGGAAGTGCTGGCCACCGAGCAGGCGATCGCCGCAGCCGTCGAGCGCCTCATCGCCGCTCCTGGGCCAACGGTCCCGACGGCAGATGTCGACCGCGCCATCAGGACCAAGGACGATGAGATCGGCCACCTCCTCACACCGGGCCAGGTCGACGCCGTCGAAGCGGTCTGCTCCTCGGGACGATCGGTCGAGGTGATCGTCGGTGTCGCCGGGGCGGGCAAGACAACCGCCCTCGACGCCGCCGCCTCCGCTCTCGAGGGCGACGGCTACCGGGTCGTCGGGACCTCGACCAGCGGCCAGGCCGCCCGAACCCTCGGCGACGAGGCTCACATCGAGAGCCGCACCATTGCCTCGCTGCTCTGGCGGATCGACCACGGCCAGATCGGGCTCGACGACCGCACCGTCGTCGTCATCGACGAAGCCGCCATGACTGCCGGCGCCGACTTGCTCCGTCTGATCACCTCCGTCGAGCGAGCGAGGGCGAAGGTCGTCCTCGTCGGCGACCCTCGGCAGCTCTCATCCATCGGTCCCGGCGGAGCGGTGGCCTCGCTCCTCGACCGACACCCGGAGCTACTGACCACGCTCGACCGCAACGTCCGCCAACGAGACCCGGCCGAGCGGGCCGCCCTGGCCGAGCTGCGCCACGGCTCGGTCGAGCGGGCCGTCGACTGGTACCTCACCCGGGGACGCACGTCCCTCTCGTCCAACCGCACCGAAGCCCTTGCCGGGATGGTGCACGCCTGGGCCGCCGACGTCGACGCGGGGCACGACACCGCCCTGCTGGCCTGGCGCCGGGACGATGTCCGGGACCTCAATCGCCTCGCCCGGGACCTTCACCGGGACCAAGGCCGGGTCTCGGGCCGCGACCTGTGGGCCCCCGGCGGCCGCCCCTACGCCAAGGGCGACCAGATCGTCGTCCTCGCCCCACTTCCGGATCACGGCCTCGTGACGAGCGAGCGTCTCACCGTCACCGCTGTCGACGTCCGCACCACACGCATCGCCGCCGAGACGAAGGACGGCCGCTCGGTCGTCCTCGACAGAAGGGCGATCGACGTCGAACACCTCGACCACGGCTACGCCGTCACGGTGCACCGAGCCCAAGGCGCTACCTACGACCGGGCCCACGTCCTCGCCGCCGGAGGCGGCCGAGAACTCGCCTACGTCGCCATGAGCCGAGCCCGCCACGGCACCACCCTCCACGCCGTGGCCGACGACCTCGGCCAAGCACGCCACGATCTCACCCTCGACTGGTCGACAGACCGTGCTCAACGCTGGCTCAGCGCTGATGAGCCTCCCGCCGTCGGCACCGAGCTCACTTTGACGCTCCCGACCAGCGACAGCGTGCACGCGCTCCTGGACCATCGTGTGGTGATCGCGCCACCGCGAGCCGAGGTTCCCGGCCTGAATCTCTAACAGGCCTGCCAGCGAGTAACGCCCGCCGTCAGGACCTCGTTGCAGACCGCCGCCCGATGAGATGCCCGCATCGCAATCGAGACGCTTGTGGCCGCGCCCCACCTCCGTTCGTCGAGTCAAATCCCGCTGCCGTCACCGAGACAGCCACTGGGAACCAACCACCTCAGCCGCCGAACGGCGTTGCGCTAGGTTCGATGAACGCTGAGGGGGTGTCGGGTGTTGCGAAAGCGAACGACAGAAGAGCACGAGGTGGTCCGAAGCGGGGACCTAATACCGGACAATCGTCTCGGCAAGGACGGCAAAGACCTCCTCGAGCACGAAGCAATCGCTCAGGCTGTCGCAGAAATTGCGCTGAAAGCGGATACGCCCGTAAACATCGCGCTTTTCGGTCCGTGGGGTTCCGGCAAGTCAAGCATCTATTCGATGATCGAGAAACACCTGTCGATCGTCGCGAAGGATCGGGCTAGAATCGTCCGATACGACGCCTGGAAGTACGGCGGACAAGAACTCAAGCGCAACTTCATCGAGTCAATCACCCGCGACCTCGAAATCGGCAACGGCGACGGAGATGGGTCTGATCTACATGACGAACAAGTTCGTGCCAAGCTCGATCTGGGCAAGTGGCTTCGCAGCAACTGGAAGTCCTTATGTCTGGGTCTAGGCCTTGCCGTTCTCATCTCAACGGTGTGGGTGTTGCTCCAGGCAGCCGCCGTCAAGTTCTTCACCGAAGACGGATTCATCAGCACTGCTCAAGGCTTAATTACGCGTGCAGGAACGGTCTTCGGTCTCTCTCTGGTTGCAGTGCTAGTCGGACCGAAGGCTCTTGAAGGCGCGGTTACAATCAGCAAGTCGCTTGCGCCAACAGGATCCGACCAGTTCGCTCAGCGGTTCTCCGATTTGGTTGGCCGCGTCCTGAAGCGACCCGTCAAGCGCCTCGTTGTGTTCATCGACGAGCTCGACCGCTGCGCGCCAGAAGACGTAGTAGCGACGCTGGTCGACCTTAAGACGTTTCTCGATCAGGAAGGGTGCGCCTTCATTGTCGCTGCGGACCGCGAGGTCCTTGAGAGCGCCCTACGCAAACTGCCCCAAGCTAAGCCGGTGCGGGAGGATGAGCCTTACTACGCGACTCCCGGGGCGTTTCTCGACAAGATCTTCCAGCATCAGATCGGACTTCCTCCGCTACGCCCGCGGGCGCTCACAGCGTTCGCTCACGAGCTCGCCGACGCACAGGATGGCGTATGGCAGGACCTTCGAGACAGCGATGAACAAGACTACGAGTTGATAATCTTCGCGCTGGTTCCGGTTCATGTTCGCAGTCCGCGACGAGTGAAAGTGTTACTCAACAACTTCGCTACCACAGCGCGAACTGCAGAAGCGCGCGGTATTAAGTGGATCGATCGAGCATACGAACTTGCAGTTCTTACCGTGCTCCAAACGGAGTTTCCGGCGGTTGCCGACGAACTTCGCAGGATCCCGCGTTTGCTTCAGTACATTAGGAAGGAGGAAACCCCTCAGACTCCTGAGATCGAGAGCGTGGTCTCACGCTTTGCACACCTTCCCGGCCAGGAAGGACTGCATGGACCGGACAGGGAGGCGCCTGCCGGCGACCTGTTGGCCGACGAAGGGGTGGGACTCCCACAGACCGAGAAGGCGAACGAGACACTCCGTCGCCACCTCTCGACCTATCTTTCTAAGGTCGCCGCGGCAGGCATCAGCGATCCGCGGCCCGACCTTCTTTACCTGCAAGGCGCCGCAGGCAGAAGCGAGCTTGGAGATCCGCGCCTGGGCGACATCATCGACTACGCGTCCGATACGGCTCCTGATGAGGTGGTGGCCGCCTTCACTGGTGCCACTTCCGCCGTCCTAGCGATCGCAGTTCCGCTTCTGGTTACCGAGGGGGACAACGCAGTAGGTCCTGGACGTCGGTTCGCTTACGAATCCGCGTGTCGACTTCTTGAGCATGTGGGGGCTGACGACCGCGCCGCCGTCGCAGCAGCGATTGCGCCATCCCTTATCGCAGCGCTGGAAGCAGAGGAGTTGGGGCTAGAAGCGCAACCGGGCGCGCTTCTGAGCGCAAGCTGGTCGGGAGCAAGCCCAGTCGTGGCGACGGGCCTCAAGCGGCTTCAGGAAGAGGACGTCCCCGACACGATTCTGACGCGACTTTCACTCCTCGGACCACACCTTGGCGACGATGCCATGGAGCAGCTGTCGGCGATGCTCGGCACCAGGTATGCAGTGGCTCCAGGCCCGCTTCTGGAATCACTGGCTAGACTGCCAATCGACAGCGCTATCGGCCTTTGGGAACGAGTCGAGTCGCAGGTCCTTGAGGTACTTGATCTTCTCGAAGAACCGATTCCTAAGCCCGACCCGGAACCTGAGACGGCCCCTACGGGAGCCGCCGCGGCTCCGGAACCTGAGCCCGATGCGCCGGAGCCCACCGGAGATGGACTTGCGAGTCTAGACGACCTGGTCAACCGGGTTGCCCAGCGCCCGGACGGCGAGCCGTTGCTTTCTGCGGTCTTCGAGTCAATTCAGGTTTCAGACCTCGTTCCATCATTCCAGGACTGGTGTGTGCAACATGCCGACGTTCTGATCAGACCCCTGGAAAGTTCGTCGCGGCGAATTAGGCACGGCCTGCTTGGTCTCCGGTGGTTCCCTATCGATACATGGTCGACCTGGATTTCCCTACTGCCGGAGGCCCCGCCGGACGACGCAGGGCTTTCCGAACTGGCCAAGGATGTTCTGACTCGGGCTTTGTTGCCAGCGCTCTCAGCAAGTGAGTCCGTGGAGGCTACCGGCAGGTTGGAAACTCTCGTTGGTGAGGTTCTTCCATGGTGCGATGTTGACGATTCCCTGAAGCCGGCGCTGCTCGATGCGCTGACCTCCATCGGATGGCCGGAGGCCGCCGCCGAGGAGGGATCGACTTCCGAGCTGATCTGGGCTCGGAAGCGCGCACTGGCTCGGATTGCGCTCAACCTGGATCAGATACATCCCGAGGCGCAGATGACCCAGGCTGTGGTGGCGGACCTCGCAGCACTGCTTCCGCAGCTGGACTTGAACTCCACCGTTCTTGACAATTGGGATGCCTCCTCGCGGATGCTCCATGTGGAGGCGGTGCACTCCTTGTCGGAGGCGCTAGACGCGTACGAGCCGCGGCAGGGCGAGGGCGTCGCTGTGCTGCGCCTCCGGTTGAGCACACGGAGGATTCACGGGGGCGCATCTCTGCCGGCTTCCGAACTTTCGAAGTTTGAGCCGGCGGAACTGCCGACCTCAGTCGTCGATCTTTGGCTGGACCTCTCGCCTTCTGTCGATGAGGTCATCGCGCTGTTGGGTGCCGCATCGTTCACGGCTCGAGCGCTGGAGCGCTACTGCGACAACCTGTCGACTGGGGACCGCACCCGCCTTTGGGAGCAACTGGTCGATACACGCGCCTCATTCGGGCTCGTGAGAGCGGCTGGCCGCAGCGGCGTCGACGTCTCGGCCATCGAACACACGCGTGCAGGCATCAGGTCCCTGACCCGGGAGCCCGATCGCTCGGAACGAGTGTCACTTCTCGTGGCGGCCACGTTCCCGCGCACACAAGACCTAGAGGGCCCTGCGCGCAAAGCCGCTAGCGAACTTGCAGCCGATCTCTTGGATCGGGAGGTCGCCGGAGATCTGCGCTCTGCTGTCAAGGTGGTGATTTGGGCTGGTGGGGCCGGCTATGGGCACACGGTGAGTCTGCGGGAGAAGTTCACGTCCGCGGTCGAGCGACATCAGAATGTGCTTTCAAGAACTCAGGTCCAGCATCTGGCCGATCTTGGGATGGTGACCGTCCGGAAGCGAGGACGACTCGCCAAGTTCCTCGGGCTCTGACCTTCCACCGCCGCATCCTTGGTTGGAACCCCTAAGCCCACCTCGCTCGTGGCGGCGATGACGCGTCGCCGTCGCAACCGTGAGCCAGAGCGTAAGGATCTACCGCTGCCGTGCCATTGGCGTGCCATTCGGGGCGGGACCTGGGGTGTCGCCGGGGGTAACCGCGGACCCTGGTGACCGGCTCTGACCAGGGGTTACTCACTCCAGGCGTGGTCAGGGGGACGCCTCTGGCTAGTTCCCAAGCTGAGGACGCAGACGGGCCGGGTCAGAGCCCTGCTACCAGGGAGAGGACGGCCTCGGCGACCTGACCGGGGGACTCGAGGTGGGGGTAATGGGCCGCGCCCTCCAGGGCGGTGACCGCGGCTCGGGGGTGGCGGTGGTGGAGCTCCTGGATGATGGGCGCGCCGGAGACGGGGTCGGCCATGCCCCAGACGAAGTGGGTGGGTATGCGGGCGATGGAGGCGTCGAGGGCGGCGACGAGGCGGTCACGGTCGGCGGCCCGCTCGGCCATGTAGGCGAGCTGCTGGGGCCAGCGGTGGTGACCGTCGGCGCGGCTGATGCCGTGCCAGAGGTCGGCGATCAGCTCGGGCGAGGGGGCGGTGTCGGGGCCGAAGACGGCGGGGAGTCCGGCGGCGAAGGCGGCGTGGTCGATCGAGCGGGCGAGGTCCGGGCCGACGGCGGGGTCGACCAGCGCCTGCTGGAGGTCCGTCGGTCGGTAGTGCTCCGGGTAGATCGAGCCGTTGAGCCAGAGCGTCCCGTCGATCGGAGCACCCCGGGCGAGGAGCTCCTGGGCGACGATCGTCCCGTAGTCGTGGGCCACCACCGTGGTCCGCTCCACCCCGAAGGCGGACCACACCGCCTCGACGATGTCGGCCTGGCGTCCGATCGTGTAGCCGTCGGCCGGCTTGTCCGAGGCGCCGAAGCCGAGCAGGTCGAGGTGCAGGCGGCGGGCCATCCCGTGCGGGAGCAGGCGGTCGACCAGGTGGTAGTCGAAGCTCGAGGTCGGCCAGCCGTGGAGGAACGTCACCCACGGACCCTCACCGGTCTGCCGGGTGAAGATCGAGGCGCCGGTGATCGGCAGCACCTCGCCCTCGGCCCACCACTGCTCGATCGGACCTGTCATCGCACCACCGTCCTTGCCTCGCTGCCATGCAGGTAGTACATATGTCTTAGCATGAGCCGCAGCGACAGCCGGGAGCGGATGGTGGGGGCGGCGGCGGCGCTGTTCCAGCGGCAGGGGTACCGGGCGACGAGCTGGCGGCAGGTCGTGGACGAGGGGGATGCGCCGTGGGGGTCGGTGGCGTACCTGTTCCCCGGGGGCAAGGAGCAGCTCGGGGTCGAGGCGGTGACCCTGTCCGGCGAACGGGTGGCGGCGCTGGTCCAGGCCGTCGCGGAGCGGGCGGGCGACACGGCCGACGTCGATCCGGTGGCCGGGGTGAGGGCCTGGGTGGAGGCGTGCGCACAGGTGCTGGAGCGGTCGGGGTGGGTGGCGGGGTGCCCGGTGGCGACGGTGGTGTTGGAGGTGGGGGCGACGAACGAGGCCATCAGGGTGGCTTGCTCCGAGGCGTTCGACCGGTGGGGACAGCTGCTGGCGGAGAGGCTGCGCGCGGCTGGGCTGGACGAGAGCCGGGCTGAGGAGCTGGGGACCGTTGTGCTGTGCATGGTCGAGGGGGGGCTGATCGTGGCGCGGGCGCGGCGGAGCACGGTCCCGCTGCAGCTGGTGGCGGACGAGGTGGAGCGGATGCTCCGGCACGAGATCGACGAACTGAACGACCACTAGGAAGAGAGAACGAGATGGGCACCAACCAGCGATCGAAGATCGTGATGACCGACGACGAGGTCCAGGCCTTCGTCGAGCGCAGCCGCACCGCCACGATGGCGACGATCGGGCCCGACGGGACGCCGCACCTCGTGGCCATGTGGTACGGCGTCCTCGACGGAGCGATCTGGTTCGAGACCAAGTCACGGTCGCAGAAGGCGGTCAACCTCCGCCGCGACCCACGGCTCACCGTGATGATCGAGGACGGGCTGACCTACGACACGCTGCGCGGCGTCGCCCTGGAGGGGACGGCCGAGATCAGCGAGGACCCGGACGTGATCTGGCGGGTCGGGGTCAACGTCTGGGAGCGCTACAACGGCCCCTACACCGACGAGATGAAGCCGTTCGTCGAGATGATGTTGCAGAAGCGGGTCGTGGTCCGGCTGGACGTCACCCGCACCCGCTCCTGGGACCACCGCAAGCTCGGGATGGACCCGATGCCGGTCGGCGGCTCGACCGCTCCCTACGTCGACGGCGCCTGAGGCGACGCCGACGGCACAGACGAAGACGACGTCACCTCGGACGGCTCCTCGCAGACCAGCGGCCGCAGTGCCGCGGCGAGGGCGATCGGGGCCCGGCGCGCCGGGTCGGGGCGGCGCAGCGCGTCGGGCACGATGCGCAGGAGCCGGTTGGCGCCGGTCGTCAGCGAGAGGAGCAGGATGGCCAGCGCCTCGGCGTCGAGGTGGGCACCTGACGCCCGCTGCTCGGCCGGCCACAGCCGCTCGACCCGGGTGGCCACCGCGGCGATCGTCTCGCCCTTGCCCCGCTCGAGGGTGGCCCGCACGGCGGGGATGTCGGCCTCGGCCAGGAACGCCAGCGGCAGGTGCGGGATCGGGATCCGCTCCGGCGTCGGGTGGACGAACAGGCCGGCCAGGACCGCGTCGAGGCGGTCCTCGTCGGTGCGGTGGCGCCCGGCCAGGGCCCGGTCGAGACCGGCGAGGTAGCGGTTCCGCTCGGCCGCCAGCAGCCACCGCAGGAGGTCGAGCCTCAGCTCCTCCGACGACGACCAGTGGTTGTAGACGGAGCGCCGGCTGACCCCCGCCTCCCGGGCCACCGCCGCCACGGTGACGTGGCCCAGCGACCGGACCTCGGCCCCCTCCGACGGACCGGGACCCGGACCCGGACCTGGCCCCGGGCCCATGCGGTCGAGGAAGAGGGCCGTCGCCTCCTGGAGGGCTTCGAGCTGGGCCGGGCTCCAGCGGGCCGACGCCTCCTCGGTCAGCGCCGCGGCGCTGGGCTCGGCCCCGTCCTCGGGAAGGTCGACGGTCAGATCGGGCCCCGTCGTGGCGGTGAGGACCGCGCCGGCGGCGTAGGCGAACAGGCCCCACGGGCGCGGGCCGCTGCCGTGGTCGACATCGACGGTGCGGGTCCCGATGTCGGGCCGGGACCGGTTGAGCACGGCGAAGCCGTCACCCAGGCACCACAGCGCGACGGCCAGGTCGTAGGGCTGCAGCGGCGGCTCGATCCCGGCATCGCCCAGGGCCAGGATCGTCGCCGTCCGGGCGGCGAGGTGGCGGATGCGGCGATCTTCGATCCGGCGCCGGGCCTCGGCCACCTCGGGGACGTCGGCGTAGCCCAGCAGCGCCGCCCGCACGAGGATCCACGGGTCGGTCCGGGCCCACTCCTGGATCAGCCCGAGGGTCACCCGCACCAGCTCGGTGTCGGCCACCGGGTCCCGCGTCCGGGGCAGGTCGACCGGGAGCTTGCTCACGTCCCAGGGCAGCCACTCGTCGGGCTTGAGGTAGTCGTTCTGAAAGGTCAAGTGGAGGGTGAGGTCGGTCCAGAAGTCGTGCTGCGACGGCCACAGCCGGTAGAGGCTGGTGCGGGACCGGCCGATCCGCTCGACCAGGTCGGCCAGCTCGACCAGGGCGGCGAGGTACGAGCGGCCGGACCCGGGTCGGACCTGGGCCGCCACCTCGGTCGCCACCTCGAGGTACCGGCGCCGGGCCGCCCGGGAGCTGGGGTGCGCGGGAGCCGCGACCGGCCGGCCCGGATCGTCCGGGACGGTCCTCCGGATGGCGCCTGCGGCACCTCTGTCCTGCACCCTGCGACCTCGTCGTCCGTTCCAGCGCTGCGGGGATGCGGACCCGCCGGTCAACCCGGGGGCGCGACCTCTCCACGGAGCCGACGGCTGCAGCGGGGGATGCGTCCGGCCCGCCCCGAACCTAGGTCAGACACCCCCCAAAGGAGGGTGTCCCTTCACATGTTGTCCGGGTCGGCCGATGAGCGATCCGGGTACGGCCCTCGACCGACCCACCGGAGCCACGAACTCCCTGGTCAGAGGGGCATGAGGCCTCGGGGCGACGACCCGGCGAACCGTCGCAAGAGGCCCGCTGGATCGGTCTCGCAGGAGGGCAAACCGGTTGGCCGCTCATCGGCGGGCCACGGCCACCCGACCGATCGGTCGTGGACACCCCCCTGCCCCACCCCCATCCCCCGCGCCCGGCGTCCGGGCGTCTCCGCCGCACCGTCGCCGCCGTCCTGGCGGTCACCCTGGTGGCCCTCGCCTTCCTCGTGCTCGACCCGCCGCCCCCCGTGGCCGCGGCCGGCACGCCGGACATCGACCTCACCGTCGAGGCTCCCGAGGAGCTGCTCTACGGCGAGACCGCCACCGTCGAGGCCACCGCCTCCAACGAGACCTCGACGTGGGGCTACAACCTCTCGTTCCGCGAGGTCCTGCCCCCCGGCATCGCCTACGTGCCCGGCTCGGCCTCGATGGGCGACCCCGTCGTCCTCCCCGACCGGCCCACGCCCGGCTCGACCACGCTGCTGTGGACGAACCTGGCCGACCTGGCCCCGGCCAACTCCTTCACCCTCGCCTACGACGTCACCCACCTCACGTCGACCAACCCGGCGGTCAGCTGCGCCGGGGCGACCCTCTGCGTGGGCGAGACCTACACCCACTCGGTCGGCGCCTACGTCAACAGCGACCCCCGCTACGTCCCCGACTTCGACGAGCTGACCGGCACGCCGATCACCGGCCCGGCCAGCCACACCGGCTGGGCCGAGGCCACCGACAGCACCCTCCTGGTGCCGTTCGAGGTCGAGAAGGACGAGCCCAACGCCGAGGGCGAGATCCTCCGCGGCCTCCACGAGCACGCCACGACCTACACCGTCAGGGTCACCAACAACGGGGTGAACCCGACCGCCGGCTTCACGGTCGAGGACTGGATCCCGGCCGGGCTCGAGCTGCTCGGCTGCGGCGCCGTCGACAACACGACCGACGCCCCGACCAACCCCGGCAGCCCGCTCGAGTACCCCGGCGCAGCCCCGCTGACCGCCACCGCGACGCCGGCCGACTGCGTGGCCCCGACCTTCGTCGACACCGAGCTGGTCGACCCCGACGGCTCCGGCCCGCTGACCGAGGGCGTCCACACCCACGTGCAGTGGACCGGCCTCGGCACCCTCGCCCCGGGCGAGGAGCTGGTGCTCCGCTACGCGGCCGGCATCCCGATCCGGGAGAACACCCTCGACTGGACCAACGGCGAGCCGCCGACGACCGGCCAGCAGGCCGCCAACCTCGACAACAACTCCGGCCCCGAGACCACCGACGAGCAGGCCCTGACCAACCACGTCGCCGCCGCCGGCACGTACCAGGGCGCCGTCTTCGCCGGTGGCCCGGCCACCACGACCGACACCGACGACCTGACCCGCACCGCCGAGGACCTGTCGATCCACAAGTCGGCCAGCACCGGTGAGATCCAGCAGGACCAGGTCGTGGCCTGGGACCTCCTGGTCGAGACCTCCGAGTACCGCCGCCTGGCGGACATCGTCGTCACCGAGACCCTTCCCAACGGCCTCTGCCCGCTGGCGCCCGGCACCGACTTCGACACCACCGAGCCGGCCGGCCGGGACGAGTGCAACGCCGACGTGCTGCCCGGCACCCCGGCCCCGTCGACGCCGTACAGCACGACCACCCCGCCGGTGGAGAACGCCGACGGCACCTGGACCGTCACCTTCGACGGCTCCTCGACCCCCGAGCTGGCGGCCATGAGCGCCAGCGGGTCGTTCACCATCACCCTCCCGACCCACACCCGGCAGCACTACCAGGCCGACGGCGAGGACACGACGCCGGTCGTCGGTCGCGACGGCTGGACCAACGAGGTCTCGCTGGACGGCTCGGCCTCGCGCATCTGCGGGAACGGCGACGTCGACTGCACCGAGGGCGAGGACCCGATCGACGGCGACCGGCCCGACGACGAGCTGATCCCCGACGAGTCGGGCGCCGAGCAGGAGGCCGAGTACTCGGAGATCGCCAAGCAGATCGGTGCACCCGATGCGAACGGCGAGTGCGACGCCGACGTCGACTGGGGCACGACCGACACGCTGTCCTTCGCCCTCGGCGACCAGCTCTGCTACCGGCTGACCGTCTCCTTCAGCCCCCACCTCCACACCCGCAACGCCACGGTCGGCGACTTCCTCCCGCCCAACACCACCTACGTGGGCGGTTTGGCCACGACCCTGCCCGGCAACACCGTCGACATCGTCGCCGGCGACCCGACCCTCGAGGACCGGCTCCTCAGCTGGCGCCTCGGCACCGACGCCCAGGGCGGCACCTGCGATCCCGACTCCGAGGACTGCTACGTCGACCCGGGCCAGTCCTTCGACGTGGCCTTCGCCGTCGTCGCCGACGACGACCCGAGCCGGGGCAACGCCTTCGACCTGGTCGAGAACCTGATGAAGTTCTCGGGCGCCAACACCGGCGGCACGGTCGTGCCCCTCCGCGACGACGTCACCTTCCAGGTCGCGGCCCCGATCCTCACCCTCGACAAGAGCGAGGACGCCGCCGCCCCCGTCCGCCAGGGCGACGACGTCCACTACACGGTCACCGTCTCCAACAGCGGCAACGAGCCCGCCCTCGACGTCGAGGTGTGGGACGTCCTGCCGCCCGAGGTGGCCTGCCTCGACGTGTCGGCCATCAGCGACGTCTGGACCTGCACGCCGAACGCCGGCGCCGACCGCATCGCCTGGGTGATCCCCGGCCCGATCGCCCCCGGCGGCAGCGCCTCGGTGACCTACACGGTCACCATGCCCGACGGCAGCACGCCGACCGAGGAGGTGGCCGCGGGCGACACCCTCGTCAACGAGGCCGGCGTCCGCCGCTACGAGACCGAGACCAACACCGGCGGCCGCGTCGTCTACGTCCCGTCCGAGAACATCGACCCGACCGAGGAGGACGACGCCAACGTCGACCCGGTCGACGACACCGCATCGGTCGACATCGTCGACGCCACCGTCGCCAAGGCGGTCACCTCGCTGACGGCGCAGGGCGGCAACGACGCCGGGGCCCAGGCCACCATCGGCGAGACCGTCCGCTACACGGTGACCCTCACCGTCCCCGCCGGCTCCTCGGTCTACGACGCGGTCCTGGCCGACGTGGTCAACGGCCGCCACACCTATGTCGACGGCACCGCGGTCGTGACCTTCCCGAACGGGGACGCCTACGACGACGGGGGCGGCGGCGATCCCCTGCCCACCGGCTTCTCCTGGTCGGACCTCCAGCTGTCGTTCCCCGACGCCTACGACAACCCAGCCGGCTCCGGTGACGACGTCTTCACGCTCGTGTTCGACGCCACCATCGACGCCGAGCCGGCCAACACCCGCACTGCCGGCGGCCTCCCCAACCAGGCCACCCTCACCGCCGACGACTCGCTGGGGAACACGGTCCCGACCGTCACCTCCAACCAGACGAACGTCAGCGTGGTCGAGCCCGTCGTGAGCGTGGACAAGACGAACGGCGGCGGCCCGATCGCCGGCGGTGACACCGTCCACTACACGGTGACGGTCACCAACTCGTCGGCCGGCCGGGTCTCGACGGCCAACGACCTGGTCGTCACCGACGTCTTGCCCCCCGGCCTCACCACCACCGCCCCGACAGGCATCACCGGTGGCGGCACCTACGCCGCCGGCCCGCCCCAGACGATCACGTGGACGATCCCGAGCCTGGCCCCCGGGGCCAGCGCGACACGCGAGTACGACGTGCTGATCGACGACGCCGTCGTGGCCGGCACGACCTACACCAACGAGGTCACGGTCGAGTCGACGTCGATGCCGCCGGGCGACCCGCAGGGCACCGAGCGGTCCTACACGACCGACGACGACAGCGACATCGGCGTGGTCGACCCGCCCTTCACCAAGACGGTCGCCCCGACCACCCGCACGATCGGCGAGGTGGCGACCTACACCATCGACCTGACCATCCCGGCCAACGTCGAGCTGTTCGACGTGGCCGTGGTCGACACCCTCGACGACGGGCTCGTGTTCCTCGACCACG
>JBQGCF010000006.1:0-12624 GCA_052038315.1 Iamia sp.
CGGGCGTGCTGGCCGACGACGTCCGCGCTCTCGTCCGCCGGACCGCCGAGCTGCTGACCAGCCCCCTCGCCCGGGCCGCCGTCCCCGGCCTGATCGCCGAGGCGGCCACCGACCCGGTGCTCCACCAGCGCCTGCTGGACCGGTTCGCCGAGCAGGGCTGGCGCGGCCTCGATGCCGTCCTCGCCGGCGCCGTCGACCGGGGCGAGCTCGACCCCGCCGTCGACGCCGCCGCCCTCCTGGAGATCGTCATCGGCGCGGTCCTGGCGGCAACCCTCGTGCGCGGCCCCGACCACCTCGACGATCGTTGGGTCGACGCCACCACCCGCATCCTGATCGAGGGGATCCGCCGATGAGCCGACCCAACCTCCTGCTCTTCATGACCGACCAGCAGCGGGCCGACTCGGTCGGCGCCTTCGGCAGCGCCTGGGCCCGCACCCCGAACATCGACGCCCTGGCCGCCCGGGGCGTGCGCTTCGCCGACGCCTGGTCGCAGCACAGCGCCTGCTCGCAGAGCCGGATCTCGATGATGACCGGCTGGTACCCGCACGTCGCCGGGCACCGGTCGCTCGACCACCTGCTCCAGCCGTGGGAGCCCAACGTCCTCGCCGTCCTCCGCGACGCCGGCTACTTCGTGGCCTGGGCCGGGATCCGGGGCGACACCTTCGCCCCCGGCGGCACCGCGGCCGTCACCGACTTCCACGGCTACACCGTCTCCCCCTCGGTCGAGGCCCTCGCCGCCGGCCACGAGGACCGCTACCCCGAGGGCCACCGGCTGCGGAACGCCTTCCTGATCGGGCCGCTCGCCGGCACCGACCTGCTCACCCCCGACGAGGCCGCCGTCCGCACCGCGATCGACCTGCTGGCCACCGGGCTGCCCGAGCCCTTCGTCCTGGTCCTCACCCTGATGGCCCCGCACCCGCCCTTCGGCGTCGAGGAGCCGTGGGCCTCGCTCCACGACCCGGCCGCCATGCCGGCCCCCATCCCCCACCGGCCGGGCAAGGCCGGCTTCGTCGACCTGGTCCGGGAGCGGGCCGGGCTCGACGCCCTCACACCCGACGACTGGGCGACCATCCGGGCCACCTACGCCGGCATGGTGTCCCGGGTCGACGAGCAGCTCGGCCGGGTGCTCGGCGCCCTCGACGCCGCCGGGGTCGGCGACCGCACCGTCACCGTCTTCCACACCGACCACGGCGAGTACCTCGGCGACTTCGGGCTGGTCGAGAAGTGGCCCTCCGGCCTCGACGCCTGCCTGCTGCGCAACCCGCTCGTCGTCGCCGGGCCCGGGGTGGCCGAGGGCGGCGTCCACGACGGTCCGGTCGAGATGCTCGACCTCCCCGCCACCCTCGCCGAGCTGGCCGGGGTCGAGCTGCCCCACCAGCACTTCAGCCGCAGCCTCGTCCCCGTCCTGGCCGACCCGACCCGCCCGCACCGGGACCGGGCCTTCAGCGAGGGCGGCTTCCGCATCGACGAGGCGCCCCTCAACGAGATGCCCACCCACCACCCGTACCTGCTCAAGGGCACCCTCCAGCAGGAGCACCCCGAGCTGGTCGGCCGGGCGATCGCCATGCGCACCGCCGAGTGGACCTACGTCTACCGGCTCTACGAGGGCGACGAGCTCTACGACCGGCGCACCGACCCCGACGACACCACCAACCTGGCGTCGGACCCGGCCCACCAGGCCACCTGCCGCCGCCTGCGCGACGAGGTCCTCGCCTGGCTCGTCGCGACCAGCGACGTCCTCGCCCCCACCCGCGACCCCCGCATGGAGCCGGCCCTGCTCGACCAGCTCCTCGGCACCACCCGCTCCCCCTTCCCAACCCCCTGACCGCCGTGACCGGGACCATCACCTTCACCGCCACGTCCTTCGCCGCCGTCCGGGACGCGCTGGCCTCCGAGCACCACGTGATCGCGCGGGACGGGCCGCCTCCTCCGCATCACCTACCGACCCTCCCCGTCCCGACGCGGAGGACCCGCGGGTCGCAGGAGCCAGATGCCGGGCCGGTGCCCGCTCTGGAACACGCGCAGCTCCTCCTCGACGCGCCACGCCCCCGACGCCCTGAGGTGGCGCTCGAAGCGACGCACGTCGTGGGTGATCACGACGAACCTCGCCGTGGAGGTGGCCAGGCGGGCGGCCTCGGCGAGCGCCGCCGGGTACAGCAGGTCGTTGTCCGCCTGCGTGCCGACCTTGTCCCCGTAGGGCAGGTCGCAGGCCATCAGCGTCGCCCGACCGGCGCGCATGCCGGTGCCGGAGATGTCGCCGAGGACCAGGTCGACGCGGTCGGTCACCCCGGCGGCGGCGACGTTCTCCGCCGCCGCCCGGAGGGCTCGCCGGCTGAGGTCGAGCACCACCGCGCGCCCGGACCGCGAGGCGAGCACGTGCTCGATGGCGATCGTCGCCGCTCCCCCCATCAGGTTGACCGCCACCTCGCCCGGCCGAGGCCTCGCCAACCGCACCATCGCCGCGGCGATCGTGGCGTTCAGCGATCCGGGCATGTTGGCCGTGCGCCACGGCCGGGTGCCCAGCGGGCGAGGCGTCGTCCGGGTGATCGCCTCCCAGCCGCCGTCGGCCCCGGGCACGATGCGCACGACGAGGTCCCCGTCCTCCTGATCCACCGGCAGGCCGAGCCGGCCGGCCAGCTCGGAACCGATCCGCCGCATGACGGGGGTGTCGGCACCGGCCGCGGCCAGCCGCACGCTCGTGAACCGGTGCCCCTCCGTCGCCCGAGCGACCGAGGACACCAGGCGCCGGAGGTCGGCATCGCCCAGCAGGGCCTTGGGCCGCGCCACCCGGAACGACTCGACCAGGCCGACCGAGACGACGGTGCGCAGCCGCTCCAGTTGCGCACGGTCGACGGTCCCGGCGACCCGCAGCCGGCCGTCGCCGACGATCGTCCCGAGCCCGCCACCGAGCGCGGCCCGCACCTCCTCCCGGGCGATCGGCTCCAACCCGGGCAGCACCTCGAGCTCGTACGACAGGACGTCGCGCCGGCTCCGGTCGCCCCGCCCGTGCCCATCCCCCCGGTGCTCCGCCCTGTGCCCACGCCGACGGCTCACGGACCCGACCCGCCGGGTTCCTCGCTCCGAGCCCGGACGAGGCCTGCGCACATCGACCGGGACGCTACCCCACCGACCCGAGACCCCCCGTGGCCCGGACCCACTCGGTGCTGATCCGCCCTCGTCGACGTTCGCGCATGGCTCCGATCGCCGGTCACGGCGGCAGGGGGACCTCGTCGTAGCCGTCGACGGGCGGGGTCAGCGGGGTGTGCTCCACGCCGCACCAGGTGACCTGGACGTCCATCGTCCCGCCCGACCCCTCGTTCACCGTGACCCGCACGAGCATGTCCCGCCGGAGGTCGGCCACGAACAGCAGCTCGCTCCCCGTCGAGACCTGCCGCCAACGTCGCATCACGACCTCCGGCCCGCGGTAGCGGTCCACCACGGCGGCGACGATCTCGACCGGGTCGCGCTCCGAGTGGTTGTCGATCAGCGTCTGCTCGGCGGTCCAGCCGTCGGACTGCTGGTCGCACCGCTCGCCGAAGTGGGCGTCGGTCCGCTCGAAGCGGTCGATGTCGCTCACGTCCTCGCCCACGATGTCCTGCAGGGCCTCGATCTCGCTGGTGACGAGCTGCTTGCCCGGTGGCCACAGCAGCCGCCGGGCCAGCAACCAGCCGCCGACCGCCAGCACGGCGACCCCGACGGCCACGATCAGGCGCCGGGAGCGCCCCAGTGGTCGAGCGCCAGCACGCTGTCGAGACTGCATCGGCCGGTCGGAGGCCGAGATCGCCACCACCAGTGCCCCGACGCACCGGAGGCCGACCGGCGGGTCACGCCGATGGCGGGGGCGGGCGCATCTCCGCCAGCTGGAAGCCGACGCCGGCGCCGAAGATCGGGGATGCCGGCCACGACGTGGCGAAGGTCGTCGACGCGGGGTCGAGGGTGACCGTGAGGCGGTGGGGGGTGGCCAGCAGGATCAGGTCCACGACGCATGTGCCGTCGGCCAGGCACGCGGCGCTGGCCGCCAGCGGCGGGTCGGGGGTCACCGACCACCCGTCGCCCAGCGTCACCCGCACCGCTCGGTCCCCCTCGTGCAGCACCATCTCGTCACCCTCCACGTCGATGGCGGTCACCGTGGTGTGGGACGCCGATCCGAACGGGGCCGGTGCGAACCGGCCCTCCGGCGCCGGGCCGGCGGCACCGCTCGTGCGCTGGCGGGCGGTGGGCTGGGCGAGCCCCGCCAGCCGGTCGGCGAGCCGGGTCTCGTCGACCTCGGTCTCCCCCAGCGGCTGCCCCTCCCCCGCCAGTGCCGGCAGGAGGTGCTCCCAGATCGCGTCGAGCTGCGGTTGCATGTCCACCACGTGGGCGAACATGGCCACCACCGTGTCGTGCTCGGGCAGCACCACCATCAGCTGCCCGAAGGCGCCGTCGCCCCGGTACCCGTGGCGGGACATCCAGAGCTGGAGGCCGTAGCCCTCGCGCCAGTCCGGGTTGGGCTCACCGGGGCTCGCGATGTGCCGCCGGGCGGCATCGGCGATCCACGAGGCCGGGACCAGGCGCCGGCCCTCCCACCGGCCCTGGTCCAGGTGCAGCTGGCCGAGGCGGGCCACCGCGTCGAGCGTCGTGTACACGCCCGAGAAGCCGAGGGCGACGCCGGGTCGCAGGTCCGCCCAGCGAAGGTCGCCGATGCCCAGCGGGTCGAGCAGTCGGGGCCGCAGGTACTCGACCAGGTGGACGCCGGTGAGGCGCTCGAGGATCGTCGACAGCACCGCCGCCGGAGGCTGGTTGTAGGCGAACCGGCTGCCGGGCTCGTGTGCGGGGCGCAGGCTCAGGAACCCCCGGACCGGATCCTGGGGGTCGGCGATCAGGGCGTCGAGCACCATGTCGCGGTCGTGCCCGGTCGACATCGAGGCGAGGTGGCGCACCCGCATCCGACCCACCCGCTCATCGGCTCCGACCGCCGCCTCGGGCAGGTGGTCGACGACCAGGTCGTCGAGGTCGAGGCGCCCTTCGGCGACGGCGAGGCCGACGGCGACGCCGAGGAAGCTCTTGCTCAGCGAGTAGACGAGCCGGGCCCGGTCGGGCGTGTGGGGCGCCCACGAGGCATCGAGCACCCGGCGGCCGTGGCGCTGGACGATCAGGCCGTGCGGCCGGACGGTCGGATGGGCGTCGAAGGCGTCGACGAGGGCCAGCAGGCCGGCCGGCCTCACCCCCTGCGACGACGGGCTGGCCGTCGGGAACGTCACCCGGTCATGTTGCCCTGCGGCAGGTCCGCCGCGGCGGCGCGCCGGTCTACGTTGGGACGATGGCCCTCGCAGCGACGACGGCGCTGGTCACGGGGGGCAACCGCGGCCTCGGTCTCGAGCTCGCGACCCACCTCGTCCGGGGAGGGGCCCGGGTGCTGGTGACCAGCCGCCGGCCGGGCCTCGGCGAGTGGGCCCGGGCGTCGCTGATCTCTCTGGTCCCCGGCGCCACCGTCGACGTCGTCGAGCTGGACCTGAGCGACCGCGCCTCGATCGAGAGCGCGGTCGAACGAGTGTCGGCCCTGGTCGATCGGCTGGACGTCCTCGTGGCCAACGCGGCTGTCCTCCAGGTCGCCGCTCCCCCGGTCGCATCGGGCATCGATCGCCACATGGCCGTCAACCACCTCGGCCACATGGCCCTGACGGCCGGGCTGCTGCCGCTCCTCTGGCGCGCCCCGGCGGGGCGGGTGGTCACCGTGACCAGCCGTGCCCACCGCTTCGGTCGCATCGACCTGGAGCGGCTCGGCCCCGCGGGACGCACGACGCCGTTGCGGGCGTACGCGGCGAGCAAGCTGGCCAACGTCCTCTTCGCCCGGGAGCTCGACCGGCGCCTGCGGGCGATCGGTGCCCCGCTCTCCTCGGTGGCGGTCAACCCCGGCGGGGACGGGATCGCGCACCCGGTCGACGGGGCCCGGGCGATGCTCGCGGCGGCGACGGCGCCATGGGTGACCGGCGGGGCCCTCGTCGCCCCGGCCGGCCACCTCGAGATCGCCGGCGATCCGACCCTGGTGGCGCCGAGCGCACGGGCGCAGGAGCCCGATCTGGCCGCTGCGCTCTGGGACCGCTCGGTGACCGCGATCGGACGGCGCCCGGACCTCTGAGGGAGCGTCAGAGAGCGTCGGTATGGTGGCCGGACGGCAAAGGGGGTCGTGTGATGGACGACGTGGATGAGGTCGTGCAGGTGCTGTACACCACGATCGAGGAGCTGCTCACCGCGAGCGGTCGCTCGGTCCCGGACGGTCCGCCGGACGACGACGTGATCGGGCACTACGGGCTGACGTCGGTCGACGTGCTCGAGCTCCTCCTCACCGCCGAGGAGCGGTTCGACGTCCTGTTCGAGGATGACGAGATGGACAAGACCATGGTGGGCTCGGCCCGGGGCCTGGCCCGGCGGATCCTGGCCGAGCAGGCCGGCGACGCCGGGGCCGGCTGAGGCTCACCGACCTGCGGTCCCCAGCCCCGCGGTGAGGATGTCGGCCGGTCGGTCGAAGACCACGTCCGGCCGGGCGTCCAGCAGGGCCTGACGGTCGGACTCGCCCCACAGGGCGGCGCCGACGACGATCCCCGCGGCCCGGGCGCCGGCGATGTCGGCGACCGCGTCCCCGACGACCAGCGCGTCCTCCGGCGCCACGCCGATGCGGGCGGTGGCCTCGAGGAAGATGTCCGGGGCGGGCTTCCCCGCCGCCACCTCGTCGCTGCCCACCACCGCGTCGAGGTGGACGTCGAGGCCGGTGACGGCCAGGACCCGATCGGCCCGGTGGCGCGCCTTGCCCGTCGCCACCGCGAGCGGCCGGCCGGCGGCCCGCAGGGTGACGAGCACCTCCTCGATGCCCTCGTGGGCCCTCACCTCGTGGACGAGCCGCTCGCTCTCCTCGACGAACGGCTGCTCCATCGAGGCGGGGAGCCCCATGGCCTCCATGATGTCGCCGAAGGCCCAGCCGAGGTAGGTGACGTAGCGGTCGAAGGGCGGCGGCCCGGGGCCGACCACCACCCGGTGGGCATGGGCGAAGGCGGCCTCCATGACCGCCCGGCTGTCGACGAGGACGCCGTCGAGGTCGAAGACGACACCGGCTGCACTGCCGCCGCGGCCCACCGGTGCGCTCATCGGTCGCCTCCGCCCAGGAGCCCGGCGGCGCCCACCTTGGCCAGCGCCTCGCCGACGTCCGCCACGTCCCGATCCGTCATGGTCGGGCTCAGGCCGATCGTGACCGACCGGCCCAGGAGCTGCTCGCTCACCCGGCAGCGCGGCGGGGGCGTCCACTCCTGGCCCCACGGCGTCCGCCCGGCCCGGAGCGCCGGCATGTTCGACAGCACCTGGCCCCCGTACATGGTGTGGGCCGGTACGCCCTCGGCGACGAGGGCGCCGACCACCCGGCGGGCCGCCATGCGGTCGGCGCAGAACAAGGTCGGATCCCCGGCCGCACCGGCCGGGTCGGGGATCCGGCGCCAGACGAGGGAGGGGTCCGCCTGGGCCACGATGGCCGAGCCGGCGGCCCGCAGCCGCTCGATCAGGTCGTCGAGCCGCTGCAGCTGGACGAGCCCCATGGCCGCGGCGATCTCGGTCATGCGCAGGTTGGAGCCCGTCGTCGGCTCGGAGCCGGCGCCCCGGTCACCACCGCGGTTGGTCGTGAACTGCCCGCCCTGATCGTGGAACCGCGCCGCCCGCCCGAAGACCTCGGCGTCCCGGCAGAAGACCGCTCCCCCCTCGCCGACCGTCACGTTCTTCTCGGTCTGGAAGCTGGTGACCCCGGCGTCCCCGACCGATCCGACGGGGCGGCCCCGGTGGCTCACCCCGAGGCTCTGGGCCGCATCCTCGAGCAGGACCAGCCCGTGACGGCGGGCCAGCTCGACCAGCGGGTCGAGGTCGGCGGCGACGTTCCCCAGGTGCACGACCATGATCGCGAAGGTGCGGTCGGTGATCGCCTGCTCGACGGCGCCGGGGTCGAGCATCAAGGTGTCGTCGACCTCGACCGTGACGGGGATGCCGCGGGCGCACACGACGGCGTTGGCGCAGGCCACGAAGGTGACGGCGGGGACGATGACCTCGGCCCCGGCCGGCATCCCGAGGCCGACCAGCGCCGCGGTGAGGGCGGCGGTGCCCGACGACGTGCACAGGACGTGGGGGGACCCGACCCGGCGGCCGAGGGCCGCCTCCAGCTCGTCGCAGCGGCTGGGCCCCTCGGCGCCGTACCGGAAGAGGCGCCGGCTGCGGATGACGTCCACCGCAGCGGCCTCCTCCTCCTCGCCCCACAGGAGCAGCCCGCGGCCGGTCGCGTACGGCGCGGCGCGCACGGGCGTGCCGCCGTCGACCGCCAGGGCACCTCCCGGTGAGGCGCCGGTCATCCCTCGGCCTCCTGTCGTCCGGCCGCCAGGGCGGCGTCGAGGGCGGCGTGGAAGTGCTGGACGCCGATCTCGTTGCGGCCGAGGAGGAGGACGTCGTCGGTGATGGCGCCGAGGCCGCGCTGGATCGCGACGCCGACCCCGTAGTCCTCGTCCCGCACCGTGCGCTGCATCGATCCGGCGTAGGCCCGGGCCGACATGACCTCCGACCTCGAGGCGGGCGCGGTCCGCAGCAGCACCGTCTGCATCGTCCGGCTCGTCGACGGGTCGGCGCCCGGGACGACGGTCGAGAACAGGGCGCGGTCGTCCCAGCCGCCGGCGATCGAGACCTGCGGGAAGACCGTGTGCACGACCGTGAGGTGCGGACGCGGGTCCCAGTCTCGCTCGGGCTGGTCCGCCAGCCCCAGGATCGACCGCTGGGCGAACACGAGCCGCTGGTGCGGGCCGAACCCGTCCCAGAGGACGACGTCGGGCAGGAGGGACGGCCCGATCGAGTCCCGGTGCAGCGTGGAGAGGTGGTAGCCCTCGAGGTAGCCGTCGAAGGCGACCTTCCAACCGGGCCCGTCGATGTCCCACATCGAGAACCGGCTCCGGCGGTCGAGCTCCAGGCCGTCGAGCTCGGCGGCGTACCCGCCGACCAGGTCGGTGACGGCGTCCTCGATGTCGCCGGCGTCGTCGAAGGACACCCACAGCAGGCCGTGGCGCTCGGCGGTGGGGATCTGGCGCAGGCTCCGGTCGCAGGTGTCCACGGGCCCGAAGGCGGCGGCCCGGGGCACGGCGCTCAGACGGCCTCGGTCGTCGTAGACCCAGGCGTGGTACGGGCAGGTGAACCGTCGGGCGTGGCCGAGCCCGGCCTCGGCAACCGGGGCACCGCGGTGACGGCAGGTGTTGAGGAAGCTCCGCACGAGCCCGTCCTGGCCCCGCACGACCAGCAGGGGACGGTCGAGCAGGTCGACGGCCCAGTGGTCGCCGGGCTCGGCGACGATCGCCGCCGGCGCCACGGCGAGCGGCCCTCGGCGCATCAGCCCCACCTCGGCGTCGAAGCGGTCCCGGTCGAGGTACTCGCCGACGGGGATCCGCCGCACCCCCTCGGCCACGTCCGTCGTGCCGTCCCGGTGGTGCCGCAGGACGCGCTGCGCGAGCTCCACCGCTTCCTCCCTCCCGACCACCGGACAAGTGTGCCACCCGGGGTGGCCCCTTCGCTGGGCACCACCCGGTAGGTTGCGGCCGTCCGTCGTCCGGCCGAGGTCCCCGTGCCCGTCACCTTCACCGCCGTGCCCCTCGCCGCCGTCCGGGATGCGCTGGCCGCCCACGCCGCCGCCCTGCCCCGGCCCCCCGACTCGTTCATCGAGGACCACCTGCTCGCCTCCGAGCACCTCGTGATCGAGCTCGACGGGCGACCCGTCGGGCACGCATCGGTGCACGACGGTGGCGTCGTCACCGGGTTCCGCCTGGACCCGACGGCCACGGGCGTCGGGCGGGAGGCCTACTGGCGGCTGCGCCACCGGGACCAGGTCCGTGGCGCCCTGGTCCCGACCTTCGACGAGGCCTTCCTCGTCCACGCCCTGGACGGCCACCGCACCGTCGACGTGCAGGCCGACCTGTTCACCGGGTCCCGCCCACCGCCCGCGGTGCCGCCCGGCGTCGAGCTGCGCACCGCGACCGCCGAGGACGCACCGGCGATCGAGGCGAGCGCGGACGGGATGTTCGACCCGGTCGACGAGCACATCGCCGGGGGCCGCCTCCACGTGGTGACGTCCGGGGGTCGCGCCGTCGCGTACGGCCTCCTGGTGGAGAGCCCGCTGCTGCCCGCCACGGCCAGCCTCGGCGTGCTGGTCGTCGATGCCGAGCGGGCGACCGGGATGGGCGCGGCGACCATCGCCCTGCTCCGTGAGCGCTGCCGTGAGCAGGACTGGCGGGACGTCGCCGGCTGCTGGGCCTACAACCACGTCTCGCGCCGGGCCCTCGAGGCCGCTGGCATGGCCGCCACCAGCCGGATCCTGCGCATCTCCTACTGAGCCGTCCGGCCGTACAGCGCCTCGACGGCGTCCATCACCAGCCGGGCATCCTCCACCCGGTCGGGCAGGGGGGTCCCGGCGAGGACGGCATCCAGCTCGTCGAGGGCGGCGTCGTACTCCTCGCCGACGGCGGCCGGTGGGACGACGACCTCCTCGTCCTCGCCCCGTCGCCGGACGACCAGGCGGGGGACCTCCACCCGCCGGGGGCTGAAGCCGAAGGTCGTGGTCAGCGTGGCCACCCCGTCGGCGCCGCGCACCTCGATCGTGGTGACGTCGATCGGCTGGTGGGACGCCCAGGCGGCACGGACGGCGATGCCGGGCCCGGTCGTCTCGACGAAGCCGTCGAAGCCGGCCTCCACGTCCGGTGTCAGGCCGAGCCCGGACGCGTCGTCGCGCCAGGCGGCACCCCACCCGGCATCGAGGAGCGACGACGAGCCGTGGCCGGCGGCGCGCACGACGGCCGGCATCCCGGCGATCCAGAGGGCGACGTCGAGCAGGTGCCACCCGAGGTCGAGGAGGGCACCGCCCCCCGCCGTGCGCCGGTGGGTGAACCACCCGCCGAGCTGGGGGACGCCCGCCGCCCGCACCCAGGCCACCGTCAGCAGCTCGACGGCGCCGAGGGCACCCGCATCGACCAGGTCGCGGAGGGCGCGGACGTCGGTGCGGTGCCGGGCCGCGGTCGAGGGGACGACGTGGCGGCCGCTCGCTCCGACCCGGCGGGCCAGCGATGCCACCTCGTCGCTCGTCGTGCCGGTCGGCTTCTCCACGAAGACGTCCATGTGCCGGTCGAGGGCGGCGTGGGCCAGCTCGACGTGCAGGTGGTTGGGCACCGCGACCACCGCCAGGTCGGCGTGGCCCGGCGGGACCTCGGCCAGCGACGGGTACCGGGGCAGGTCGGCGAGCAGACCCCCGACGGAGCGGGGGTCGACCACGCCGACCAGGTCGAAGCGGGCGTGCCGGGCCAGGCGCGGCCCCCACAGCTCCCGGGCCGCCCAGCCACCCCCGACGAGGAGCGCCCGCCGGGCCGTCACCCCAGCGCCGCGAGCACCCGGGCCAGGGCGCGCGGCACGTCGAGGGCGTCCTCCTCGGACCCGAGCAGGGTGCGGTGGTGGAACCAGATCCCGCGGCGCCCGAGCCGTTCCGAGACGGGGCACCGCTCGGCGAGCGCCTCCTCGCGGGCGGCGGTGTCGGGGTCGGTCCCGTCCCAGAAGGCAGCCGTCCGGTACACGGGTGGGTAGTTCAGGAACGCCGGCACCCCCTCGGCCAGGAGGGCGTCCACCACGAGGTCGCGGTCGACGTCGAGCGTCTCGTCGAGCTCGAACATGCCCATGTAGCGGGGGTTGCGGGTGCACTCCGGTCGCTCGCCCTGCGGGACGACGCCGGGGATGGCGGCCAGCGCGTCGGCCACGGCGCGCCACCGGGCGGCGCGCCGGTCGATCTGGGCGGGCAGCCGAGCCAGCTGGGCGCGCAGCACGGCGCCGGAGAACTCCGAGAGCCGGAGGTTCCCGCTCGCCGTGCGGTGGTCGTAGCGCCGATCGCCGATGGGGCGGCCGCAGCTGTGGCGGAGGAAGGCGTCGCCGACCTCGTCGAGGTCCCGGAGGAGGAGGGCGCCACCCTCCCCGGCGGTCATCAGCTTGCCGTTCTGGAAGCTGAAGGTCGCCAGCGAGCCGAGCTCGCCCAACCCCGACCCCCGCCACGTCGCGCCGTGGGCGTGGGCCGCGTCCTGGACGATCTCCAGGCCGGCGTCGGCGGCCACCGCCGCCAACCCGTCCATGTCGGCCACGTGGCCGGCCATGTGCACGGGGATGACCGCCCGCGTCCGGTCGGTCACCGCCGCGGCCACCGCATCGGGGGCGATGCAGTACGTGACCGGGTCGACGTCGACGGGAACGGGCGTGGCCCCCCGTCGCTGCACCGCGACCGACGTCGAGATGAAGGTGAAGGCGGGGACGACGACCTCGTCCCCACGGCCGACGCCGAGCATCTCGAGGGCCAGCTCGAGGGCGACGGTGCCGTTGGTGACGGCGAGGGCGGCGGGCGCACGGTGGGCCTCGGCGAACTCGCGCTCGAAGGCCTCGACCTCCTGGCCGCCGACCCGCCACCACTCGCCCTGCTCGAGGGCCCGGTCGAGCGCAGCGCGCTCGGTGCCGTCCCACACCGGCCTGGACGGTAAGGGCTCGGTCCGCAAGGGGGCGCCGCGGTGGCGGGCGATGGTGTCGATCACGACGCCCCGCCTGCGGCGACGGCCG
>JBQGCF010000007.1:0-4640 GCA_052038315.1 Iamia sp.
GGCGTAGGCGACCGACTCGTCGAGGCAGCCCTGGATCACGCCGACGGCCAGGGCGGCGATGGCGATGCGGCCCTCGTCGAGGATCGACAGGAAGCCGGCAAATCCCCGACCGCGCTCTCCGAGCAGGTGGTCCTCGGGGACGCGCAGGTCCTGGAAGGCCAGGCCGTGGGTGTCGGACGCGTGCCAGCCCATCTTCCGGTAGGGCGGGGCGACGGTCAGGCCGGGCGTGCCCGAGGGGACGACGATGGCGCTGATCTCCGGCCGGCCGCTGCTCCCCGGCGGATCGGTGCGGGCGGTGACCGTGGTGATCGACGTGATCGGGGTGCCCGAGTTGGTGATGAACGCCTTCTCGCCGTTGATGACCCACTCACCGGTGGCCTCGTCGAGGACGGCCCGGGTGCGGGTGCCGCCGGCATCGCTGCCGGCTTCGGGCTCGGTCAGGCCGAAGCCGCCGAGGGCCCGGCCGGCGCACAGGTCGGGCAGCCAGCGCTGCTTCTGCTCCTCGGTGCCGAAGCGGTGGATCGGGTTGGCGCCCAGGCCGACGCCGGCCTCGAGGGTGATGGCCATCGACTGGTCGACCCGGCCCAGCTCCTCGATGGCGATACACAGCGTGGTCAGGTCGGCCCCGCCGCCGCCGTACTCCTCGGGGAAGGGGATGCCGAACAGCCCCAGCTCGCCCATCTGCTGGACGACCTCGACCGGGAAGGTGTGGTCGCGGTCCCACTCCTCGGCGTGGGGGGCGATGGCGGTGGTGGCGAAGTCGCGGACGACCGCCCGCAGCGCCTCCTGCTCGTCGGTGAACTCGATGTGCACGCCGTGCAGTCAAGCGCACGTGCCAGGCTCGGGCCTCATGACGTCCTGGTGCTGGCTCGACGGGGCCGTGATGCCGACCGCCGAGGCGCGGCTGCCCGTGACCGACCACGGGCTGACCGTGGGCGACGGCGTGTTCGAGACGATGAAGGTCGTCGACGGCACCGCCTTCGCCCTCACCCGCCACCTGCGCCGGCTGCGGACGTCGGCCTCCTCGCTGGCGCTGGACGTGGGCCGCTCCGACGACGAGCTGCGGGCCGCCTGCACCGAGGTGATCGCCGCCGCCGGACCCGCCGAGGTCGGCCGGCTCCGCCTCACCATCACCGGCGGGCCCGGTCCGGCCGGCAGCGAGCGGGGCACCGACGGGCCCACGGTGCTGCTGGTCACCGGTCCCCCCTCGGCCTGGCCGCCGACGGCCGCGGTGGCGACCGTCCCCTTCACCCGCAACCCCACCGGCGGGCTGGCCGGCGTGAAGTCGACCTCCTACGCCGAGAACGTCCTGGCCCGGGCCCGGGCGCACGTGGTCGGGGCCAGCGAGGCGATCTTCGCCGACGTCCACGGCCGGCTGAGCGAGGGCACCGGCTCCAACGTCTTCATCGCCCGCGACGGCCGCCTGCTCACCCCCGCTCTGAGCACCGCCTGCCTGGCCGGCATCACGCGGGAGCTCGTCCTCGAGGTGGTCGAGGCCGAGGAGACCGAGGCCCTGACCCTCGACGACCTCCGCACCGCAGACGAGGCCTTCCTGACCTCCTCGACGCGGGACGTCCAACCCATCGGCCACGTCGACGGCACCGCCCTGGTCTCGGCGGGGGGCCCGCTGACCACGGCGGCGATGGAGGCCTTCGCCGCCCTCCAGGCCCGCACCCTCGACCCCTGAGAGCCGAACTTTGTACGCGATCTACCTCTCAGGGGTAGATCGCGTACAAGGTTCGGGGGCTAGGCGGGGCGGAGGTGGGTGACGTCGCCGACCGCGAGGGTGCGGCGCTCGCCCTCCAAGGTCTCGACGACGAGCTGGCCGCCGGCGGTGATGTCGACGGCCGTACCGACCAGGTCGTCGGCCCCTAGGTCGACCCGGACCCGCTGGCCGAGGGTGGCCGATCGCTCGCGCCACCCCGCCCACAGGTCGTCCCGACCGGCCGGGTCGACGGCCCGGGCGTACCAGCGGTCGAGCTCGACCAGCCACGCCGCCACCAGGTCCTCCCGAGTGGCGGCCGACCCGCCCAGCTCGTCGCAGGCGATGGCCACGCCGTCCAGGTCCGGGTCCCGGCCCGCGGCCCGGACGTTGAGGCCCATCCCCACGACCACCGGCACCCGGGTGCCCTCCCCCGGGGCGGTCCAGCCCGAGGCGATGTCGGCGCCCGGGGGCCACGACGCCTCGGCCAGGATCCCGGCCAGCTTGCGGCCCCCCACGACCAGGTCGTTTGGCCACTTCACGCCGGGGGCGACCCCCACGACCGACTCGACCGCCGCGGCGGCGGCCACCGCCACGGCCGGCGTGACCAGGTCGACCGCCGGGGCCGGCGGCCTGACCAGGACCGACACGAGGACGGCGGCATCGCGGGGCGCCTCCCACGTCCGGCCCCGGCGACCCCGCCCGGCGGTCTGGTGGTCGGCGCCGAGGACGACGCCCTCGCCCGCCCCGTCGGCGGCCAGGGCCAGCAGGTCGGCGTTGGTCGAGCCGGTCGACGCCACCCACCGGACATCGGCGAACCGGGTCCCCGCCACCGCCGCCCTCACCTGCTCCAACCCGAACGTGGTCACGACGTCACATTGGCAGGCCCGTGTGCTGGTGTGAGACCCCCGCCACCCATTAGCAATGCACCCGTGCTCTCGAAGATCCTCATCGCCAACCGGGGCGAGATCGCCGTCCGGGTCATCCGTGCCTGCCAGGAGCTGGGCATCCAGACGGTCGCCGTCTACTCCGAGCTCGACCGCGACGCCCTGCACGTCCGGATCGCCGACGAGGCCTACGCGCTGGGCGGCGAGACGGCGGCCGACAGCTACCTGAACACCGAGAAGATCCTCGAGGTCATCGAGCAGTCGGGGGCCGACGGCGTCCACCCCGGCTACGGCTTCTTCTCCGAGAACACCGACTTCGCCCGGGCCATCACCGAGCGGGGCGTCACCTTCATCGGCCCGCCGCCCGAGGCCATCGAGGTCATGGGCGACAAGGTGTCGAGCCGCATCGCGGCCCAGGAGGCCGGCGTCGACGGCGTCCCCGGCACCACCGAGTTCCTGCAGTCCGGCGACGAGGTCGTGGCCTTCGGCGAGGAGCACGGCTGGCCGGTCGCCATCAAGGCCGCCTACGGCGGTGGCGGCCGCGGCATGCGCGTCGTCAACAGCGCCGCCGAGGCCCACAGCGCCCTCGAGTCGGCCCAGTCCGAGGCGCTCAAGGGCTTCGGCCGGGACGAGTGCTACGTCGAGCGCTACCTGACCAAGCCCCGCCACGTCGAGATGCAGATCATCGGCGACACCCACGGCAACGTCGTGTGGGTCGGCGAGCGCGACTGCTCGGCCCAGCGCCGCCACCAGAAGCTGATCGAGGAGGCCCCGGCCCCCGACTTCCCGGCCGAGACCCGCCAGGCGATGGGCGAGGCGGCCGTCAAGGTGGCCAAGGCGTGCGGCTACTACAACGCCGGCACCGTCGAGTTCCTCTACCAGGACGGCGACTTCTGGTTCCTGGAGATGAACACCCGCCTCCAGGTCGAGCACCCCGTCACCGAGCTGATCTCGGGGATCGACCTCGTGCGCGAGCAGATCCGGGTCGCGTCGGGCGAGGAGCTGAGCTTCACCCAGGACGACATCGACCTGCGGGGCTGGGCCATCGAGGTCCGGGTCAACGCCGAGGACCCGGCCGGCGGCAAGTTCCTCCCCTCCCCCGGCACGATCACGAACCTGTCGATCCCGCAGGGCTTCGGCGTGCGCTGGGACGGCGGCTACTCGGCCGGCGACACCGTCTCGCAGTTCTACGACAACCTCGTCGGCAAGCTGATCGTCTGGGGCTCCGACCGCGACACCGCCATCGGCCGGATGGAGCGGGCGATCCGCGAGTTCGTCATCGAGGGCATCAAGACCACCCTCCCGGCCGACCTCGCCATCCTCGCCCACGACGACTTCCGCAACGCCCAGCACTCGACCAAGTGGGTCGAGGAGGTGCTCGACCTGAGCGACGTCGGCGTCGACCCGGCCCCGGCCGCGCCCGCCGAGGACGGCGAGGAGCCCGAGGAGAAGGTCCGCCGCGACGTCGACGTCGAGGTCAACGGCAAGCGCTTCAAGGTCGCCATGTGGGTCCCGGCCTCGGCCGCCGCCCCGGTCGCCGTCGCCGGTGGTGGCGCCGCCGCCCCCCGCCCCAAGCGCAAGGCCGGTGGGGCCGCCGCGGCCGCCGGGTCCGGCTCGGTCACCGTCCCCATGCAGGGCACGATCGTCAAGGTCACCGTGGCCGTGGGCGACGAGGTCACCAACGGCCAGACCGTGTGCCTGCTCGAGGCCATGAAGATGGAGAACGCCATCACCGCCGACAAGGACGGCACGGTGAAGGAGATCCGCGTCGAGGCCGGCCAGGCCGTCAGCGCCGGCGACGTCGTCCTCGTCATCGAGTAACTCGTCGGGGCCGCCGGCCCCACCATCGGTACGGTCCTCCCCATGCTGCTGCTCGGGGAGCTGCGACCGGAGCGGCGCGCCATCGGGGCGATCACGGCGATGCTGCTCGTGGCCGTCGGGCTGCCGGTCGTCGCCCAGCTGCTGCTCGGGCGGTTCGTCGACCGGGCCACCGAGGGGGCCACGGCCGGTGAGCTGACCCGCATCGCCCTGCTCTTCGGCGCCCTGCTGCT
>JBQGCF010000008.1:0-52532 GCA_052038315.1 Iamia sp.
GTGGACCCCCGCTCAGCCGGCACGGTGCGTGTGCACGACCTCGAAGGCGGCACCCGATCCCGGCGGGGCCGTGCGGGCGATCGAGCGGTACCGGCGCGCCGCGATCCGCCACACGTCGCCGCGGCGACGGTAGACGTCGTCGTAGCGGCCGTAGGCGGTCGACGGCACGCCCTCGGCGTCCTGGCGCACCTCGGCCAGCCACACCCGGCCGGTGGCGTCGTCGCCGTCGACGCTCAGCACGAGCCGGTTGAGGATGGTGAAGAGGACGAGGTCGAAGCGGTCGATCGCCTGCTCGACGAAGGCGACCAGCTCGACCGGGCCGAGCACCCGGGGCTCGCCCCGCCCGAGGTCGAGGGTCACCGTGGCGTCGGGCTCGAACAGGGCGACCACCGCGGCCCAGTCCCGCCGGGTCACGGCGTCGCCGTAGGCGGCCTGCAGGGCCCCGAGGGCGACGTGGTCGGCGGCATCGGCGAGGTCCACGGGCCCGAACCTAGCGACGCCCGTTCTGATCGGTGAGCGACCCACTTCTGGCCCCGTGGCCGATCAGAACGGCGGCCATCAGAACGGCGGGGGACACCGGGACGGACGTAGCCTCGGGATCCGTGCACGACATCGTGATCCGCAACGGCACCGTCGTCGACGGGAGCGGCGCCCCGCCCGTCACCGCCGACGTCGCCCTCGACGGCGACCGCATCACCCAGGTGGGCGGGGACGTCGGCCGGGGCCGGCGGGAGGTCGACGCCGAGGGCCTGGCCGTCACCCCCCGCTGGGTCGACATGCACACCCACTACGACGCCCAGGCGACGTGGGACCCGGAGCTGACCCCGTCGGGCTGGCACGGCGTCACCACCGTCGTGATGGGCAACTGCGGGGTCGGCTTCGCCCCCGCCGCCCCCGACCGCCGCGAGTGGCTGATCCGGCTGATGGAGGGGGTCGAGGACATCCCCGGCGCCGCCCTCACCGAAGGCATCCAGTGGGAGTGGGAGAGCTTCGAGGGCTACCTCGACGCCCTCGACCGCCGGAGCTGGGTGATGGACGTCGGCACGCAGGTCCCCCACGGCGCCCTCCGCGCCTACGTCATGGGCGACCGGGGTGCGGCCAACGAGACGGCGACGCCGGACGACCTCGTCGCCATGGAGCGGCTCGCCACCACCGCCCTCCAGGCCGGCGCGCTGGGGATCTCGACGTCGCGCACGCCGCTGCACCGGTCGGCCGACGGCGAGCTGGTGCCGGGGACGTCGGCGGACGAGGACGAGGTGATGGCCCTCGGCGACGCCCTCAAGAACGCCGGCCACGGCGTCTTCCAGGGCGCCCTCCACCACCCCGACGTCCCCGCCTCCTTCGACTGGATGCGCCGTCTCGCCCAGCGCTCGGGCCGGCGGGTCACCTTCAACTTCCAGCAGACCGACGCCGCCCCCGACCTGTGGCGCGACGTCGCCGGGCTGCTCGACCAGGCCCGGGCCGACGGGGTCGAGGTCTACGGCCAGGTCCACGGCCGCCCGGTCGGGCTCCTGATGGGCTGGTCGGCCACCATCCACCCCTTCTCCACCAGCGCCGGGTGGGGCCCGGTCGCCTTCCTCTCCCCCGCCGAGCGGGTCGCCCGGCTGGCCGCCGACCCGGAGGCCCGCCGGGCGCTGATCCACGGCGAGCGGGCCGACATGGGACCGTTCGTCGCGTCGCTCACGTCCTCGTGGCACAAGATGTTCCCGTTCCGGGGCGAGACCGACTACGAGCCGCCGGCGGACCAGTCCGTCGCCGCCATCGCCGAGCGGGAGGGCCGGCACCCGGCCGAGGTCGCCTTCGACGTGCTGATGGAGGACGACGGGAACGGCCTCCTCTACTACCCGCTGTTCAACTACAGCGACGGCAACCTCGACGCCCTGTGGGAGCTGCACCAGCACCCCCGGACCCGCATGGGCCTGGCCGACGGCGGCGCCCACGTCGGCTCGATCTGCGACGGCTCGACGCCCAGCTTCATGGTCGCCTTCTGGACCCGGGACCGGGTGCGGGGGCCGCAGCTGCCCCTCGAGCTGATCGTGCGGCGCCAGACCCGGGAGACGGCCGAGCACTACGGCCTCCTCGACCGGGGGCTGCTGGCGCCGGGGCTGCGGGCCGACGTCAACGTGATCGACCTCGACGCCCTCGCCATCGACCCGCCCCGCATGGCGTGGGACCTCCCCACCGGCGCCCGCCGCTTCGTCCAGGGCTCCCGCGGCTACCGCTTCACCATCGCCGCCGGCCAGGTCGTCCGCGAGGACGACGAGTTCACCGGCGCCCGCCCCGGCCGCCTCCTGCGAGGCCCCCGGCCCGCCCGCTGACCCGGTCCGCACCGACTCGGATGGTGCCTGGCACCATCCGAGTCAGCCGCGGAGGACGGCTTGGGTCTGGGTGGTGAGGCTGACGCGCTTGCCGCGGTTGTCCCGGACGTCGGTCTGGACGACGATCGTGGTCCGGCCGGCGTGGAGGACCGTCGTGGTCGCGGTGGCGGTGCCCTCCCGGACGGCCCGGAAGAGGTTGGTCTTGGACTCGATCGTCGTCGTCCCGATCGCCCCCTCGGGGAGGTTCAGGTAGGCGAGGATCGCCCCGAGGCTGTCGGCCAGGTTCATCAGGGCGCCGCCGTGGAGGACGCCGCCGATCGTGCAGCGGTCGGGCGCCCAGTCGAGGGTGCCGACGACCTCGTCGACGGAGGCGGAGGTGAGGGTCACCCCGTTGGCCACGGCGAAGGGCATGGAGGAGATCAGCGCGTCGAGGTCCACCCGTGCAGCATCACACGCGGGCACCCGCCACGCGCCACCACCTCATCGCTGCTCACGTCGCTACCTCAGAGGTCATCGCCCTGCTTCCCAAGGCCTCGTACCGTCACGTCCTCCGACCCCGCCCACCACCCTGAAGGGGTCGGCTCCGCCGACACGATTGGATCGAGATGGACGACCGCACGCCGCCCCTCGGGGTCCTGCTCCGCACCTGGCGGGGCCGCCGCCGCATCAGCCAGATGGACCTGGCCCACCAGGCCGGCGTGTCGCCCCGGCACCTGAGCTTCGTCGAGACGGGGCGGGCCAAGCCCAGCCGCGAGATGGTGCTCCACCTGGCCGAGCAGCTGGAGGTCCCCCTCCGCGACCGCAACGGGATGCTGCTGGCCGCCGGCTTCGCCCCCGCCTTCCGGGAGACCGACCTGTCCGACCCCGGGATGGCCGCCGTGCGCGAGGCCCTGGGGCTGGTGCTGGCCGGCCACGAGCCGTACCCGGCGGTGGTCGCCGACCGGAGCTGGGAGCTGGTGATGGCCAACCAGGCCGCCGCCCTGTTCCTGGAGGGGGTGGCGCCGGCGCTGCTCGAGCCGCCGATCAACGTCCTGCGGCTGACGTTCCACCCCGACGGCCTCGGCTCCCGGATCGTCAACCTGGGCGAGTGGGCCGACCACACGATCGGCCGGCTGGAGCGGGAGGCGATGGTCACCGGCCGCGCCGACCTGGCCGACCTGGCCGCCGAGCTCAAGGACCTGATCGCCGCCCAGGGCGCCTACACGCCCGCCCCCGAGCACGACCCGCGGCCCGCCATCACGCTGCGGCTGGCCACCGACGAGGGCGAGCTGGCCTTCATCGCCACCGTGGCCACCTTCGGCACGCCGGTCGACGTCACCCTCGACGAGCTGGTGATCGAGGCCTTCCTCCCCGCCGATCGCCACACCGCCGAGGTGCTCAGGGCTCGGAGCCCCCTGCCGATGACCGGAGGGTGACGATGGTGCGCCGCGTGCGGTTCGAGTGGCCCGAGGACCTCGAGCCCGACTGGTCGCCGCAGCAGCCCGAGCTGTCGGCGGTGGCCAACGCCGTGTCGATGCTGATGCCCCACGTCGAGCCGTACGTCGTCCGCTCGGTGCGGGCCGTGCTCGACGACCTCGACGAGCCGCTGCGCTCCGAGGCCGAGACGTGGGTCGCCCAGGAGTCGGCCCACCACGGCGCCCACGCCCGCTTCAACCGCATCCTGCTGGCCAAGCGGCCGTCGCTCCGCCGGGTCGACCGCTGGATGGCGGCCTCCTACCGCTGGCTCGACCGCCGCTCGACCCGCTTCGGGCTGGCCTACGCCGCCGGCTTCGAGACGGTCGCCTTCATGGTCGCCCGCTGGGTCGACAAGCGCTCGTCGTACCTCTTCCGGGGCGCCGACCGCACCGCCACCACCCTCTTCCTCTGGCACCTGGCCGAGGAGGTCGAGCACAAGAGCGTGGCCTTCGACGTCCACCGGGCCCGGGGCGGCAGCCGCCCGTCGTTCGCCCTGGGCATGGTCACGGCGATGCTGATGATGGCCTGGTTCACGAGCATCGGGACGCTGACCGGCCTGGTCGCCAGCCGCCGCATCCTCAACCCGATGGCCCACATCCGGATGATCGGCTGGTCGCTCGGGTTCTGGTTCGAGCTGGGCCCGGCCATGGCCGGTGCCGCCCTGGCCGGCCACCACCCGAGCGCCATGGCCGACCCGTACTTCCTGCCGACGTGGCTCCAGTCGTACGACCCGGTCACCCGGACGATGCCCGAGTGGTCGATGGACATCGTCGAGCCGACCGTCCTCTGACCGGCTAGAGGTCCCGCCGCCCGAAGGACCGTCCTGCGGCCGACAGCAGGACCAGGGCGACGGCCGCCACAGCGGCCAGGGAGGGCCACGGGCCCAGCGAGCCGGCGACCTCGGCCGAGGCGTCGGAGCTCTGGGTCATCTTCTGGAGGGACGTCGCCGGCGACAGGCCCACGACCCACGGCTGCAGGTCGCCGAACAGCGGGCCGAGGAGGGGTGGCAGCAGCACGATCCCGATCACCGCCGCCACCGCGCCGCCGGTGTGGCGGAAGAGCGTGCCGACGGCCAGGCCCAGGACGGCGGCCGTCCCCAGGCCCAGGGCCACGCCGAGCAGGGCCGGGAAGGCCGAGCCGGCGGGGTGGCCGCCGTCGATCAGCACGGCGCCGACGGCCACCGCCACCACCGAGGCGGCCAGCCCGACGATCGTCACCGTCGTCGCCGCCACCACCGCCTTGGCGGCCAGCACGGTCGTCCGGCGGGGCACCGCCGTGACGGTGGCGGCGAGGGTGCCGGTCCCCTGCTCCGACGTCATGACGAGAGCCCCCAGCACCCCGGCCAGCAGCTGGGCGACGACCACGCCGGTCAGCGATCCGCCCAGGACGGTGTCGTCGGGCTGGAGGCTGCCGGTCAGGCCGACGAACACGGCGATGGCGACGGTGACGAGCCCCGAGGCCGCCAGCGTCCCCCACAGGGCCCGGACCGTCAGCAGCTTGCGGACCTCGCCCGCCAGTGCGCCGCTCATCGGTCGACCATGGCCGTGTAGGCCTCCTCGAGGGTCGACCGGGTCGGTTCCAGTCGGTGGAGGACGATGCCGTGCGCGGCGGCCAGCTCGCCGATCGCCGTCGCGGCGGTCCCCTCGACGAGCCAGCCTCCTCCGGTCTCGGCGGTCACCGTCGCCCCGGTCCCCTCCAGGAGGCCGGGCAGCTCGACCGATGGCGACGCGACGCGCACCCGGGCACCGGCGCCCGCGGCCCGCTCGACCACCGCAGCGACGGGCGCGTCGGCCAGCAGCCGGCCCCGGCCGATGACGACGAGGTGGTCGGCGGCCAGCTCGACCTCGCCCATCAGGTGGCTCGACACCAGGACGGTCCGGCCCTCGGAGGCCAGGCCCCGCACGAAGGCCCGGATCCAGCGGATGCCGTCGGTGTCCAGCCCGTTGACCGGCTCGTCGAGGATCAGGACCTCGGGGTCGCCCAGCAGCGCGGCGGCGATGCCGAGCCGCTGGCCCATGCCGAGGGAGAACCCGCCGGCCCGGTCGTCGGCCCGATCGGCCAGCCCGACGAGTCCGAGCACCTCCTCCACCCGGGCCCGCGAGATGCCGTTGGTGACGGCCAGGGCCTCCAGGTGGTGGCGGGCGGTGCGGCCGGGGTGGACGGCCCGGGCATCGAGCAGGGCGCCGACCCGGCGGAGCGGGTGGCGCAGCTCGGCGTAGGGCCGGCCGGCGATGGTGGCCGTGCCGGCGGTGGGCCGGACGAGGCCGAGGGCGATGCGCAGGGTCGTCGACTTGCCGGCCCCGTTGGGCCCGAGGAAGCCGGTGACCCGGCCGGGCTCGATGGTGACGCTCAGGTCGTCGACGGCGGCAACGGGCCCGTAGCGCTTGGTGAGGGAACGGATCTCGATCACGCCGTCATCGTCCGGGCGCGAGCGCCCTTGCGCATCCGCCGACGGGAGGCGATCGCCTACGCCACGCCGGTCTCGTGGGCGATGACGACGAGGTGGACCCGATCGCGGGCGCCGAGCTTGCCCATGATCCGGCTGACGTGGGTCTTGGCCGTGAGCGGGCTCATCAGCAGGTCGGCGCCGATCTCGGCGTTGGTCCGGCCGGCGGCGACCCGGGCCAGGACCTCCCGCTCCTTGTCGGTCAGGACCGCCAGCCGCTCGGGATCGACCCGCCGGGGCGACCGCCGGCCCAGCTCGGCGACGACGGCGGCGGTGACGGCCGGGTCGAGGACCGCCTCGCCCGCCGCGACCCGCCGGACCGCGTCCCAGACGGCCTCGGGCTCGGCGTCCTTGAGCAGGAACCCGCTGGCCCCGGCGGCCAGGGCGCCGAGGACGTACTCGTCGAGGGCGAAGGTGGTCAGGACGACGACCCGGGTCGCGACGAGGGCCGGATCGGCGGTGACGGCCGCCGTGGCGGCGATGCCGTCGAGGACGGGCATGCGGACGTCCATCAGCACGACGTCGGGCCGGGCGGCCCGGGTGATCCGCACCGCCTCGTCCCCGTCGCCCGCCTCGCCCACCACGACCAGGTCGTCGGTCAGGTCGAGCAGGGCCCGGAAGCCGGCCCGCACCACCGCCTGGTCGTCGGCCAGCACCACCCGCACGCTCACGGGGCCGGCACCCAGGCCCGCACGACGAAGCCGCCCGCCGGGCCGGGGCCGTGCTCCAGCCACCCGCCCAGGGCGCCGACCCGCTCCCCCATCCCGACCAGCCCGAGGCCCTCGCCACCGCCGGGCCCACGGCCGTCGTCGGCCACCTCGACGCCCAGCCCGCCGCCGGTCGGGCCGATCCGCACCCGGGCCGTCGCCGCTCCGGAGTGGCGGAGGACGTTGGTCAGCGCCTCCTGCACCAGCCGGTAGGCGGTCAGGCCGACCACCCCGCCGACGGCCGGTCCGTCCACGGTGAGGTCGACGGCCAGCCCGGCGGCCTCCACCCCGGCGACCAGGTCGGCCACGTCGGCCAGGCCGGGGGCCGGGACGGTGGGGCTCCCGTCGCGCAACAGGGCGGTGGCGGCCCGGATCTCGTCCATGGCGTCGCGGCTGGCCGACCGGGCCGCGACCAGGGCCTCGCGCGCCGCCTCGGGGCGGCTGTCGAAGGCGGCCAGGGCCACGCCGACCTGGACGTTCACCGCCGTCAGGGTGTGGCCGACCACGTCGTGGACCTCCTGGGCGATCCGCGTCCGGGCCGCGGTGGCCTCGGCCTCGATCCGGGCCAGGTGCTCGTCGCGCCACTCCCGCCGCTGGCGGACGACCTCGCCGAGGAGGAGGGGGACGACGGGCCAGACGGCGTCGAGCACCGGCGACGTGTCGTGGCGACCGAGGAAGGTGCCCACGCCGCCGACGACCACGGCGACCGTCCCCACGACCAGGGTCCGCCGCCGGTCGCCCTCGGTGGCCACCAGGTAGAGGGCGACCATGCCGGGGAGGTTGAGCAGCTCGCCGATGTGGCCCATCGCCGCCCAGGTGACGACGCCCGCCACGCACGTCGCCCCGGCCAGCAGCGGCGCCCGCCGGCGGAGGACGAGGGCCACCGCCTGGGCGACCCAGATCGCCCACGACCAGCCGTCGTCCTGGCGGGTCCCGGGCTGGTTGACGGCCAGGTCGGCGGCGGCGAACCCCATGGCCACGACGGTGCCGGCCTGGTCGAGCAGCAGTTGCCGACGGGCGGTGAGGGCCGGCTCCACCCTCCGGACGGTAGGGGCCCCGGCACCGGCCGTGCTCCTCCCCCGGGAGGTGGTCGCTGCTCCCCCGGGAGGACCCGGACGGGTGCCGTCCGCATCAGGGGGTAGACCGGGCGTCATGAGCCCCACCGGACTGACCCAGGACGCCGGGTGGGAGATCGGCGTCTCCCGCACCTTCCCGGTCCCGCCCGAGGCGGCGTGGGACGTGCTGGTCGACGGGCCGGGGCTGCCGCTGTGGCTCGGCGCCGGTGCCGTCGTCCCCGACGAGGTCGGTGCCCCCTATCGCACCGACGACGGCACCGAGGGCGAGCTGCGGAGCCTCCGCCCCGTCGACCGCATCCGCCTCACCCTGCAGCCGCCGGGGCGGGAGGGCCGGCCCACGACCGTGCAGGTCGTCGTCCGCCCGTCGGCCACCGGCACCAGCGTCCGGTTCCACCAGGAGCACCTGGCCGACGCCGAGGAGCGCGAGCGCCAGCGGGCCCACTGGAAGGCCGCCCTCGACCGCCTCGCGCCCCTGCTGGGCGGCACGTAGCTACTGGCCGGGGTGCCAGAGGCCGACCTCGTAGTCGGCCTCGAGGTTGGCCTCGATCTGCTCGGCGGTGGCGCCCTCGATGGCCATGTGGGCCTTGAAGATGGCGCCCGGCGAGGGGCGGTCGTCCTTGGCGGGCCATGTCGCCGGGTCCCAGAGAGCCGAGCGGCGGAAGGCCTTGGCGCAGTGGAGGAAGACCTCCTCGACGTCGATCCCGAGGGCCGCGGTGGCCTTCACGCCCGGGAAGGAGACGGCGTCGAGGATCTCCGGGTCCGTCGTCAGCACGGCGGTGCCGTTGACCCGCAGCGTCTCGCCCAGCCCCGGGATCAGGAACAGCAGGCCGACGCGGCCGTCCTGGATGACGTTTGTGTAGCTGTCGAGCCGGCGGTTCCCGATCAGGTCGCCCATGGCGATGCGCTTCTCGTCGATCACCCGCACGAAGCCGGGCGGGCCGCCCCGGGGCGAGACGTCGCCCCCAGCGGGTCCGTAGGTGCCGAGGGCGACGAAGGGCGAGCGGGCGATGAAGCCGGCGGCGGTCTCGTCGACGTGGTCGATGCCCTTGTCGACCACGACCGGGTGCGGCTCCGGGTAGATCTGCCGCAGGCCGTCCAGGTCGGTGATCACATCGTCGAAGGGCATGGCGGCAAGCCTAGGTTGGCCCCGTGACCGCACTCGATGCCGCGAAGGGGGACGCCGAACCGTCGGCGAGCGACGGTGTGTGGGCCCCCGAGCGGCGCCGGCTGACGTTCGGGCTGGTGATGACGATCACCCTCGTCGCCTTCGAGTCGCTGGCCATCGCCACGGTCATGCCCACCGTCGAGGACGACCTCGGCGGCCGGGCCCTGTACGGCTGGGTCTTCAGCGGCTTCTTCCTGGCCAACCTGGGCGGCATCGTCGTCACCGGGATCCTCACCGATCGCAAGGGCCCGATGGTGCCCTTCGCCGCCGGGCTCGCCCTGTTCTCGCTCGGCCTCGTCGTCGGCGGTCTGGCCACCTCGATGCCGGTGCTGGTCGCCGCCCGGCTGGCCCAGGGCTTCGGCGCCGGCGCCATCCCCTCGTCGGCCTACGCCAGCGTGGCCCGGGGCTACCCGCCCGCCATCCGGCCCCGGGTCTTCGCCGTCTTCTCGACCGCCTGGGTCATCCCCGGCATCACCGGGCCCACCATCGCCACCTTCGTGGAGGAGGCGGCGTCGTGGCACTGGGTCTTCCTCGGGCTGATCCCCCTCGTCGTCGTCGCCGCCGTCATCGCCGTGCCCGCCCTGGGCCGGCTCGACCGGGTGCCGGCCGAGGACGACGAGCCCGTCGACGAGGCGGCCGACCGCGACCGGCTCCTCCGGGTCGTCCTGCTCGTGCTCGGCGTGGGCCTGGTGCTGGCCGGGGGCACGGCCTCGGCGCCGCTCCTCACCCTGGCCCTGGTGGCCGTCGGGGTGCCGATCGCGGTGCCCGCCTTCCTCCGCCTGGTCCCGACCGGCACCACACGCCTGGCCGAGGGCCTGCCCGCCATCGTCGCCGTCCGGGGCCTCCTGACCTGGGCCTTCTTCGGTGCCGATGCCTACGTATCGCTGGCCGCCACCGAGGGGCGGGGAGGTTCGACCCGCATCGCCGGCGCCGCCCTGTCCGTCTGCGCGGTGCTGTGGACGTGCGGCTCGTGGTCGACCGAGCGGCTGCTGGGCCGGCTCGGGCCCCGCACCCTCGACCGCATCGGCTTCCTGCTGATCGGCGTGGGCGCCACCGGGATGCTGGCCACCGCGCTGTGGCTGTCGGCCTGGTGGGCGCTGCCGGCGTGGGGCATCGGCGGGCTGGGGATGGGCCTCGCCTACTCCCCGCTGTCGGTCAGCGCGCTGGGCTCGGCCGACCCCGGCCGGGAGGGCCAGGCCACCGCCTCGCTCCAGCTGTGCGACACCCTCGGCGTCTCGCTGGGCACCGGCGCCGGCGGCGCCCTCATCGCCCTGGCCGACGCCCGGGGCTGGGCCAGCTCGACGGGAGTCGCCCTGGCCTTCGCCCTGGGCATCGCCGCGGCGGTCGTCGGCCTGGCCGCCGCCGGGCGCCTCCCCACCCGGGTGCCGGGCATGGAGCCCGCCTAGCCCACGGTGGTGAACGTGGCCACGGCGTGGGCCACGGTGTCGTCGCCGCTGGTGACGTCGGCCTCGACGATCGTGATGCGGGAGCCCCGGCGCCGGACCCGGGCCCGGGCGACGAGGCGGCCGGGCGGGGCCGGCTCGAGGTAGGTCACGTTGAGGGCGATGGTCACGGGGGCCACGTCGTCGCGCGCCACCGCCGCCCCCATGGCCGAGTCGACGAGGGTGGCGATCACCCCGCCGTGCACGGTGCCGTGCCGGTTGAGGTGGTCGTCGCCGGCGTCGAGGGCCGCCTCGGCCTCGTCGCCCTCGTCGGCGTGCACGACCCGGAGGCCGATGGTGTCGGTGAAGCCGTCGCCGCTCATGGCCGGCACCGCTCCCCCGCCCCGGCCCGGCCACGCAGGCCGCTACCGTCCGGCGCGGTGAGCGACGACGGCCTGGTGGACGCAGCGTGGTGGCGGGGGCGGCAGGAGGAGTACCTGGCCGCGGCGACGACGGTCCGCCACCCGGGGTCGATCCTCAACCTGCTCGACCACCTGGAGCGGGCCCGCCGGGACGGGACGACGGTCGCGCTCGACGACCTCACCCCGGAGGTCGTCGCCGGCTGGTTCCGGCGGATCGACGGGTGGCTCGACTGCGCCGACTTCGACGTCCTCCGCCTCCTCCTGCTCTGGTACCGGGACCGCGACGCCCTGCCCGCGCCCGTCGTCGACGCCGTCCGGGAGCGGCTGGTCGGCTTCCGCTACTGGTACACCGACCCCGGTCCGCCGGAGGGCACCGTCGACGCCCGCTGGTACTGGTCCGAGAACCACCGGCTGATCTTCCACGCCGTCGAGCACCTCGCCGGCCAGGCCCTCGCCGACGTCACCTTCGCCTGCGCCGGCCTGACCGGGGCCGAGCACGTCGCCCGCAGCGCCGTCGCCCTGGCCGCGTGGTTCGACGAGAAGGCGGCCGACGGGTTCAGCGAGTGGCACTCCGACGCCTACGCCGAGAAGGACCTGGTCCCGCTGCTCGCCCTGGCCGAGCTGGCCGACGACCCGGCCATCGCCGAGCGGGCGGCGACGTTCGCCGATCTCGTCCTGCTCGACCTCGCCCTCCACGCGCACCGGGCCACCCTGGGATCGACCCACGGCCGCTCCTACATGCGGTTCAAGGCCGCCGGCCCCCGGCAGACGTGCTTCTCGGCGCTGAAGGTGCTCGACGAGCGCACCGATGAGCCGTGGCCGCTCGACGACGGCGACGACCACGAGCTCCTCCCCCTCCACGAGGCGGCGACGTTCCTCGCCCGCTGCCACCGCTACCGCCCGCCGGCCGTGCTGGTCCGCATCGCCCGGTCGACCGACGAGGTCCTCGACTGCGAGGGCATGGGCACGCCGCTCGACCCGGCCGAGCCCCCGCCCCCGGACTGGACCCCGCCGGTGCGCGCCGACGGCCTCTCCTACACCGACCCGGCGATGGTGCCGTACTGGTGGGACCGGGGCGCGCTGACGCCGTGGCAGATCGTCCCCCTCACCCTCGACGCCCTCGACCGCCACCGGCTCTGGGAGGGGCACCTCTTCGCCCACATCCGGGCGGTGCGGGACGTGCTGGGCGACGACCGGCCCACGCTCCAGGGGCTGGCCCACGGGCTCCACCGGATGGTCAACGCCGGCCTCCTCACCCGGGTCGACACCTGCACCTGGCGCAACGGCCACGGGATGCTGTCGACGGCCCAGTCGTACCGGCCGGGCTGCGCCGGCTACCAGCACCACGTCTGGCAGGCGACCCTCGACGAGCACGCCGTCGTCTTCACCACCCACCCCGGCCACGGCCCCACCGCCCGGGCCGGCGACTACCTCGACGGCGACCGTTACTGGACCGGCAGCGCCACCCTCCCCCGCGCCACCCAGCACGGGCGGGCCGTCGTCGTGCAGTACGCCCCCGGCTTCCGGCCGCCGGACCTCGACGTGCTGGCCGGCTTCGGGTACGCCGAGGAGACCCACGCCTTCGTGCCCACCGAGCGCTTCGACGAGGTCTCGCTGGAGGGCCACTGGGTGATCGCCCGGCGGCGGGACGGCTACGTCGCCCTGTGGTCGTGGCGACCGGTCGCCTGGCGGGCCCACGACCCGGCCACGACGGCCACCCACGGCCTGACCGAGCCCTTCGACCTGGTCGCCGCGGGCGGGCCCGAGAACGTCTGGATCTGCGAGGTCGGCGACGTCGACCGCTGGGGCTCCTTCGCCGCCTTCCGGGCGGCCGTGCTCGACGCGACCGTCGCGGTCGAGGACCTCGGCTGGGGCGACGACGGGGCCCACCGCGGCTTCACCGTCGCCTACGCCTCCCCCGCCGAGGGGCTGCTCGAGGTCGGCCCGACCGGCCCGATCGTCGTGGACGGCATCGAGGTGCCCGTCGACGGCTACCCGCGGATGGACAACCGCTGGGTGTCCGTCCCCACCGGCGGCACGACCTTCGCCATCGCCGACGACGACGGCACCTGGACCCTCGACCTCCTCGCCGGCCGGCGGGGGTAGCTACATCCGCTCCGGGGCGTCGATGCCGAGGAGGCCGAGGCCGGTGGAGAGGGTGCGGGCGGTCAGGTCGCAGAGGACGAGACGGCTGGCCCGGACGGACTCGTCCTCGGCCTTGAGGACCGGGCAGGCCTCGTAGAACGACGTGAAGGTCTGGGCCAGGTCGAACAGGTAGCCGCACAGCTGGTGGGGCTTGGCCGTCTCGGCGGTCTGGCGGACCACGGCCTCGAAGCCGAGCAGGGCCAGCACGAGGGCCCGCTCCTGCGGCTCGCCGATCACCAGGGCCGAGGGGTCGAGCGTGGCCGGGTCGACCTCGCCGCGCCGGAAGATCGACCGGATGCGGGCGTGGGCGTACTGCATGTACGGCCCGGTGTTGCCCTCGAAGGCGAGCATGCGGTCGAAGTCGAGGACGTAGTCCTTCACCCGGTCGCTCGACAGGTCGGCGTACTTGATGGCACCGATGCCGACGGCCTGGGCCACGGCCGTGCGCTCGTCGCCCACCAGGTCCGGGTTGCGCTCGGCGATGGTGGCCTCGGCCCGCTCGACCGCCTCGTCGAGCAGGTCGACCAGCCGCACCGAGGAGCCGGAGCGGGTCTTGAACATCTTGCGGTCGGCCCCGAGGAGGTTGCCGAACGGGATGTGCTCGGCGACGACGCCCTCGGGCAGCCAGCCGGCCATCCGGGCCACGGCGAAGACCATCTCCAGGTGGTCGCGCTGGGGGGCGCCGACGACGTAGAGGATGCGCTCGGCGTGGGTGACGTCGACCCGGTGGCGGATCGTGGCCAGGTCGGTGGCGGCGTAGCCGTAGCCGCCGTTGCGGTTGCGCACGATCATCGGCTGGGGCTCGCCGTCGCGGCCGGTGAACCCGGGGGGGAAGACGCACTCGGCGCCGTCGTCCAGCACGAGCAGGCCCGTGGCCCGGAGGTCCTCGACGATGCCGGGCAGGGCGTCGTTGTAGGCGCTCTCGCCCACGATGTCGTCGGGGGTGAGGAGCACGCCGAGCCGGTCGTAGACCACCTGGAAGTAGGCCGACGACTGGTCGACGAGCAGCTGCCACAGCCGCAGCGTCTCGGGGTCGCCCGACTGCAGGAGGACGACCCGCTCGCGGGCCCGCTCCTTGAACTCGGCGGAGGCGTCGACGCTCTTGCGGGCGTCCTGGTAGAAGCGGTTGAGGTCGCCGACGGACAGCTCGGCCACGGCCTCGTCCTCTCCCACGTCGACCAGGTGCTCGATCAGCATCCCGAACGGCGTGCCCCAGTCGCCGGTGTGGTTCTCCCGCTTCACCTCGTGGCCCAGGTGCTCGAGGATGCGGACGAGGGCGTCGCCGATCACCGTCGAGCGCAGGTGGCCGACGTGCATCTCCTTGGCCACATTGGGCGCCGAGTAGTCGACGACGACCGTCCCGGCGGCGGCGTCGGGGGCCACGTCGAGACGAGGGTCGGCGGCGCTGGTGCGGCCCAGCCCGGCGATGGCCTCGTCGGCGAGGGTCAGGTTGAGGAAGCCGGGGCCGGCGATCTCCACGGCCTCGACCAGGTCGCCCAGGTCGGCCTGCTCCAGGACCGCCTCGGCCACCTGGCGGGGGTTGCGGCCCAGCCGCTTGGCCAGGGCCAGGGCCCCGTTGGCCTGGAGGTCGGCCCGGTCGCTGCGGCTGACCGTCGGCGGGGCCGGGACCTCGGCCGGGTCGGTGCCGGCCTCGGCGCAGGCCGCGTCGCGCACGGCGGCGAAGGCGGGGGCCAGGCGATCGGTGAGCAGGGCGACGAGATCGGCCACAGGGCATCGTCCAGGGCGCGCCCCGCCCTGGTCAAGCCGGTAGCCGCACCCCCGCCTCCTGCAGCATGCGCTCGAAGGCACCGGCGGAGGCCCGGGCGAAGGTGGCCGAGATGTGGTCGTCGTCGCGGTGGACGATGCGGCCGTCGATCATCGCCGGGCAGGTGCCGTCGGGGCAGACGATCGGGGTGGGGTCGACGAGGGTGACGTCGGGGTCGTCGCGCTCCTCGACCACATCGCGGAGGGCCTGGTTGTAGGCGACCACCCGCTCGTCGTCGGCCAGCGGCATGTCGCAGGCGTCGGTGTCGGCGCCGTGCTCGGCCAGGCAGGCGGGCACCCGGAACGGGATCTGCGGCAGCGTCTCGCTGACCACCACCCGGCCGGTGCCGGCGGTCAGGACGTCGAGGCTCGGGTCCCAGGAGTCGGCCCAGAGGTCGAGGTGATCGGGGTCGTCGGCCTCCACCGTCCGCTCGCTCCCGTCGGCCTCGACCTGCTCGAAGGCCCAGTCGTGGGAGCGGGTCTCGACGTAGATGAGGTCGGGGTCGTAGTCCTCGACCATCGCTGCGTAGACCCGGTCGCGCCAGATCGTGCAGGGGACGTCGGTGCGGACGATGCCCTGGTCGTCGTAGGACTGCACGGTCAGGGCGTTGGCCGGGCAGCCCCGTCGGGTGAGGCGGATCACGGTGAGGTCGTGCTCGGCGGCGATGCGGTCGATGGCCGGCTGCCACTGCTGGGCGTGGGAGTCGCCGACCAGGGCGATCGTCGTCGGCCCGCCCTGCCGGTAGACGCACACCTCCGACTGCGACGGCGGGCCCCACTCCTCCCGGAAGTAGGGGCACGGGCCGCTGGGGGCGACGTCCTCGACCGCGGCCAGGGCCGTCTCGGCGAAGGGGTCGCGGGGCTGGAGGAAGGGGACGCCGACGACCGAGACGACGATCGACAGCGCCAGCCCGACCGCCACCACCGCCGGGCGGGGCGCCTTCGGCGCGAGGCGGAAGCGGACCGGCCGCTCGACGAGCAGGTAGCTGGCGCCGGCCAGGGCGACGGTCACGGCGGCGACGACGAGACGGCTCACCTCCGCCGGCTCCTCCGGGCTCCCGGCCACCAGCGGGGCGAACACGATCACCGGCCAGTGCCAGAGGTAGAGGCTGTAGGAGAGCCGGCCGACCGCGGCCGGGGCGGCGGCCCCGACGACCCGGGTGAGGAGGTGCGCCGGCGCCAGGTCGAGCCCGGCGATCAGGGCCAGGCTCGCCGCGGTGACGATCAGCCCGTCCCACCCCGGGTAGGCGGCGTTCCCGTCCAGGGTGTGGGCCAGCCGGGCCAGGACGAGGAGCCCGCCGGCGCTGGCCGCGATCCCCGCCGCCCTGGTGGCCGGGCCGCTGGGGATGCGGTCGCGCCAGCGCCACCGGCGGGCAGCGATGGCCAGGGCGGCCCCGGCCAGCAGCTGGTGGGCCCGGACGTGGGTGCCGAAGTAGCCGAGGTTCGTCCCGGCCAGCTGCACGCTCGCCACCGCGCTGGCCACCGCGAGGACGAGGGTCACCGCCAGCAGCCCGCCCGTCGCCTCGACGCCCCGCCTCCGGGTCGACACCTTCCACAGCCCGAGGAACAGCAGCGGCCAGACCAGGTAGAACTGCTCCTCGACGGCCAGCGACCAGAAGTGCTGCAGCGGGCTGGGCACGTCGCCGGGCGTGAAGTAGTCGACGCCGCCGGAGACGAAGCGCCAGTTGGCGGCGTAGAGGGCCGACCAGGTGGCGTCGGTGCCGACCCGCTGCTGGTCGACCTGGTCGAGCCGCGTGTTGGCCCCCACGATGACCGCCACCAGCACCAACAGCGAGGCCGGCAGCAGGCGCCGGGCCCGGCGGGCGTAGAAGCGGCCGAGCCCGATCGTGCGCCGCTCGCCCGACCCCGCCGCCTCGGCCAGCAGCAGCCCGGTGATCAGGTAGCCGGACAGGACGAAGAAGACGTCGACCCCGACGAAGCCGCCCGGGATCCACTCGTACCCCAGGTGGAAGAGGATGACGGCGACGACCGCCAGGGCCCGGATCCCGTCCAGCTGCGGCCGGTACCCGTCCGGTCTGCCTCCGTCGCTCCCTCTGCTCACGAGGGATCGACCGTACCCAGCCCGCCCGGCCCGGCACACGTCAGCCCGGCCCCCGACCGTTCTGATCACTGAGCGTTGCGTGGACGCAACGCTCACTGATCAGAACGGTGTCAGCCCGGGATGGGGTCGCCGAGGGCGGCCTTGAGCTTCTCGGGGACGACGGTCTTGGTGTTGGCGCCCGGGGTGACGCTGACGTAGGTGATCAGGGCGGTGAAGACCGGCCGCTCCCCCACCGCGCCCCGGTACCGGAGGGCGAACGACGTGGTGCCCCAGCGGGCGACCTCGGCGGCGATGGCGATGGTGTCGCCGTAGGTGGCCGAGCCGTGCCAGTCGACCTCGGCCCGCACGAGCATCCAGTCGACGTCGTCGTCGGTGCCGGTCCAGCCCAAGGCCTCGTGCATCCAGGCCGCCGACGTCTCGTCGCAGTACGCCAGGTAGTGGGCGTTGAACACCACCCTCTGCATGTCGCACTCCTGGTACCGCACCCGGATCTCGTGCCTGAACGTCATGCCCACACCCTGGCGTGCTCGCCGAAGCCGTCGGTCCAGGCCGGGATCACGCAGAAGAGGAGGCCGGCCGGGTCCCGCATCACGACGTAATCGTGGCGGGGCTCGACGACGGTGGCGCCGAGGCCCTCCAGCCGGGCCACCTCGGCGGCGACGTCGTCGGTCTCGACGTCGAGGTGGACCCGGGCGGCGTCGTCGGCCGCCTCCAGCCGCTGCCCCTCCAGCCGGACCCCGGCGCCGAGGAGGCCCATGTGGGAGTAGGTCCCGTGGGCCCCGTCGTCGCCCTCGGGCGTGGTCCCGTTCACCCCACCCCAGAACGCCGTCGTGGCGTCGTAGGTGGACGCCGGCGCATCGACCAGCACCACCCCGATCCTGCTCCTGTGCATCGACCGACGGTACCGCCGACGGCTGTCGACAGCAGAGCGATCTCCACCGGCCCTACCCGGCAGGCGGCCCGTCAGGAGTGACCTTGCTGCGCGCCGCCGATGCGACCGAAGACCCCATGTGCACCGAATGCCTTCGTCGACACCCGGCGGACTGGCCGTGCCATCCCCGTCTCCATCAGATCCAGTCCCTCGCGGACGACGTGGCGGAGACCGGGACCCGGGTGCGGAAGGCCATCAGGTCGTGGCTACCGCCGCCATCCGCCGAAGCGCCGCTGACGACCAGAGCCCGACGGCCAGTCGCCCTCGGCTCGATGATCCTCGTCGCCTGGGCTCGGGCGAAGGGGTTCCTCTGACGAGCCGAGGGCAGGGCCCCCACCGTGGGACGGGTGATGGCGGTGGGGCTGGTGGCGGTGACGGCGGTGGCGACGTGGTGCCTGATCGGGCCGTTGGACGAGACGGCGGAGCCGGGGCGGGAGCTGGACCACGTCGTCGAGGTGCCCGACCCGCCGCGATGGGCCGAGCTGGTCGTCGCCGTCGTCGCCATCGCCCTGGCCGGCCTGCTCGGGCGGGCCCTGGTGCGGGCGGCCGGTCCCACCCTCCGGCCGCGGGCCCTCGGCGCGCTGGCGCTGGCGGCCGCCGCCGGGCTCGTCCTCGGCGGGGCCGGGCGGCTGCTCACTGCCGGGAGCGTCGGCGCCAACATCGGGGGCGGGATCGCCCTGCTGTTCGGCCTCCCGACCGCGGTCGTCCTGGCCGGCGTCGCCATCGTCCTGGCGCCCCCGCCCCCGCCCCCGCCCCCGACCGACGGCTAGGGCTGGGGCAGGCGGGCCCGGTCGGTCTCCAGGCGGGCGGCGAAGCGCTGGCGCTGGGCGGCGACGGCGTCGGGGCCACCGGCGCCCCTCGTCGTGCGCCGGGTGACGGGGATGCCGGGGGCGATCAGGGCCGCCGCCTCCTCCCCGAGCTGCTCGGAGGACGAGACGAGCGAGGCCAGCGAGCCCTCCCCCGCCAGGCTGCGGCGGACGAGGTCGCCGACGACGGCGTGGGCGTCCCGGAACGGGGTGCCCCGGGCGACCAGCCACTCGGCCAGATCGGTCGCCGCCGCGGCCGGCGTGTCGGCGGCGGCAGCCATGCGGTCGAGGCGGAAGGTGGCCGTGTCGACCATCCCGGTGATGGCGGCGAGCGCAAGGCCGACCTGCGACACCGAGTCGAACAGGGGCTCCTTGTCCTCCTGCAGGTCCCGGTTGTAGGCGAGGGGCAGGCCCTTGAGGGTGACCAGCAGGCCGGTGAGGTTGCCGACGAGGCGACCGGTCTTGCCCCGGGCCAGCTCGGCGATGTCCGGGTTCTTCTTCTGCGGCAGCATCGAGCTGCCGGTGGAGTAGCCGTCGTCGAGGGTGACGAAGCCGACCTCCTCGCTCGACCACAGCACCCACTCCTCGCCGATCCGCGAGAGGTGGACGCCGATCAGGGCGAGGACGAAGAGGGCCTCGGCCACGAAGTCCCGGTCGCTGACGGCGTCGAGCGAGTTGTCGAAGACGCCGGCGAAGCCGAGGTCGATGGCCGTGCCCTCGGGGTCGAGCGGGAGCGACGAGCCGGCCAGGGCGCCGGCGCCGAGGGGCGAGACATCGGCCCGGTCGCGGCAGGCCAGGAGCCGGTCGACGTCGCGGGCCAGGGCCCAGCCGTGGGCCAGCAGGTGGTGGGCCAGCAGCACCGGCTGGGCCTGCTGGAGGTGGGTGTAGCCGGGGAGGTAGGCGTCGCCGACCTCGTCGGCCCGGGCGGCGAGCACCTCCTGGAGGGCGAGCACGCCCGCCGCCACCGAGGCCAGCGCCTCCTTGGTCCAGAGCCGGAGATCGGTGGCGACCTGGTCGTTGCGGCTGCGGCCGGTGTGGATCTTGGCCCCGGCCGGACCGGCGATCTCGGTGGCCCGGCGCTCGACCGCGGTGTGGATGTCCTCGTCGGACTCGACGAAGGCGAAGTCGCCCGACAGCAGCTCCTGCTCGACGTGGTCGAGGGCGGCCAGGACGGCGCCGGCCTCGTCGGAGGAGAGCAGCTCGCCCCGCACCAGGCCGCGGACGTGGGCCCGCGACCCGGCGATGTCGACCGCCGCCAACCGCTGGTCGAACGGCAGGCTGACCGTGAAGGCCATCAGCGCCTCCGACGGCCCGCCGGCGAACCGCCCGTGCCAGAGGGTCTTGCCGGACCCCTCGGACGACCCCACAGCTAGTCCTTGATCCGGTCGCTGCCCTGGCGGGCGGCCCAGGTCTCGATGCCCAAGCCCCACAGGCGCACGAAGCCGGCCGAGTCCTCGTGCCGGAAGCTGTCCTCGGCGTCATAGGTGGCCAGGCCGTAGTCGTACAGCGTGTGGGGGCTGCGCCGGCCGGTGATGGTGGCGTTGCCCGGCGTCATCCGGATGCGCACCTCGCCGGTGACGAACTCCTGGCTGCTGTCGACGAAGGAGTCGAAGGCCTGCTTGAGCGGGCTGAACCAGAGCCCGTCGTAGATCAGCTCGGCGTAGCGGGGCTCGATGCGGGCCTTCTCCCGGTCGAGGTCGCGCTCGAGGCAGATCGACTCGAGGTCCTTGTGGGCCATGATCAGGGCCAGGGCGGCCGGGCACTCGTAGGTCTCCCGGCTCTTGATGCCGACCCGCCGGTTCTCGACCATGTCGATCCGGCCCCAGCCGTAGGCGCCGACGAGGGCGTTCAGCTTCTCGATGACCTGGAGCATCCCGAGCCGCTCGCCGTCGATCGAGGTCGGCTTGCCCTGCTCAAAGCCGATGACGATGTCCCGCGGCTCGGTCTCGGTCGGCTTGGTGAGCAGCCACACGCCCTGCGGCGGGACGGCCCACGGGTCCTCCATCTCGCCGCACTCGATGGCCCGGCCCCAGAGGTTGTCGTCGATCGAGTACACCTTCTCCTTGGTGGCCATGATCGGGATGTCGTGGTCGTAGGCGTAGAGGATCGAGTCCTCCCGCGTCATGCCCCATCCCCGCACCGGCGCCAGCACCTCGAGGTCGGGGGCCAGGGCCCGGGTCGACACCTCGAAGCGCACCTGGTCGTTGCCCTTGCCGGTGCAGCCGTGGGCCACCGCGTCGGCGCCGTGGTAGCGGGCCGTCTCGACGAGGTGCTTGACGATGACCGGCCGTGACAGGGCCGACACCAGCGGGTAGCGGCCCTCGTACATGGCGTTGGCCTTGAGGGCGGGGGCGACGAAGTCCTCGGCGAACTCCTCGCGGGCGTCGACGACGATCGCCTCGACGGCCCCGGCGGCCCGGGCTCGCTCCTTCACCACGTCCCAGTCGTCGGACGCCTGGCCGACGTCGACGGCGAGGCACACGACCTCGACCCCGTAGTTCTCGATCATCCACTTCACGGCCACGGAGGTGTCGAGGCCTCCGGAGTAGGCCAGGACGACGCGCTTCGCCATCGTTGCTTCTCTCAGTCTGTGGGGTTGAGGCCCGCCAGGTCGCGCAGCCGCTGGGCGAGCGCGGCCGTGGGGCCGGTGACGGGGTGGTCGGGGTCGGTGACGACGACGAAGAGCGTGTCGTCACCGGCGACGGTGCCGGCGACCTCGGGGAGGTCGGCGCGGTCGAGGGCGGAGCCGACGACGTGGGCCGACCCCGGGGGCGTGCGCAGCACGACGATGTTGTGGGTGGCGTTCACCTCGACGACCCAGTCGCCGAAGATCCGGCGCAGGTGGTCATCGGGGGCCTTGTGGGCGTGGGGCTGCTCGGGGATGGCGTAGGTCGAGTCGCCATCGCCGGCCCGGACCTTGATGGCGCCCAGGTCGACCAGGTCCCGCGACACGGTGGCCTGGGTGGACGAGATGCCCTCGGCGGCCAGCAGCTCGACCAGCTGCTCCTGGCTGGTGACGCGGTGGGTGGCCAACAGGCGGCCGACGATGTGCTGGCGCTGGGTCCGGCCCATCTTCTGCGAGCCGTCGCGGGCGGCGCCGGTGCTCACGGCCGGACGCCCAGCAGGAAGGCGAGCACGGCCCGGGCGGCGTGGAGCCGGTTCTCGGCCTGTGGCCACACCCGCGACCGCGACCCGTCGAGGACCTCGTCGGTGACCTCCTCGCCCCGGTGGGCCGGCAGGCAGTGGAGGAAGATCGCCTCCGGCGCGGCCCGGTCCATCAGGGCGGCGTCGACCCGGTAGGGCTCGAACAGAGGGCGCCGCTCGGCCGCCTCGGCCTCCTGGCCCATCGAGTACCAGGCGTCGGTGGACACGGCGTCGACGCCGGCGACCGCCTCGGCCGGCGTGTCGGCGACCTCGATCGTCCCGCCGAGGGACCGCACCTTCTCCAGGTCTGCATCGGCCGGGCCGTAGCCCTCGGGGCAGGCCACCCGGACCTCGACGCCGACCATGGCCGAGGCGAGGGCCAGCGACCGGGCCACGTTGGAGAAGTCGCCGACCCAGGCCAGCGACGTGCCGTTGAGGCCGCGCTCGGCGGCGACGGTGAGGAGGTCGGCCACGGCCTGGAGGGGGTGGGCGGCGTCGGAGAGGAGGTTGACGACGGGCACGCTGCCGGCACCGGCCATCCGCTCGAGGACCGAGTGCTCGAACACCCGGGCGCAGATGGCGGCGTGGAACTGGCTCAGGGTGCGGGCCAGGTCCTCGGCCGTCTCCCGGGTGTCGATGCCGACCTCGTCGGGCCGCACGTACACCGGGTGCCCGCCCAGCTGGACCACGGCCATCTCGGTCGAGTGCCGGGTCCGGGCCGACGGCTTCTCGAAGAGCAGGGCGGCGCCGCGCCCCTCCATCACCCGGTGCAGGGCCTGGGACTGGCCCAGGACGAGGACCTCCTCCAGCTCGCCCGGCGTCAGGTCGTCGACCTCCAGGAAGTGACGGGTGGTCGTCATGCGCTCAGCACCTTCTCGAGGATGGCCACGGCCTGGTCGATCTCCTCGTCGGACACGGTCAGCGGAGGGGCGAGGCGCAGCGCCGTCGGGGTCACGGGGTTGACGATCAGCCCGGCGTCGAGGGCGGCCGCCGCCACGTCCTTCGAGGCGATGCCGGACGCCAGCTCGGCGGCGAGCAGCAGGCCCATCCCCCGCACGCTGTCCACGCCCGGGAGGTCGGCCAGCGCGTCGGCCAGCCGGGCCCCCTTCTCGGCCGCCAGCCGCGGGGCGTCGATCGCCTCCAGCTCGGCCAGCACGGCCCGGGCCGCGGCGGTGGCGAAGGGCTGGCCGCCGTAGGTCGATCCGTGGTCGCCGGGCACGAAGACCTCGGCCACCTCGGCCTTGGCCCAGCACGCCCCGATCGGGACGCCGTTGCCGAGCGCCTTGGCGAAGGTGACGACGTCGGGCTCGATGCCGAAGTGCTGGTGGCCGAACCAGCGACCCGTCCGGCCCAGGCCGGTCTGGATCTCGTCGACCATCAGCAGGATGCCCCGCTCGTCGCACAGCCGCCGGACGCCCTGGAAGTAGGCCGCGCTCGCCGGGTTGACCCCGCCCTCGCCCTGCACCGGCTCGAGGAGGATGGCGGCGACGCTCGGGTCGAGGGCCGACTCCAGCGCGCCGAGGTCGTCCCAAAGGACGTGGCGGAAGCCCTCGGGCATGGGCTGGAAGGGCTCGTGCTTGGCCGGCTGGCCGGTGGCGGCCAGGGCGGCGAGGGTGCGGCCGTGGAACGAGCCGAGGGCCGACACCACGACGTGGCGCCCCCGGCCGCCGAACTTCCGGGCCAGCTTGATGGCGCACTCGTTGGCCTCGGCGCCCGAGTTGGAGAAGAAGACCCGGCCGCCCATCGGCTGGCCGTCGCCGAGCAGCCGGTCGAGGGTGGCGGCGACCTGCGGGCCGATCTCGTTGCCGTAGAGGTTGGAGACGTGGAGCAGCGTGTGGGCCTGCTCGCTCACGGCCTCGGCGACCTTCGGGTGGCTGTGGCCCAGCGAGCACACGGCCAGGCCGGTGAGGAAGTCGAGGATCTCGTGGCCCTCGCTGTCCCAGACCTTCGTCCCCTCGCCCCGCACGATGGTGATCGGCGGCTGCGGGTACGTCGGCATCAGGGGCGGGTCGATGGTGCTCATGCCGCTCCCTCCGCGGTCCGGGTGACCATGGTGCCGACGCCCTCGTGGGTCAGCAGCTCGAGCAGCACGACGTGCGGGATGCGGCCGTCGAGGATGTGCGACGAGCCGACGCCGCCCTCGACCGCGGCCAGGGCGGCCTCGACCTTGGGGATCATCCCGCCGGCGATCACGCCGTTGGCGATCAGCAGGCGGGCCCGGGCCACGGACAGGCGGGAGACGAGGCTCGACGGGTCCTCGACGTCGGTCAGCACGCCGGGGACGTCGGTCAGGTAGACGAGCTTCTCGGCGTCGAGCGCCTCAGCCACGGCGATGGCGGCGCTGTCGGCGTTGATGTTGAACGCCTGGCCGCCGGTGTCGGCCCCGATGGTGGAGATGACCGGGATGAAGCTGGCCGCGAGCAGCGTGTCGAGGATCGTCCGGTCGACCCCGACCACGTCGCCCACGTAGCCGAGGCTCGGGTCCCGCTGGGTCGCGGTGATCAGCCCGGCGTCCTCGCCCGAGAGGCCGACCGCCACCGACTCGTGCTGGTTGACGGCGCTGACGATCGACCGGCCGACCTGCCCGGCCAGCACCATCCGGGCCACCTCGAGGGTCTCGGCGTCGGTGACCCGCAGCCCGTCCCGGAACTCGGTGTCCTTGCCCAGCCGGGCCAGGTGGGCGCCGATCTGGGGGCCGCCGCCGTGGACGACGACCGGCTTGATCCCGACCGCCCGGAGCAGGACGACGTCGGCGGCGAAGGTCTGGGCCAGGGCCGGGTCGACCAGGGCGCTGCCGCCCAGCTTGATGACCACGGTGCGCCCGGCGAAGGCCTGGATGTAGGGCAGCGCCTCGACCAGGATGCCGGCTCGGGTGGCGGCGTCGATGCCGGCCAGGTCGAGCGGGGGCTTGGGATCGGCCATCCGCCAATCCTATGCACGGTCGTGCATGTCCATGCAAACGTCATGGGTAACGATCGGGTCGCACACCCGTGCGACCGTCGCCCCGTGACCGACTTCGACGACACCACCGCGGCAGCCGCCTCCTCCGCCGACCTGGCCGCGGCCAGCTTCGAGGCCACCGACGCCTCGTTCGACTCGTGGAGCGCCAGCATCGACGCGAACAGCAACGCCACCGAGGCGTACTACGCCGGTGACGAGGCCGGGGTCGAGTACTGGAACGGCGTGTCCGACGCCCACGAGGCCGACTCGCTGGCCGCCGACAGCGCCGCCGGCGACCTCTGGGACGCCAGCTACACGGCCCCCGCCGACGACGGCTACGTCGACACCGGCTACGCCGATCCCGGCGTGGTCGACACCGGCTACGTCGATCCGGGGTACGTCGACGACACCTACGTCGACCCGGGCTACGTCGACGCAGGGGTGGCCGACGCCGGCTACGTCGACCCGGGGTACGTCGACACGACGGGCTACGACGCCACCGCCGGCTACGACGCCGGGGCCGTCGACACCGGCTACGACCCGTCGTCGAGCTGGGCCGCCACCGACACGGTCACCGACTACTACACCGACGCCGACTGGTAGGCCACCCTGGAGGGGTGCCCCCCGCCGACGAGCCCGAGGACGACCTCGACGACCAGGGCGGCGATCCCGCCTGCTGGCTCGACCGGGTGTGCGACGCCTGCGGCGCCCTCGTCGACGCCGACGACCACGTCTGCGATCAGGCCAGGCCCGCCAGGCGGTAGAGGACGAGGCTGCCGGCGACGGCGACGTTGAGGCTGGCGCCCATGCCGACCATCGGGATCTCGACGGCGGCGTGGGCCAGCTCCATGGCCTCGTCGGGCACGCCCCGGTGCTCGTGGCCGAGGAGGACGACGGTCCGGGCCCGCGCCGGCTCGAGCCGGGGTAGGGCGATCGCGCCCTCCGCCAGCTCGACGGCGACGACGGTCGATCCCCGCTCGACCTCCCGGCGGATCCAACCCTCCTTCGAGCCCCGCACCCGGTGGATGTGGGGTCGCCGCGGGAGGGTGTCGCCCTTGGCCAGCGCCTCCCGGTAGTGGGGGGTGTCGGGGACGGCCATGCAGGCGCCGACGGCGTCGCAGGTGCGGAGCAGGGTGCCGAGGTTGGCGCCGTAGGCGACCCACAGCGGAGCCACGATGAGGTGGCCCCAGCAGGAGTGGGCGGTCGGGCGGCGCTGGGTGCGGATGTCCCGGGGTCGGGACCGGGTGGCCCGGCTCACCGGGCGACGAGGAGGCTCCTCGGTGTCATCGGGGGGCTGGCTTGGCGGCGCCAGCGGGCCATCGACGGTGGCGGGGTGAGGCTACGGGGCGAGGGTCAGGAGGTGCCCATGTTCTCGTCGACGTAGGCGTGGGTGAGGTCGTTGGTCAGGACGGTGGCGGTGCCGTCGGCCAGGCCGAGGTCGCAGACGATGTCGAGGTGGCGGGCGTCCATGTGGGCGGCCACGGCGGCGGCGTCGTGATCGATGGTCACGCCCTCGGCGGCGACGGTGACGCCGCCGTAGGCGACCGAGATCCGCTCCTGGTCGAAGCCGATGCCGGCCGACCCCAGCTCGCTGGCCAGCCGGCCCCAGTAGGGGTCCCGGCCGTACCACGAGCACTTGCAGAGCAGGCTGCGGGCGATGCGGTCGGCACCGGTGCGGGCCTCGGCGTCGGACACCGCGCCCTTCACGGTCAGGCGGACGACCTTGGTGGCGCCCTCGGCGTCCTCGGCCATCTGCTCGGCGAGCGAGGTGCAGACGGCGGCGACGGCGTCGGCCAGCGCGGCCTCGTCGACCGGGCCGGCCAGCCCCGAGGCCAGGATCAGGACGGTGTCGTTGGTCGACGTGCACCCGTCGGTCAGCAGCGTGTTGAACGACCCGGACACACCGGCGGACAGCACCCGCTGGAGCACCTCGGGCGAGACGTCGGCGTCGGTGGTCAGCACGGCGAGCATGGTGGCCATCGACGGGGCCAGCATGGCGGCTCCCTTGGCCATGCCCCCGACGGTGGCGGCCCCGGCGGTGGCCACCGCCTCCTTCCGCTGGGTGTCGGTGGTGCGGATCGCCTCGGCCGCCGCCGCGCCGCCCTCGGGCGAGCCCGACCCCGAGGCGACGACGTCGGGGATGCCGGCCCGGATCACGTCGATCGGCAGCGGGATCCCGATCAGCCCGGTCGAGCAGACCAGGACCTCGTCCTCGGCGCAGCCCAGCTCGCCGGCGACGTCGGCCGCCATCGCCCGGGCGTGGTCCCGCCCGGGCCCGCCGGTGGCGGCGTTGGCGTTGCCGCTGTTGAGGATCACCGCCGCGGCCCGGCCACCGGTGGCGGCCAGGTTGGCCCGGGAGACCTGCACCGGCGCCGCGGTCATCAGGTTCGACGTGAAGACGCCGGCCGCGGCCACCGCCGCGCCCGAGGCGGTGGCGACGAGCGAGAGGTCGGGATCGCCGCTGTCCTTGATCCCGGAGGCCACTCCCCCGGCGACGAACCCCTGCGGGGCGGTGACGCTCACGGGTAGACCCCGATCGTGCTGAGGCCCAGCTCCTCGGGGAGGCCGAGGGCCAGGTTGGCGCACTGGAGGGCCGCCCCCGAGGCGCCCTTGCCCAGGTTGTCGAGGGCGCAGAACGAGAGCACCCAGCCGGTCCGCTCGTCGAGCACGGCCGAGACGTGGGCGGCGTTGGAGCCCTGCGTGGCCTTGGTCGAGGGCGAGCCGCTCACGACGGAGACGAACCGCTCCCCGTCGTAGGCGTCGGCGAAGGCCCCCGCCACCGCGTCGGCGGTGACCCCGGCGACCGGCCGGGAGTAGCAGGTGGCCAGCATCCCCCGGCTCATGGGCACGAGGTGGGGGGTGAACACGACCTGGGCCGGCGCCCCGGCGACCCGGGCGAGGGTCTGCTCGATCTCGGGCGTGTGCCGGTGCCGGAGCAGGCCGTAGGCGGTGACGTCGCCGTCGGCGGTGCAGAACGTGGTGTTGGGCTTGGGCGCCCGGCCCGCCCCCGACACGCCGCTGACGGCGTCGACGACGATGCCGGTGGGCTCGACCAGCCCGGCCCGCAGCAGCGGGGCGAGGGCGAGGGCGGCGGCCGTCGGGTAGCAGCCGGGCCCGGCGACCAGCTCGGCGCCGACGATGTCGGACCGGAACAGCTCGGGCAGCCCGTAGACCGCTTCGGCCAGGAGCGAGGGGACGCTGTGCTCCTCGCCGTACCACTCGGGGTAGAGGGCGGCGTCGGCGAGCCGGAAGTCCGCGGCCAGGTCGACGATGTGGCCGACCCGGCCCTTCAGCTCGGGCACGACCGCCTGGCTGGCGCCGTGCGGGAGCCCGCAGAAGGCGAGATCGACCCCGTCGACGGCGTCGGGTGACCAGGTGTCGAAGACCCGGTCGCCGTAGGCCCCGGTCAGGCTCGGGTACAGCCCGGCGATGGGCTGGCCCGCCTGGCTGTCACCGGTGGCCACGACGACCTCCAGCTCCGGGTGCCCGGCGAGCAGGCGGAGCAGCTCGCCCCCCGTGTACCCGGAGGCTCCGACGATCGCGACCTTGGCCATGACCCCACTCTATGCAGGATCACGCATGGCTATGCAACCAGGCTCAGTGGGCGGTGGCGTAGGCGGTGCCCCGCAGGACCTCGGTGCCCACCGCACCCAGGACGTCCTGGTACTCCTCCTCGCCCGCCGCCCGCAGGCCGGGCAGCCAGCGCTCGCGCTGGGACGCCGTCGGCACCCGGTCGATCATGCCCAGCAGGAGCATGGTCACGTCGACGTCGGCCCGGCGCAGCGCCCAGTGCTCCCCCGACTCCGAGAAGTGGACGACGAGCTTGTCCCGGGCCACGCCCCGGCGCAGCTGGTCGACCCAGAAGGCGCGCCCGGCGGGCTCGGCCGGCCGGCCCAGCACGTTGGCGTAGAGGAGGTCGACGAAGGCGCCGTCGGACGGCGAGCCGTACCGGCCCCGGAACTCGGGCGAGGCGGTGAAGGCCCGCACGACCCAGCTCAGCGGGCGCCGCTCGTCGACCAGGGCGCGGTTCCAGAACTCGAGCCCGTTGCGGTCCGGACCCCGGCCCAGGGTCGCCCAGTAGAGCCGGAGCACGAGCGGCCGGGCCTCCCGGAACTGCTGGTCCCACGAGTGCTGGACGAAGCGATCGCCCGGCTCGCCCCCCTCGAACAGCCGCTGGTCGGTGATGGGGCCGAGGTCGCCGGTGGCCCGCCCGGTGAAGTCGAGGGCGGCCCCGGCGGCCAGGGCGTGGCTGTCGGTGTAGGGGCCGAGGTCGACGACCCGCACCTGCGGCCGGGGGTCGACCTGGAGGCCGAGCGGGGTGGTGATCTCCACCGGGTAGACGCCCGGATGGGTGCAGCACATCGGGCGCGTCCGCACCACCAGCTGCTCGTCACCGTCCACCCGCAGGTCGGCGGCGGTGGAGGCGACCCGCACCTCGGATCCCGCCAGTCCCTGGCCGTCGCTGGAGATGTCGGCCCCGCCGTCGGGGTCGATGACCCGGGGCGACATCGAGGTGACCGCAGGCCCGATCTCGACGATCTGGAGGACCGGCGCGTCGCCCCCGGCCCCGAGGCCGAGGACGTAGAGCTGCCGGTGGTCGGCGCTGAAGCCCATCCCCCGCCGCGGGCTGCTCACGTCGACGCCGCCGATCACCCGGGTGGCGTCCAGGTCGAAGGGGTTGACGACCGAGACGGTGTCGGGCCCCTGGCGCGCCCCCGTGACCACCATCCAGCCGTCGCCGAAGACGGCCGGGGCGTGGCCGTCGACCGGCAGCGACCCCCAGTCGGTCAGGGCCGGGGCGTGGTAGGCCCGGACCTCGTCGCCGGCCGCCACCGAGAGGCCGATGGCGTCGTGGGTGAGGTGGGCGTCCTCGACCCGCTCCTGCGGGAGCTCGCGGGTGGCCACGACCGTGGCCGGCCCGGTCACCTGCGTGTTGAAGATGGTCGCCGTCGAGGTCCCCAGCGAGCCCGTCTCGACCATCACCAGCCGCCACGCGTACCCGGTCAGGACGACCGGCCCGCTGTCGTAGCTGGACGAGCGGCTCGTCAGCGCCCCCGTGGCCAGGTCGACCTCGAGGAGCTGCCGCCCGGTCCCCGTGGTGAAGCCGGTCGTCCAGGCCTTGCCCGCCTCGGCGACGAGGCCGTCCATCCGGTTCCACCCCAGCGACCAGGTCGTGATGGCCAGCGTCTGGGCGTCGATCTTCGTCATCGTCCCGGCCGGGCCGTCGAGCACCACCGCCGTCCCGTCCCCGTTCGTGGCGATGTCGGTGCCGGTCACCGGCACCAGGCCCACGGCCGCGCCGGTGGCCGAGCGGACGGCCACGCCGTCGTCGCCCAGCACGAGGACCCGGCCCGTCTCGCCGTCGACCGCCAGCCGGGTGGCGTGATCGAGGGGCAGGGCGACCGAGACGACCGGGTCGCCCAGCGCCGCCCCCGCCGGTGGCGCGCCACCGGGCGCCGCCGTCACCAGCGTCAGGGCGGCCACCACCGCCATCACCACGGACGTGATCCGTCGCGCCATCTCTCTTCCCCCTGCTTCCTCGCCGTTCCCGGCGAGGCTACCCCTGCGGGGCCTAGCCGCGGAGGGTCGCGCCGTGGGCGGCGGTGACGGCGTCGATCAGGGCCTGGCGGGCGGTTCCCACCTCGGCATCGGTGAGCGTCTTGTCCGGGCTGACGAAGCGGATCCGGTAGGCCAGCGAGCGGCTGCCCCCGGCCACGCCGGCCCCCCGGTAGGTGTCGAACAGGACGACGGACCAGACCAGCTCGGACGCCCCGGCGAGGGTGGCCTCGACGGCGCGAGCCGAGACGGCCACGGGGACCTCGAAGGCGAGGTCGACATCGCTCGACGGGAAGCGGGAGACCGGCCGGTACGGCTCGTCCTCGGGCACCGAGGCCAGGAGGCGGCCGAGGTCGAGCTCGACCCAGGCCACCCGCTCCTCGATGCCGTGGGCGGCCAGCACCCCGGGATCGATCTCGCCGGCCTGGCCGACCTCGTCGCCGCCCACGAGCACGATCGCGCCCCGGGTGGGGTGCAGGCCGGGTCGCTCGGCGTTGGCCACGTCGACGCCGTCGATGCCGAGGCGGTCGAGCACGGCCAGGGCCAGCCGTACCGCGTCGGGCGCCTCGGCCCCGGCCAGGGCCACGCCGAGGTGCTCGCGCTCGTCGGGCAGCAGCTGGCCGTCGGGAGGGGGCAGGAAGACGTGGCCGATCTCGAACAGCTGCACGCCGATGCTGCGGCGGGCCGCGTTGGTGGCCACGGCCTGGACCAGGCCCGGCAGCAGCGTGGTGCGGAGGATCGACTCCTCGGCGATCAGCGAGTTGCGCAGCTCGATGCCGTCGGGCGGGAAGCCGCAGGTGGCCAGGGCGCCCGGGGCGAGGAACGGCAGCGGCATGACCTCGGTCAGCCCCCGTCCGGCCAACAGCCGGCGGACCTCCCGGCGGCGGCGCTGGACGGCCGTCAGCCGGCCGGGCAGCGACACGGCCAGCTCGCGCCGCGGGATGTTGGCGTAGCCGTGGTGGCGGGCGACCTCCTCGATCACGTCGATCTCGGCCTCGGAGTCGTAGCGCCACGACGGGATGGTGACGTCGAGGTCGTCGCCGACCGGCGTGGAGGCGAAACCGATCGGGTCGAGCAGGCCGACGATCACGTCCCGCGACAGGTCGGTCCCCAGCACCTGGCCCACCCGCGCCGGCCGGACCCGGATCGGCGTGCGGTCCGGCAGCGTGCCCCGGGCCTCCACCGCGTCCGGCGCCGCCGTCGCGCCGCAGATCTCGGTGGCCAGCTGGACGACGCGGGCGGCCGCCAGGTCGGCGATCTCCGGGTCGACGCCCCGCTCGAACCGCGCCGCCGCCTCCGTGCGGAGGCCCAGGCGCCGGGCCGTCGTGCCCACGGCCCGGGGCAGGAACCAGGCCATCTCGAGGGCCACGTCGGTGGTGGTGTCGCTGATCTCGGCCGAGGCGCCGCCCATCACGCCGGCGATGCCGAGGGCGACGTCGTCGCCCCCGCAGATCAGCAGGTCGTCGGTGAGCAGCGTCCGCTCGACGTCGTCCAGGGTCACCAGCGTCTCGCCGGCCCGGGCCCGCCGCACCCGGAACGTCCCGCCGGGGACGCCGGCCAGGTCGTAGGGGTGGTTGGGCTGGCCCAGCTCGAGCATCACGTAGTTCGAGATGTCGACCAGGGCGCTGATCGGCCGCATGCCGAGCTGCGTCAGCCGCTGCTGCATCCACTCCGGCGAGGTCGCGGTCGCGTCCACGCCCCGCAGCAGCCAGGCGCCGAAGCGGCCGCACAGGTCGGGGTCGAGGATCTCGACCGAGAGCTGGTCGGCGGCGGGGGCGCCACCGGTGGCCACCACCGGCGCCTCCAGGGCGAAGGGCACCCGGAAGCGGGCGGCCAGGTCGCGGGCCAGGCCGGCCACGCACAGGGCGTCGGGCCGGTTGGCGTTGACCTCCAACTCCCACAGCACGTCCTTCTCGCGCCAGAGCTCCTCGGCCAACGGCCGACCGACCGTGAGGTGCGGCGGCAGCACCATGATCCCGCCGTGGTCGGTGCCCAGCCCGATCTCGCGCGACGAGCACAGCATCCCGTTGGACCACTCGCCCCGCATCTTGCGCCGGGCGATCTCCATCCCGTCGGGCATGACGGTGCCGAGGGTGGCCAGCGGGACGAGGTCGCCCACGGCCATGTTGAAGGCGCCGCAGCAGATCTGGAGGGCCTCGCCGTCGCCGGCGTCGACGTCGACCAGCTGGATGCGGTCGGCCTGCGGGTGGGGCTTCAGCCCGAGGACGCGGGCCACGACGATGCCGTCGAGCCCCTCGCCCAACCGGGTCTCCTCCTCGACCGGGGTGCCCAGGTCGTTGAAGGCCTCGGCGATGTCGATCGAGGTGGTGTCGTGGAGACCCGGGGCCAGCTCGCGCAGCCAGGACAGCAGGATCTTCATCAGAACTGCTCCAGGAAGCGCACGTCGACGGACAGGATCTCGCGCAGGTCGGGCACGCCGTGGCGGGCCAGGGCCAGCCGGTCGATGCCGAACCCGAAGGCGAAGCCGGTGTAGCGCTCGGGGTCGATCCCGCCGTTGCGCAGGACGTTGGGGTGGACCATCCCGCATCCGCCCAGCTCCAGCCAGGTGCCGTCGGGGCGACGGATGTCGAACTCGGCCGACGGCTCGGTGAAGGGGAAGTACGACGGCCGCAGGCGCGAGGAGAAGCCCTCGCCGAAGTAGGCCCGGGTGAAGGCCTCGATGGTGCCGGCGAGGTGGCCGAAGGTGATCCCCTCGTCGACGACCAGCGCCTCGATCTGGTGGAACGTGGCCAGGTGGGTGGCGTCGCGGGCCTCGTTCCGGTGCACCCGGCCGGGGGCGACGATGTAGATCGGCGGGCCCTGCTGCTCCATCACCCGCAGCTGGACCGGCGAGGTGTGGGTGCGCAGGACGACGTCGCCGGGCTCGCCCAGGTCGACGAAGAAGGTGTCCTGCATGTCCCGGGCCGGGTGGTAGGCGGGGATGTTGAGGCCGGTGAAGTTGTGCCAGTCGTCCTCGACCTCGGGGCCCTCGGCCACCTGGAAGCCAAGCCCGGTGAAGACGTCCTCCAGCTCCTCCATCGTCTGGGTGACGAGGTGGAGGTGGCCCGAGCCGGTGGTGGGCCGGACCTCGGTCAGGTCGAGCCGCTCGGCCTCGAGCTGCACCCGGCGGGCGGCGGCCTCCAGCTCGGCCCGGCGCTCGGCCGCGGCCCGGCCGACGTCGCCGTTGACCCGGTTGAGGACCTGGCCCAGCTCCTTGCGGGCCTCGGCGTCGAGCTGGCCCATGCCCCGCTTGACGGCGCCGAGGTCGGAGCCCTTGCCGGTGGCCTCGGCGACGGCGGCGGTGAGGGCGTCGAGGTCCGGCGCCGACCGGATCCGGTCGACGGCCTCGGCCCCGAGGCGCTCGATGTCGGCGGTGGAGGTCACAGGCCGCTCACCCTGCCCGCTGGCCAGGGATCCCGGCAACTCCCTTCCGCCGGGACCTCAGGCCGGGGCGGGCTCGACCGGGAGGGTGAAGGTGAAGGTGCTGCCCTCGCCCTCGACCGAGGCGGCGACGAGGGTGCCGCCGTGGGCCTCGACCAGGCCCCGGCTGATCCACAGGCCCAGGCCGGTGCCGGTGGGGCGGCCCTCCTCCCGGCGGTAGAAGCGCTCGAAGACCCGGTCGAGGTCCTCGGCCGGGATGCCGGGGCCCTGGTCGGCCACGGCCACGGCGACCCCGTCGTCCGCGGCCCGAGCGGTGACCCGCAGGCCCCGGGGGCTGCCGTACTTGGCCGCGTTCTCGACCAGGTTGGTCAGGACCTGCTCGACCTTGTCGGCGTCGGCCACGACCTCGGGGACGTCGTCGGCCACGTCGACGGTGGCGTCCAGCTGGGGCTCGACCATGGCCACCTTGTCGACGACCGAGCGGATCAGGTCCCCGATGACCAGGGGGCGCGGGCTGAGGTGGAGCCGGCCGGCCTCGAGCCGGGAGATGTCGAGCAGCTCGGTGAGCATGCGGGTGACCCGGTCGGCGTCGTGGCGGACGGCCTCCAGCATCTCCTTCTTGCGGTCGTCGGCGATCCCGTCCCAGCGCGAGAGCAGGAGGCTGGTGAAGCCCTTGATGCTGGTCAGCGGGCTGCGCAGCTCGTGGCTGACCGTGGCGATGATCTCGACCGCCGACAGCTCGTCACCGGTGGTGGGCCGGTCGGCGGTCACGACGCCACCCCGGCGGTGGCCGCCACCGTCCGCTGGCGCACGACCTCGAAGGCGAGGACCGAGCCGGCCACGGCGACGTTGAGCGACTCCACGGCCCCCTCCATCGGCAGCGACGCCCACGTGTCGATGGTGTCGGCCACGGCGGCGGGCAGGCCGTGGGCCTCGCTCCCCAGCACCAGGGCGACGGGCCCGGTGAGGTCGAGCTCGTGGGGTGCCGCCCCGGCACCCCCGGCGGCGCCGACCCGGGTCACCCCGTCGGCGGCCAGGTCGGCGAGGACGGCGTCCGCCGCTCCGCTGCGCAGGGGGACGCGCCAGACCGAGCCGGCCGAGGAGCGCACGACCTTGGGCGCCCACGGGTCGGCGGTGCCGTCCCCGACGACCAGGGTGGTGGCGCCGACCGCCTCCGCCGTCCGGAGCAGGGTGCCGACGTTGCCGGGATCTGCCACCCCCACCAGTACGACGTGCAGGGCCGTCGTCCCTCCTGCCGTCGTGGCAGGTGGTGCCGGACGGCGGGCCACGGCGGCCAGGCCGTGCGGTGTGGCGACGTCCACGTGGGCGCGGAGCCCGCCGGTGACGGTCCACCCCCGCGCCCCGGCGGCCAGGGCGGCGGCGACCGCCGCGTCGACGTCGGCCCGACCGACGGCGGCGGGGTCGACGAAGACGTCCTCGACGCCCAGGCCGTCGCGCACGGCGTCGGCGAGCAGCACCGGGCCGTCGACGACGAAGCGGTCCTCGGCCTCCCGGGCGCGCCGCTGACGGGCGAGCCGCCCGAGGGCGGCCACCCGTGCGTTGCGCGGCGACAGGGGCTCGAGGTCCACCCGGGCCCCGATGCCGGTCAGGCGGCGGGCTGGGCCTCGGCCGCCACCTTCACCAGGGCGGCGAAGGCCTGCGGGTCGGTGACGGCGAGGTCGGCCAGGACCTTGCGGTCGACCTCGACCTGAGCCAGGCGCAGGCCGCTGATGAAGCGGCTGTAGCTCATGCCGTTCTCACGGCAGGCGGCGTTGATGCGCTGGATCCACAGCTTGCGGAACTCGCCCTTCTTGGCCCTGCGGTCGCGGTAGGCGTACTGCAGCGAGTGCATCACCTGCTCGTTGGCGGCGCGGTAGGACCGGCTCTTGTTGCCGTAGTAGCCCTTGGCGCGCTCGAGGGTGGCCTTGCGGTGCTTCTTGCTGTGGACGGATCGCTTGACGCGGGCCATGAGATTGCTCCTCTGTGCTTCTTCTGCTCGTTCGGGTGGGTGCGGGGCGGCTAGCGATCGGGGCTAGCGGTCACCCAGCATCCGGCTGATGCGATCCGCATCGCCCTTGGCCACGTCGACCGAGCCGGTGAGGCGTCGGGTCCGCTTCGAGGGCATCTTCTCGAGGATGTGGCTCATGTTGGCCTGGCCCCGGCGGAGCTTGCCTTTGCCGCCGGCGGTGCGCTTGAAGCGCTTGGCCGCGCCGCTGTGGGTCTTCATCTTGGGCATTCGTCTGTCCTCGTCGTTCGGGCCGGGTCGGCCCGGCGGTTCGATGGGTGTCTAGGCCTCGGTGGAAGCGGTGGCTTCGGCCTCGGTGGAAGCCGTCGTGGCCTCGGGATCGGGGGTGGCGGGAGCGACGCCGGGGGCATCCGAACCCCCACCGTTGGTGGAGGGATCGGCGGCCGGGGCGGCCCCGCCCTCCTCGGCGCGTGCGGCCTCGGCCTCCTCCGCCTGCTCCTTGAGCATGGCGGCGTGGGCGGCCTGGGCCTTCTTGTCGGGAGCCAGCACCATGATCATGTTGCGGCCGTCCAGCTTGGGGACGACCTCGACCCGGGCCAGGTGGACCACCTCCTCGGCCACGTGGTCGAGGATCTTCTTGCCCAGCTCGGGGTGGGCCATCTCACGGCCCCGGAACATGATCGTCACCTTCACCTTGTGACCTTCGCCGAGGAACTTCTCGACCTTCTTGGTCTTGGTGTCGAAGTCGCCGGCGCCGATCTTGGGCCGGTACTTCATCTCCTTGATGACGACGTTGGTGCTCTTCTTGCGCGACTCCTTGGCCTTCTGCGCAGCCTCGTACTTGTACTTGCCGTAGTCCATGATCCGGCAGACGGGCGGGTTCGCCTTGTCGGCCACCTCGACGAGGTCGAGGTCGAGGTCCCGGGCGATGGCCAGGGCTTCGGGCAGGGGTCGGATCCCGATCTGGGACCCGTCGGGTCCCACCAGCCGGACCTCGCGGGCCCGGATGCGATCGTTGATGCGCGGCTCGTCGTTGTGCGGCGCAGCTATGGCCGGTCTTCCTTCATGCGGTGCGGATGTCCTCCGTCGGCGGATGTTGCGGGCCCGTCGTGAAAGCCGACGTCCGCGAACATGCCCGGAGGGGGCACTGCATCGATCGACCTGGCGCACGCGGAGACCCGTCGGAACGGGGCTGGTGGCCAGGTGGGGACCCGGAGGGCCCCGCTTTCCGTCTCGGTTGTGCGCCTAGGGTACGAGCGTTCCGCGCGGCGAAGCAACCGTGCCCCCGATCGAAGGTGACCCGATGAGCCTGTGGACCCCTGGCGGCGAGCACGAGGTGCCCCGCCCCAAGCCGGCCGAGAGCACCCCCTCCGGCGCCTCGCCGACGATGGACCTCGACCCCGAGACCCAGGCCGCCCTCGACGCCATGTCGCCCGAGGAGCGGGCCCAGGCCGAGCAGATGATCGCCGAGATGGCCCAGGCCCGGGCCGAGATCGCCAGCACCCCGGCGGCGGTGGTCGTGTCCAACCACGCCATGGGCCTCTACGAGCTGGCCGCCATCCACCTGTCGCAGCAGCCGCCGAACCTGGACGAGGCCAACGTGGCCATCGACGCCCTGGCCGCCCTGGTCATCGGGCTGCAGGGCCGGCTCGGCCAGAACGAGGCCACCCTGCAGCAGGCCCTCAACCAGCTCCAGATGGCGTTCGTCGAGCTCACCCGCCGGGTGGGCGACGGCGAGACCGACGGCGCGTGACGGTCCTCGTCACCGGCGGCGCCGGCTACATCGGGTCGCACACCGCCCGGCTCCTGCGCGAGCGGGGCCGCGACGTCGTGATCCTCGACTCGCTCGAGGCCGGCCACCGGGCCGCCACCCTCGGCGCCCCGCTCGTCGTCGGCGACATCGCCGATGCCGACCTGGTGCGGTCGACGATCACCGAGCACGGCATCGACAGCATCGTCCACTTCGCCGCCCACAAGGCCGCCGGCGAGTCGATGGAGGACCCGGGCAAGTACTTCGGCAACAACGTGGCCAAGACCAGCGCCCTGGTCGACGTGGCCCGCACGGTCGGGGTCGACAAGGTCGTGTTCTCGTCCTCGTGCTCGGTCTACGGCACGCCTCGCGAGCTGCCCGTGTCCGAGGACCACCCCTTCGCCCCCGAGAGCCCCTACGCCGAGTCCAAGCGCATCGTCGAGGACATGCTGCGCTGGTACGGCGTGGCCCACGGCACCCGCTCGGTCAGCCTGCGCTACTTCAACGCCGCCGGTGCCTCCTTCGATGCCGCCATCGGGGAGGACTGGACCGATCCGCTCAACCTGATCCCGATCGTGATGAAGGCGGCCTACGGGCTGATCCCGCAGGTCACCGTGTTCGGCACGGACTACCCCACCCGGGACGGCACCGCGGTGCGGGACTACGTCCACGTCGAGGACCTGGCCGACGCCCACGTCAAGGCGCTCGAGTACCTCGAGGCCGGCGGCGAGACCACGGCGATCAACCTCGGCACCGGCGTCGGCTCGACGGTGAAGGAGGTGCTGGAGACGGCCCGCCAGGTCACCGAGCGGGAGATCCCCTCGGTCGACGGCGCCCGCCGCCCCGGCGACCCCTTCGACGTCTACGGCGACCTCCGCCGGGCCCAGGCCGTCCTCGGCTGGGTCCCCCAGCACGACCTCCGGGCCATCCTCCGCACCGCCTGGGCCTGGCACTCCAGCCACCCCGACGGCTACGACACCCCCGCCTCCTGACCCCCTCCCCCCGTTCTGTGTGCGGAAGTACGCCGCATAGGTACGAACCCGCACACGGTACGAGGGGGTGGGGGGACCTGGACGGGTGACGGGGCGGGAGCGGGAGGCGGTCGTAGCCTGCCGGGGTGACCCGTGGCGCCCGCACCACCCTCGCCGGGCTCCTCGCCGTGGCCGCCGCCCTGGTGGCGACCGAGCTGGTCGGGCTGGTCGACCCGACGGCCCCGTCGCTGCTGATCGGGGTCCAGGTCTGGTTCATCAACACCTTCGGGGCGTCGCTCAAGGACCTGGCGGTGGCCCTGTTCGGCACGTCCCACAAGACCGCCCTCGAGGTCGGCGCCTACCTCGTCGCCCTGGCCTTCGGCCCGCTGGTCGCCCGGCTGGAGGTCCGGCGCCGGTTCGTCGGCGCCGCGGTGGTCGCCGGCTTCGGGGTCCTCGGCATCGTGGCCACCCTCGACCACCCGCAGGCCGACCTCGTCCCCACCGCCCTCGCCGGGCTGGTCGGCGCGGCGGTCGGCGTCGTCACCCTGTGGCTGCTGCTCGACCGCTTCGGCCTGCGGGTCGCGCCCGGTCCCCTGGCGGCCCGGCCGGAGGCCCCGAGCGTCGGCTACGACGGCCCTGCGGCGGTGGCCGGGACCCGGCGCGAGGTCCTGCTGTGGAGCCTCGGGACGGGGGCGACGGTGGCCATCGGGGCCGCCCTGGCCAAGGGGACGGGCGACGCCGTGCGCTCGACCCGGGCCGCCATCCCCGACACCATCCCGGCCCCCGCGGCGCCGGCGTCGGTGCCCGCCGCCCCGCCCTTCGAGACGCCCGGCCTGAGCCCGTACATCATCCCCGACCAGGACTTCTACCTGATCGACACCTCGCCGCAGCCGCCCTACGTCGCCACCGACGAGTGGACGCTGCGGATCACCGGCCTGGTCGACCGGGAGGTCACCTACACCTACGCCGAGCTGCTGGCCCGGGACCTGGTCGAGGAGGTCGTGACCCTCTCGTGCGTGTCCAACGAGGTCGGCGGTGACCTGGTGGGCAACGCCCGCTGGAGCGGGATCCCGCTGCGGACCCTGCTGGAGGAGGCCGGCGTCCGGCCCGAGGCCACCCAGCTCGTGGGCGAGGCGGTCGACGGCTTCACCGCCGGCTTCCCGACCTCGACCCTCGACGGCGACCGCACCGCCCTGGTGGCGGTGGGCATGAACGGCCAGCCCCTCCCCCGGTCCCACGGCTTCCCGGCCCGGCTGGTCGTGTCGGGGCTCTACGGCTACGTCTCGGCCACCAAGTGGCTGTCGGAGATCCGCCTCACGACGATGGAGGACGAGGACGGCTACTGGATCACCCGGGGCTGGGCCAAGGAGGCACCGGTCAAGGTCCAGAGCCGGATCGACGTGCCGACGAACCGGTCGAGCGTGCCCGCCGGGCGGGTGCCGATCGCCGGGGTGGCCTGGGCGCCGAGCCGGGGCATCACGCGGGTCGAGGTCCGGGTCGACGAGGGCGAGTGGATGGAGGCCGAGCTGGGCCCGGTGTCGTCCGACGACACGTGGGTGCAGTGGTACGTGGCCTGGGACGCCGAGCCCGGGGATCACGAGATCCAGGTCCGGGCCACCGACGGCGACGGCGAGACCCAGGGCGAGGACCGCGTCTCGCCGATCCCCGACGGGGCCGAGGGCTGGCACAGCCGCACGGTTCGGGTCGCCGCCCGGTAGGGATCTGCGCTCCCACTGCGAATACCCCGGGGGTGACCTCCTCGTCGTTCGTGCGGCGCGCCCTGGTGGCGCTGGCCGTCCTGGTGACCCTGCTGTCGACCGTCGGCGGCGCCTCGCCGCCCACGTCGGCGCAGGCGGCGACGCCCGAGGCAGCGCGGGGCGCGGTCCCCCGGGCCCGCTGCGGTCCCGGGTCCCGACCCGAGACCGGCGTGCAGGGCCAGGTGCCCCGGGCCGACCGGACGTCGGGGCGCAGCCGCCAGGGCTACACCTGCAACCTCCAGGTCCTCGGGTCCTACCGGGGCGCCGGGGCCGGGGTGGTCAGCGCCCGCTACGGCCACTGCGTCTACATGGGTTCGTTCGGCACCGGGGTCCTCGGCGCGCCGGGCGTGCAGGTCGTCGACGTCTCGAACCCCCGGGCCCCGCGCCACGTCCGCACCCTCACCAGCCCGGCCATGGCCGCCGGGACGTGGGAGACGCTGAAGGTCGACGAGGGCCGGGGCCTGCTCGCCGCGGTCGGCACGTCGGTCCTCGTCGGGCCGCTGCTGTTCGACGTCTACGACGTGAAGGCCGACTGCACGAACCCCCGACTCCTCAACGGCATCGGCGGCACACCCCTCACCGCCCCGATCGCCGTGCTCGGCCACGAGGGCGACTTCTCCCCCGACGGCCGCACCTACTACGCCACCTCGGCCACCGGCTGGCTGACCGCCATCGACGTGGCCGACCCGACCCGGCCCCGGGTGCTGTGGGGCGGCGCCACCGGCATGACCAACCACGGCCTCTCGCTGAGCGACGACGGGCGGACCATGTACGGCGTCACCCTCTCACCGGCCGGGGTCCAGGTGCTCGACGTGAGCACGATCCAGGACCGGTCGGCCTACCCGCAGGTGCGGGAGGTCTCGACGCTGACGTGGCCCGACGGGCTGCTGACCCAGCACACGATCCCGATCACCCAGCGGGGCGTGCCGTACCTCGTGGTGGTCGACGAGGGCGGTGGCGGGTCGGTCCGCATCGTCGACATCTCCGACCCGGCGGCGCCGAGGATCGTCCGTCGCATCCGCCTCCAGATCAACCTGCCCGAGAACCTGGCCCGGCGGCAGGCCGACGTCGGCGGTGACGGCCTGTGGGGCTACGAGGCGCACTACTGCACGGTCGACCGGCCCCGCAGCCCGACCGCCCTGGCGTGCGGCTTCGTCCAGTCGGGCATCCGGGTGTTCGACCTGAGGGACGTGCGGACGCCGAAGGAGATCGCCTACTTCAACCCGCCGGCGCTCGGCGGTGGCGTCGAGAACCTGGCCAGGGTGCCCAACTCGCCCCACGCCCTCGCCGTGGTGGCGCCGACGCTGATCTCGCAGGACTCGCCGACGCTCGACACCCTCCTCGGCGCGGTGCACCAGGACATGAGCACCGACTGGTGCATGTCGCCGCCGTGGTTCGTCGGCACCGACCAGCTGTGGTCGACCTGCGCCGACACCGGGCTGACCACCATGCGGTTCACCAACGGCGCCTGGAGGCGACCGTGACCCGACGGCTCCCGCTGCTCGGCGCGGTCGTCCTCGTGCTCGGCGCCGGGCTGGGGCTGGGCCGGGCCACGGCCCCGTCCGACGGCGGCGCGGCGCACCACCCGTCGGCCCCGACCTCGGCATCGTCGCCCGCAGCCCCGTCGCCGGCCGACGTCGGCTTCGCCCAGGACATGGCGGTCCACCACGACCAGGCCGTGCGGATGGCGCGCCTGGTCCGGGGCCGGGTCGACCCGCGCATCGACGCCGTGGCCGCCCAGATCGTCGAGGTCCAGACCCGGGAGACCGGGATGCTGCGGGGCTGGCTCGCCCTGTGGGGCGCACCGCAGCTGCCCGCCGGGCCGGCGATGGCGTGGATGGACCACGACCACACCGCCCCTGCCGCCGCGGACGGGCCCCCGATGCCCGGCCTGGCCTCGACCGCCGAGGTCGACGAGCTGACGACCCTCGCCGGCCGGGACCTCGAGGCCCGCTTCCTCCAGCTCATGGTCCGCCACCACCGGGGCGGGGTCGAGATGGCCGGCGCCGGGGCCGACCGGGCCACCGTCCCCGCCGTGCGGGACGCGGCGCGGCTCATGGCCACCGAGCAGCAGCAGGAGATCGCCCTGATGCTCCCGCTGCTCGCCGAGCGGGGCGTCACCGAGGTGTAGCCCCCCGGCGGTCGGGCAGTCGGGGACCCATGCGCCGCTCCCGCCTGACCATGCTCGCCGCTCCCGCCCTGGTCCTGGCCCTGCTCGGGGCCGGCTGCGGCGACGAAGAGGGCAACCCGGCCACCGACGACACCGAGGAGGAGGGCCCGGACGTCGGCGACGAGGGCAGCCAGACCAACTCCGACGAGGGCCGGGGTGAGGGCGAGGAGGGCTCCGACGACCTGCAGGGAGACGACTGCGCCGACGACGGCGGCAGCGGCCAGTCCGACGGCGAGGACGGCGACTGCACCGACGAGGGCGGCAACGGCGGCGCCGACGAGGCCCCGGCCCCCGACGGCCAGCCCGACGAGGACGGCGCAGAGACCGACGACTCCGACGACACCGGTGGCTCCGGCAGCGGCGAGGGGAACGGCAGCACCGGCGAGTCCGGCTCCGGCGGTGGCGACACCGGCAGCTCGGGCAGCGGCTCCGGCGGTTGAGCTCGCCGGGTCACGACCCGGTGATCAGGTCCCCGCTCTGGGGCGGGGGCCTGGTCACCGGGTGGTGACCCGGACGGCCTGCCAGCGGCCGTGGTGGCCGGAGGCGACGGCGAAGGTGACGCGGGCGCCGACGGTGGTGGTGCGGGAGCCGTCGACGATGTGGGTGCACTGGAGGTCGAGGGCCCGTCCGTCGTCGGCCCGCACGAGGCCTACGCCCCGGGGGTCGTCCCACTCCTCCACCACACCGTCGGTCACCGGATCAGTGTGCCGCGTGAAGGTGTCGTGAAGCCCGTTCCCCCCGGGGCTCGGGCGGGCGAGACTGCCGGCGATGGCCCCCCCACCCCCACGCCGCGGCCGGCTGCGCATCTACCTCGGCGCCGCGCCGGGCGTGGGCAAGACCTTCGCCATGCTGGACGAGGGCTGGCGGCGGCGGGAGCGGGGCACCGACGTCGTCGTCGGGTGGGTCGACGACCACGGGCGCGAAAAGACGCGGGCCCAGGTGAAGGACCTCGAGGTCGTCCCCCGCAAGGAGCTCGTCCACCGGGGCAGCCGGTTCGAGGAGATGGACCTCGATGCGCTGCTCGAGCGGGCCCCCGAGGTCGCCCTCGTCGACGAGTACGCCCACACCAACGTCCCCGGCAGCCGCCACGCCAAGCGCTGGGAGGACGTCGAGGCGCTGCTGGCCGCCGGGATCGACGTCATCTCGACCGTGAACGTCCAGCACCTGGAGTCGCTCAACGACACCGTCGAGGCCATCACCGGCGTGGCCCAGCGGGAGACGGTGCCCGACGCCGTGGTGCGGGCCGCCGACCAGGTCGAGCTGGTCGACATGACCCCCGAGGCCCTCCGGCGGCGGATGGCGCACGGCAACGTCTACGCCGCCGACAAGGTCGACGCCGCCCTCGGGAACTACTTCCGCGAGGGCAACCTCGGCGCCCTCCGCGAGCTGGCCCTGCTGTGGGTGGCCGACCGGGTCGACGAGTCGCTCATCGCCTACCGCGAGCGCCACGGCATCGCCGCCGCGTGGGAGGCGCGGGAGCGGGTGATGGTCGCCCTGACGGGGGCGCCGGGCGGTGATCGGCTCGTCCGCCGGGCGGCCCGCATCGCCGGTCGGCTCAAGGCCCCGCTCGTCGGCGTCCACGTCCGCCGCTCCGACGGGCTGAGCAGCGGGTCCGAGGTGCGGCTGGAGCAGGACAAGCAGCTGCTCGCCGACCTCGGCGGTCGCTTCGTCGAGGCCACCGGCGACGACGTGGCCGAGGCCCTGGTGCGGACCGCCCGCCAGGAGTCGGTCACCCAGATCGTGCTCGGTGCGAGCCGCCGCAGCCGCTGGGCCGAGCTGACCCAGGGATCGGTGGTCAACAAGGTGCTGCGCACCTCGGGGCCGGTCGACGTGCACGTGCTGTCGGCCGACCACGAGGAGGAGCCGGAGGACGGGGTCATCCCCAGCGCCCCGCGCCTGCGGCCGGCGACCGGCGGCACCAGCGGACGGGGTCGCGCCCTGTTCCCCCGCCGGCGCCGGGCCATCGCCTACGGCGCCTCGGTGCTCGGCCCGGTCGCCCTCACCGCCGCCCTGCGCCCGCTGCGGACCGACGTCAACCTCAGCACCGTCCTGCTCCTGCTGCTCAGCCTGGTCGTCGCCGTGGCCGGCACCGGCGGCACCTGGCCCGCCCTCGCCGCCGCCCTGGTCGGCACGCTGCTCGTGAACTGGTACTTCACCCCGCCCTACGGCACGGTCCACATCAGCGACCCCGAGAACCTGCTGGCCCTGATCGTGCTGGGCGCCATCGGCATCACCGTCGCCGCCCTGCTGGAGCGGACCCTGCGTCGGCGGGTCGAGGCCGAGGCGGCCCGGGCCGAGGCCGCGGCCCTGGCCCAGGAGCTGCGCCAGGGCGAGGCCGAGGCCGACCGGCTGTCCGCCGCCAACGAGCTGCGGACCGCGCTGCTGCGGGCGGTGTCGCACGACCTGCGCACGCCGCTGGCGTCGATGAAGGCCTCGGTCACGAGCCTGCTCGGCGACGACGTGGCCTGGTCCGAGGCCGACACCCGGACCTTCCTCGAGACGATCGACACCGAGGCCGATCGGCTCGACCGACTCGTCGGCGAGCTGCTCGACATGGGCCGCATCGAGGCCGGGGCGGTCGAGGTGGCGCTGGCGCCGGTGTCGATCGACGAGCTGCTGGCCGGCGCCCTCGACGGGGCCGGGGCCACGCCGGACCGCATCCGCCTCGAGGTCCCCGAGGACCTGCCCGGCGTGGTCGTCGACCCGCCCCTCGTCGAGCGGGCCCTGGCCAACGTGCTCACCAACGCCCTCCGCCACTCCCCGCCCACCGCCGTGATCCGCGTCGCCGCCGAGGCGCTGGGCGACGATGTCGTCGTGCGCGTCGTCGACACCGGGCCGGGCATCCACCCCGACGAGCGGGCCCGGGTCCTCCAGCCCTTCCAGCGCCTGGGCGACGGCCGCACCGATCCCGGTGTCGGCCTGGGCCTGGCCGTGGCCCGGGGATTCACCGAGGCGGTCGGCGGCCGTCTCGACCTCGACGACACGCCCGGTGGAGGCCTGACCGTGACCCTGACCCTCCCCCGCCGTCTCCCGGAGGACTCCGCATGAGCTCCGTCCTCGTCGTCGACGACGAGCCGCAGATCCGCCGGGCGCTGGCCGTCAACCTGGCCGCCCGGGGCTACGTCGTCCACCAGGCCGGGACGGGCCGGGAGGCGCTGCGGGCGGCCAGCGCCCACCACCCCGACGCCGTCGTCCTCGACCTCGGGCTGCCCGACATCGACGGCATCGACGTCGTGCGCGGCCTGCGGGGCTGGTCGACGGTCCCGATCGTCATCCTGTCCGTGCGCGACGGCGAGCGGGACAAGGTCGAGGCCCTCGACGCCGGCGCCGACGACTACGTCACCAAGCCCTTCGGCATGGACGAGCTGCTGGCCCGGCTGCGGGCCGCGCTGCGCCGGGCCGGGTCCGACGACGAGGCCGAGCCGGTGATCGAGACGGCTGCCTTCACCATCGACCTGGCCGCCCACACCGTCCTGCGCGACGGCCGGCCGGTCCACCTCACGCCGACCGAGTGGGGCCTGGTGGAGGTGCTGGTCCGCAACCCGGGTCGGCTCGTCACCCGGGAGGTCGTGCTGCGGACCGTGTGGGGCGAGGGCTTCGAGGACGAGAGCGGCTACCTCCGGGTCCACATGGCCTCGGTCCGCCGCAAGCTCGAGCCCGATCCGGCCCACCCGGCCTACTTCCTCACCGAGCCGAGGATGGGCTACCGCTTCGTCCCCGAGACCTGAGGCTCGACCCGACACGGCCTGACAAGTCCTGTTACGTTCGGCAGGCCGTGACGTACGGCACATCCCCCGAACGAATGAGGACCCCCATGAAGAAGAGGCTCGCACGCCTGCTGGCCGCCGCCGCCGTCCTGGCGACGGTGTCCCTGGCCGCCCCGACCCCCGCTCCCGCGGCCACCGGCTTCGCCCGCTGCCCGGCCGGCAAGTTCTGCATCTTCACCGAGACCGGCGGCAACGGCGTCATGGCCATGTTCGACTACGCCGACGGCAACCTCGGCGACGGCGTCGGCCCGCAGGGCATGAACAACAACGTCGAGAGCGTCTACAACAACACCGCCGGCCAGCTCTGGGGAGCCGCCGTCGACCCCGGCTACGTCTGCCCCTGCCAGACCTACGACCCCGGCTTCAAGGGCCGGGTCCGCGACGCCCTGTTCAACAAGATCAGCTCCGTCTGCCGCCGCGCCTCCGGCGGCACCACCTGCACCTGACCCCCTGACCCCACCCCCGAGCGCCGACCCCCCGAACTTTGAGCGCCTGACATCGCCATTCGAGGTCAGACGCTCAAAGTTCGGTGGTGGTGGTGGACCGGGCGGTGCGGCGGGCCTTGGCGGCGGCGCTGGCGGCCCGGGCCGTCTTGGCCTCGGCGGCCATGCGGGTCTTGGACGCCGCCCAGGAGCAGATCGGGCAGGCGGCCATGTCGTGGCGCTGGGCCGGGCAGTGCTCGCGGCCGAAGTAGATGATCTGCAGGTGGCGGTCGTTCCACGTCTCGCGCGGGAAGGCGGCCTTGAGGTCCTTCTCGGTGCGCTCGACGGTCGTCCCGTTGGACAGGCCCCAGCGGAACGCCAGCCGGTGGATGTGGGTGTCGACCGGGAAGGCGGGGACGTCGAAGGCCTGGGCCATCACCACGCTGGCCGTCTTGTGGCCCACGCCCGCCAGCGACTCGAGGAACTCGAACGACGGGATCAGGTCGCCCCCCGCGTCCATGATCTGGTGGGCGGCCAGCGACAGGTTCTTCGCCTTGGTCGGGGCCAGGCCGACCTCGCGGATCAGCTCCAGGATCCTCTCGACCGGCAGGGCCGCCATGTCCTCGGGCGTCGGCGCCTCGTCGAACAGCGCCGGGGTGACCTGGTTGACCTTCTTGTCGGTGGTCTGGGCCGACAGGGCCACCGCGACCAGCAGGGTGTACGGGTCGCGGTGGTCCAGCGGGATCGGCGGGTCCGGGTACAGGTCGTCGAGGATCTCGCCGATCCGCTCGGCCTTCTCGGAGCGCTTCACGGGTGGCGGGGGCGCGAGGTCAGCCGACGCCGAGCAGGTCGACCACGAAGACGAGCGTCTCGTTCGGGCCGATCACGCCACCGGCGCCGCGGGCGCCGTAGCCCTTCTCCGGCGGGATGGTGATGCGGCGCCGGCCGCCGACCTTCATCCCGGCCACGCCGTCGTCCCAGCCCTGGATGACCTGACCCCGGCCGAGCCGGAACTCGAACTCGTCGCCCCGGTCCCACGAGGCGTCGAACTGCTGGGCGGTCGACCACGACACGCCGACGTAGTGGACCCGCACGTTGTGGCCGGCGGTGGCCTCCTCGCCGTCGCCGACGGTGATGTCCTCGAGGACGAGGTCGGTCGGGGGCGGGCCGTCGGGGATGGTCACATCGGGCTTCGACATGGCGCTGACCCTAACGGGGCCTGCCCGCCCTCAGGTGCAGTCGTCGCAGCAGCAGCAGGCGCAACAGCAGCACTCGCAGCCGTCCTCGCACCAGTCCCGCTTGCGCTTGCGACGGGGACCCGCCGGCGGTGGCGGCGGCGGGAACGGGCCGCCGCCCCAGCCCGCCGATGCGCCCGGGCCGAACTGCGACGCCGGGGCCATGGCCACGCCGACGACGCCGAGGGCGGCCGCCCCGGCCAGCACCCCGCCGCCGCGGTGCTCGCACCGGGTGGCGCAGGTGTGCGTGCCCATCGACCGCTCGACGCCGGACCGCCACGCCGGGCCCCAGAGGGCGGCCGACAGCGAACCGGGACGGGCGGCAGCGACGGTCGAGGCGACGAACCGCAGGTCGCGGTCGACCGCGGCCACCGCCTCGTCCACCGTGCAGGCCCCGGCGACGATCGGGTTGGCGGCACCGCGCCGCTCGTCGTCGGACCGATCGGCCACCGCATCGGCGAGGAGCGTGACCCGCCCGACGGCGGCACCGACCCCGTCGAGCCCGATCGGGGCGAAGGCGGCGGCGAAGGCGTCCTCGACCGGTGCGCACCAGGTCGCCAGGTCGGCCGGTCGGGCCGCCTCGACGGCCCGGCTGCGGGCCTGGGCGGCGACCACGGCGGCGGCGTCGATCCCGGCCGGCTCGGCCAGGGCAACGCCGTCGCCGACGATCCGGGCCGCCCAGCGCCCCGCCGGCCGGCGCAGGAGCCGACCGCCGGGCAGGTCGCCGTCGGCCACCTTGTCGTCGAGGGCGATGCCGGCGGCGAGGAGGCTGACCGCGGCGCCCACGGCCGCGGCCGTCCCGGTCCACACCGACGCCGGCAGCATCCCGCGGGCCGGGCACGGACCGGCGGTCCGGCGTCCGGCGGCGACCCCGCCGACCTCGTGGGCCAGCACGGCGGCGGCCACCGCGTCGGTGGTGACGAGGGCCCGGCTCAGCTGGCCCGACCCGTCCCGCACCGCGAGGCACGTCCCGCACAGCGCCGCCATCCAGTCGCGGTGCTGCGACCCCAGCGTGTGGCGACACGCCGCCACGTTCCCGAACATGCCCTGCGCCCGTCTGCTGCCCACGGCGCGGAGGCTAGATCGTCACCACGGCGTCCTCGGGGAGGTCGACGTCGACAGCCAGCGCAGGACCTCCCGCCGGCTGAGCGGGCCCCGCGGCTGCCACGGGGCCGGCAGGGCGCCGGTCGCCACCATGGCCCGGACCTCGGCCCGGGCCGCCTCCAGCCCGTCGGCCGCCAGGGCGCAGCGGGTCTCCTCCGGGTCGAGCCCGAACAGCCGGCAGGCGTTGAGCCCGAACACCTTGGCCTTCACCTCGGGGGTGAGCATCGGGTAGCCGTGCTCGGCGGCCACGCCGGCGTCGATCTGGAAGGCCCGGAACGCCATGATCTGCGGCTGCGGCGAGCCGTACCAGATCCCGTCGGTGCCCCACATCACCCGGTCCTCGCCGACGTGCTTGAGCAGCTTCCCCATGACGTGGGCGGCCTGGCCCGGGTCGTTCATCGTCTCCCGCCAGGTCGTCCCCACCTCGGCCCACACGTTCTGGTTCGGGCCGATCCCGTGGTCGGCCAGCGCCTTCACGAGCGAGTCGATCCCGACCTCGGCCGACGACGGGTCGTAGGGCCCCTCGGTCGTCTGGATCTCGTAGGCGCCGTGGTAGACGACGAAGTCCACGTCCGGGTAGCGGGCCGCCAGCGCGGCCAGGTCCCGGGGGCCGTTGTGGCGGCGGTCGAACTCGAGCAGCGGCAGGCCCTTGTGGGCGCACATGATCCTCACGCCCAGCGACCGGGCCTTCTCGACGACGGGGATGCCGATGTCCTCGGCGTCGAGCGAGTAGCCGACCTGCCCGGGACCCCACGCCGTGTACACCTTGAACGCCGCGACCTTGCCGGTGGCGACCCGCTGCTCCATGTCGTCGAGGCGGGCGTCGAGCGGACCGAAGTTGGGGGCGATGACGTTGTGGACGAGGACGCGCGACGCGCCGCCCGTCGTCAGCGAGTCGGCCAGGGCCTGGGTGCCGAGGGCGTCGTCGAACGGGATGGGGGCGTCGTCGGGGCCGCTGTTGGGGACGTCGGACAGCAGGGCGATCGTCGTGTCGCTGGCCAGGAACATGTCGTGCAGGTAGGCGATGCGGTCGAGGCAGGTCAGCGGGTCGGCCTCGACGCAGCCCGCCGGCACCAGCCCCTCGATCATGCTGCGGATGCGCGGCGCGCTCTCCCGCCAGGGCCGGTCGGGCATGACGTGGTGGGTGTGGACGTCGAAGATCAGCTCGTCGCCACCGAGGGCCAGCTCGCAGGCGGGCGCGTCCTCGGGGTCGGGGACGACGTAGGTCCCGGCCGGCGCCGTCGTCGTGGGGCGGGGCGCGGTCGTCTGCGGGTTCGTACCCTGGGACCGCGGCGCCCGGTCCGGCGTCGATCCGCCGCAGGCGGCCGCGTTGAGGACGCCGAGGGTGAGGGCCATGCCGCTCGCGCCCTGGAGGAAGCGGCGCCGGTCGACCCCGGTGCGGCGGGCGGCGGCGTCGGCCCCGGCCACGATCCGCCGGGCCACCTCGAGGTCCCGGGCCGACGGCGGGGGCGGCACGAACTCCCCGTTCGACACCGGCCCCGGCCGGAACGGCAGCGGCGGCGGCAGGTGGGCGTCCTCCCGGTCCCAGGTCCCCATGCCCGCCCAAGTCACGACGGTCGGGGTTTCTTCGGCGGAGATGTCCGTTCTCGGCGGTCACGTTCGTCGTCGTGGTAGGAGGGAGCGACCGGCGCTCCCCCGACCCCGAGGAGATCCCCGTGCACTACCTGGTCCTGCTCTACGGCGACGAGAACGCGGCCACCGAGCCCGGCACGCCCGAGTTCGACGCCGAGATGGCCGGCTACGTGGCCTTCGGCGTGCTGTCCGAGAAGGCGATCCGGGGTGGCGCCGCCCTCCACCTCACCAGCCAGGCCCGGACGATCCGGCGCACCGGCGGCGAGGTCACGGTCACCGACGGGCCCTTCGCCGAGACCACCGAGGCCCTCGGCGGCTACTACGTGCTGGAGGCCGACGACCTCGACCAGGTCATCGAGCTGGTCCGCCACCTCCCGGCCACCACCGCACCGAACGGCGGGTCCGAGATCCGCCCGCTCGTCATGTTCGAGAGCCAGGTCGAGGGCGAGGCCGACCTGAAGGGGGCCTGGCTGGCCACCATGCACGGCCCGTCGACCCCGGCCGAGGTCCCCGGCACGCCCGAGTGGGAGGCGGGGGCGGCCGAGCACGGCGCCTTCTCGGAGGCGGCCGCCGACACGATCATCGAGGGCGGCGCGGTCCACCCGAGCTCGGCGGCCACCACCGTGCGGGTGCGTGACGGCGAGGTCGTCGTCTCCGACGGGCCCTACGCCGAGGCGATCGAGGTGGTCGGCGGCTACTACGTCCTGCGGGGCACGCCCGAGCGGGTCGCCGAGGTGGCCGGGACGATCCCGGTCGACGAGGGCGGCGCGGTCGAGATCCGCCCGATCATGGACCTCACCGAGGTGTGACCACCGAGGCGGCCGTGGCCGAGGCGTTCCGGACCGAGGCGGGGGCGGCGGTGGCGACCGTCGCCCGCCTTACCGGCGACATCGGGCGGGCCGAGGACGCCGTGCAGGAGGCCTTCGCCGCCGCCCTCCGGCACTGGCCCGTCCACGGCGTCCCCGACCGGCCCGGGGCGTGGATCACCACCACGGCCCGCAACCGGGCCCTCGACCACCTGCGCCGCGAGGCGACCCGCCCGGAGCGGGAGGACGAGGCGGCCCGGGCGGCGCGGGTCGAGCTGGAGGCGACCCCGCCGATCCTCCACCCCGTCGTCGACGACCAGCTGCGCCTCATCTTCACCTGCTGCCACCCGGCGCTGCCGAGCGATGCCCACGTCGAGCTGACCCTCCGCCTGGTGTGCGGGCTGCGGGTGCCCGAGATCGCCCGGGCCCTGCTGCGGGGCGAGGAGGCGGTGGGCAAGCGCATCCAGCGGGCCAAGGCCAAGATCCGCGATGCGGCGATCCCCCTGCGGGTCCCCGGGCCCGAGCTGCTCGACGAGCGGCTGCCGTCGGTCCTGGCCTGCACGTACCTCACCTTCACCGAGGGCTACGCGGCCACGGCCGGCGACGACCTGATCCGCCACGAGCTGTGCGACGAGGGCGTCCGGCTGGCCCGCCTGGTCGTCGAGCTCCTGCCCGGCCGGCCCGGCGCCGAGGCGCTCCTCGCCCTGCTCCTGCTCCAGGACGCCCGGCGGTCGGCCCGGCTCGATGCCGAGGGCGAGATCGTCCTCCTCGCCGACCAGGACCGCGGCCGCTGGGACCAGGGCCGGGTGGCCGAGGGGATGCGGTGGCTGGAGCGGGCCGCCGCCCATCCGGAGGTCACCGCGGCGGAGGCGTCCTACCTCTTCCAGGCCGCCATCGCCGCCGAGCACTCGGCCGCCCCCACCTGGGACGGCACCGACTGGCCGGCGATCGTCGCCCACTACGACCAGCTGGCGACGGTGACGGCGTCACCGGCCGTGCTGCTCAACCGGGCGGTGGCGGTGTCCTACGCCGACGGGCCGGCGGTCGCCCTGCCGCTGCTCGACGCCCTGGCCGACGACCCCCGCCTGGCCCGTTCCCACCGCCTCGCCCTGGCCCGAGCCGACGCCCTCCGCCGCCTCGGCGACCCCGACGCCGCCCGCGCCGCCTACGACCGGGCCCTCGCCCTCGGCCCCACCGCCCCCGAGGCCCGCCTGATCCACCGCCAGCGCGCCACCCTCTCGTCGCCCCACCCCCGTTCTGATCAGTGAGCGTTTCGCCGGGGCCACGCGCC
>JBQGCF010000009.1:0-10430 GCA_052038315.1 Iamia sp.
CGCCGAACCGCCCGGAGCCGGGGACCATGCCGTACGAGCGCATCTTCGAGGCCTACCGCACCACCGGCGCGGCATCGGTCGACGGCTACGAGGTCACCCAGGCCGAGCTGGACCGCACCGCCGCCGAGGTGCAGCGGCTGATGGGCCCCGACGCCGTCGCCGGCCGATCCGTGTGGCTGCGCCAGGAGGGCAGCGACGTGCGGGCCGTCGCGGTGGACGTCGACGCCCTGCGCCGGGTGGTCGGTGACGACCCGGTCGTCGAGGCCCTGGAGGCCGGGATCGGGATCGCCATCGAGGGCCACCCGTCGACCAACGGCCGCACCGGGCCCGTCCGGGGCGTCGACCCCGAGCAGATGCCCGACGTCGTGGTGCGCCTCTTCGAGTGGAGCGAGGATCGGCTGGTGAGCGAGGAGGTCGCCGCCGGTCTGCCCACGCAGGACCGGGTGCGGATCGTCCGGCCCGGCACCCTGACGGAGGCCGAGGCCCAGCGGCTCGAGGTGCTGACCGAGGACGGGGCGTCGCCCCCCGCCCGGGCCGATCTGACCGTCGAGGCCCTGACCGCCTCGGCCCCGTCGTTCGCCAACGGCCCCTTCGTCCAGGTCATGGCCCACTCCGGGATCGTCGACCGGCCCGACCGCGAGGCGCCGATCGAGCTCTACGCCGTCCTCGGCTCGATCGTCCTCGCCCTGGCCGTGATCGGCACCGCGGGCGCCCTCGCCGCGGCTGACGGCCGGGCCGACGACCGCATCGTCGCCGCCGTGGGCGCACCGCCCGCCGCCGTGGGCCGGCGCCGGGTCGTCGAGGCCGTCCTCACCGCGGCCGGGGCGACCCTCCTCGGCGGGAGCCTCGCCGCCGCCGCCACCCTCGTCGTGCTCCACCACCCCTTCGTCCCCGAGGACGGCTACCAGCCCGGCGTCCGCTTCCCCGTCGTCGCCGTGGTGGCCACGGCGGTGGGGATCGTCGCCGCCGTCGGCGTGGCCACCTGGCTGGCCCAGGCCACCGGTCGCCTGCGGGGCCGCCGCGACCTGATCGTCGTCGACGGCTAGGGCGAACCGACGAGGTTCCGCAGGCGATCGATGCAACCGTCCAGGCGAGACTGGTACTCGCCCGTCACGTTTGGCCGTCGGACTGCCCGGTCACCGTCCCGCCGCATCGTCTCGAGATGACCCTCGGCTGCGTCGCTGTCGAATCCCGAAACGAGGAGCGTCCACAAGGCTGATTCGTACTCGTTGACGATCGTGGTGTGGAGGAGCCCGGGATCGTCGGTTGACAGTGAGACGGGGAGGGACAGGGTGACGAGGCCGGGGAGCGGGTGATGATCCTCGTTCACCAGGCCACCAACGACCATGTTGGATGTGGGACAGCATTCGATGATGGCCTTGCTCGCCCGCAGATCGGCGATGACGTGGGCCTTCGCCAACGGGGCGATGGCCCGGCAGGCGTCGGAAACCGAGCTGACCAGCTTCGCGGCGACCTCCACCTCCGATCCCCAGCGGGTCAGATAACGCATTCCGGGTGCGTCCACTTGGTGGGGATGGGGAACACCTGTATAGGTGTGGCTGCCGGCGCGGTTCGGCACGACCAAGCCCAGATCGATCCACGTGTCGAGCTCGGTCAGATCTCGGTAGACCCCTTCCCACTGCTCCATCGACAGATCGTCACCGAGCAGCGCTTGGATCAACGGGGTGATCTCGGCGGCCAGGCCGGCCTGTAGGTCTGGACGACCTTCACACACCCCCCAGAGCCAGAGTCCGTCGTCCAACCGATCCCACGGACCGTGTGGGGCCCCGTTCGGTGCCGCCCCCAAGGCGAGGCAGTGCCCGAGCCGAGGCTGACCCGTTCTGCAGGCGCGGATCGCCTCGCTCACCCGGCGGAGCCCGTCAATCTCGTTGGCGAACCACTCTCCAGCGTGGAATCGGAGGACGATCAGCCGTTCATCGATCTCCGCTCGCCGGAGGTCCCGAACGAACAGGTCGAAGACAGCCGAGTAGACCAGGTTCGGTACGAGGTGCTCCACCCCGGCCACATCGAGCCCGGGTGCGAACTCGGCCAGGCCCGGGACCTGCTCGAGCAGGTCCCGCTGCGCCTCGGCGGCCCGGAACGCACCCTCGTAGGAGTCGAAGCCGATCTCACCATCAGGTGCGCTACGTCGCTTGAGCAGGGACCGAGGGAACGACGCCGTCATCCCGGTCGCGGCGAGAACATCGCTGTACCCGGTCAGGATCTCGAGGTAGTCCTCGGCCAGAAACCGCAACCGGCCGTCCACACCTGCTGCTCCCCACTTCGGGCCCCCCATCCACATCGCAGGCCGAACTTCGACGTGGGCAAGCTTGTCGGACGACTCCCGCAATGACGCGAGGCCAAGGTTGACCAGGTCACGTCGCGACGTGGCGCCCTGCTGTCGCCGGCTGACGCCGAATGCGGCCGAGAACATCTCGAGGCCTCGACCTCGCACCTGGCTCGCCTGGAACATCGCGTGCTCGCGAGCGACGAAGGCAAGCCAGAGGGACCGGGGCCACCCGCCGCGCTGCGCCGTGCGGGCGGCTCGCTCCTTCAGCGCGCAGACGCTGCGGTAGAGGCCCTGGGCCGTCCTTGTCGAAGGCCCGCTCCCTGCGGCGAGGGCCTCGGAGACGCGGTCGGCCGACTGCGCACGGAAGCGCTCGATCAGGCCCTCATGGGTCTCGTACCGGCTCCGCAGGTGCGAGAGGGGACGGGACCACAGCTCGGAGGGATCGTCGAGCTCCGGCACGGCCCCCATCTCCTCGAGGGCGGCTCCGAGGTCGGGCGCTGCCGACAGCGTCGGGTCGGTCACCAGCGCCAGGGCCAGGGCGGTCAAGAACCAGGTGTTTTGGAGGTCGCGGCCCAGAACGTCGCCACCGACGTCCACGACATCGGTCGTCATCGGTGTGAGACCCGTTGGGGCGACGGCGCTGATGGCAAGGAAGAACTGGACCTCGAACGGCAGGATCGCGCTGATGTGTATGTGGCCGTCCGAGTGATCGCGCGATAGGACACGATCCACGACGTCCGTGCCATCAACGCGACCCCACGTGTATGGATACGGCGACGGAAGGCCGGGCGTGCCCAGCGAGACCACCAACGGACCCAAGGTCCCGAGTGGACACGCCGGACGTACCTGGCGAGCTTTCTTCGCCAATTCGGTGGAGACCAACCCCGTCGCCGTGGCTCGAACGAGGGCCTTGGCATGACGAGCCAGGTCCTCAGACAATCCGTTCGGAGCGGAGCAGCTGGCCTCGCCGTCACGGGGGACCAGCAACGATCGCAGACCAACCTTCAACGCAGCGGCCCGACTCGTTGCCTCCTGAACCTCCTGCCAGGTGACCATCGTCGGGGTGCTACTCCTCGATGACGGTCGGCGTGCCCGTCTCATGGGCGAAGCTCCTCGGCGAGTCGATCACACCGGGGAACAGCACTGCGATCTGGTCGACCGACTCCGTGGGAAAGAACATCGCCAACCGCCGGCGGAGGCTGTCCGTCACCCCCGAGACCTCGATCTCGTCGATCAGCGGCGGCGGCAACGCTGTCCGCCGCAGCTGAGCGAGGAGCGCTTGACGCTCTTCGGGGCGCCCCCCCTCCTCGAAGAGGGCGATGCGTTTGATCTGCTCCCAAGACGGCTCGTCGATCGCACGTAGGAGGTCGAGCGGCTTGGCGATCCACGCGCTGCCGAGCGACTCGCGGAGCCGCCTCGACAGCGCAGCCGCCGCCGATCGGTCCACGTCCTCACGGCTGACTTCCGGCACCGCAGCGATCACTTCGTCGCGGGCAGCGACGAGCCATGCTGCAGCGTTGGCCGGGCACAGCGTGGCGTCGGTGGCCCACATCAGATGATCGACCAGCCAGACGACGAAGTCCCGGTTCCGCTGGTTGTTGTAAGACTCCGCGTAAGCCATCGAGAACGCTTCGCGGAGCAGATCCTTGATCTCCGTGACCCACCACGAGACCGCTGGGTCCTCGAGGTCCTCCAAGGCGTCGATGTCGACGTCGTCACTGGCCAACCACTCAGGGAGGCGTCGGCTGGCCGCGATGCTCGCCACAAGCCCCGTGTGGGCAAGTACCGCAAAGGTGATGTCGCAGTTCGATTGCTCCCCCAGCTTGGACGTTCGCCGACCCAGCCTTCGGATGATGTAGTCCCAACCGATCAGGTGGAGGAAATAGTCGTAGGAACCCTCCCAGGCGGGGATGAGCAGAAACTCGCTGTCGGTCATCTCACCGCCGACCTGTATCTCGAGGTGGCGGTTCGAGTTCTGGCCGCCGGGATAGGCGATGCTTCCCAGTCGGTGCGCATCGAGCAATGACGGGCTGAGGACGTCCTGGTGGGTGGACTCGATCAGGAGGTGCACCAAGCCCTCGACCTGTGGTGGCACGGCCTCGACGTCGTCATCGAGGTCGAAGAAGACGGGATAGCTCCGCAAGCCACGGAAGTGGGCGGTCGCCCGGTTGGGCAGCGGCCGGCTCGACCCACCGCCGACGCGGGTGATGATCTGGTAGTTCGACAGGTCGATCCGCCAGTTGTCGTCGCGGTCGGCTGGAACCTCCGGCAGCTTGTCACGGTGCTTCGTCGCCACGGTGTGCATGGCGGTGGTCAGCGCAGCATTGGCCAGCAAGCTCACCACCGAACGGGAGTGCACTTCGCCACCATCTATAAGTCCGGCGATGCCCGCGTGGATCTGTTCGAGCTCTCGCGGGAGACGGGGCAGGATCGAACAGAACTGTGTGGTATGGGTTGCCTCGCCCACCGTCACCATGAACAAGTCGAGCAGCGTCCACCCGTCTCCCAGCCCTGCAAGGGGCACCTGCCCCAGCAGATCTGAAATCGTCCGCTCGTCACGCATTGGCCGGAAGCTCATCGCCTCCCCCAACGAGAGGGGGACGAGCTCCGTGCGGAGGTTGGTCGGCAGGAGCTTGGTCATTGCTCGGTGCGCAGCGCCTTCGGCTGCGAGGTGCGTCCGCGTGCTCTCCTGGTCGCTGATCGAGACCGGGCGGCGGTCGATCTCGAAGCGCGTCAACGCGGCCTCGACGTCGGGCCGATGCAAGCACGCGACGACGACGACCGCCGGATGGACCACGATCTGGTGGAGCTCCTCCAGCAGCTCACGGACCGCGCGGCCCCCGACGTCCAGATCGTCGATGGGCACCATCAGCAAGCGCTGTTGATCACCGTCACTCGTCAGGGCCGTCACGAGGCGTTGCCAGGTGCTACTCACCTCCGGCTGGAGCGCCGTGAGCGCCGCCAGCCGGGCCGCAGCCCGCTCGGGCACGACGTCGGCCGTTGTCCACGTGAGATGGTCGAGCTCCCGCAGAGCGTGGAGACGTTGCAGGTTCGCGATCTCATGTTCGAGGTCGGCGCGCTGGCGCCCCGTCCGATCGAGGTGCCCGGCCTTGGCGTGCTCCAACAGGAAGTAGAGACACCAGGAGAAGACGCTGTCCTGCTCAGCGAAGTGCGCCGGGCGCACCACAGGCAGGACGAGGTCGTCCGTCTCGTCGCTCTTGAGCAGATCAGCGATGACGCCGTAGAGGGTCGTCGTCTTACCCACACCCCGATCGCCGAAGATCGTGATGACATTGCCGCCGTCGTTCCCGGACAGCTGGTGGAGGGTGTGGCGCTGCCCGTCGAGCTCCGCCGCGGCGCCCCAACCGGCGGCCTCCCGGCGGATCGCCTCGATCCGTGTCGCCACTCCCTGGCACGCCTCTTCAAGTGACGCTGGCAGGGCCGAGCGATCGGACAGCACGCGGTGAAGATCGTCGAGCACTCGCCCCTCCCGAAGCTCCTGGCATCTGGAAGCAGCATATGGCACCGCCCGGCCGGATGCTGCGGCGCAGGCGCGGGACGACCCGACCGCCGGGGGGAGTGCGATCGGGTCGTCCCACGTCGGCAGCCCGATGGGCCACCGAGGATGGTGCCGGCCGGGGGCCGGCGTTGGCTCAGCGGTAGCCGAGCTGGCTGGAGCAGGAGGGCCAGGCGCCCCAGCCCTGCGCCGCCAGCACGCGCTCGGCCACGGCGATCTGCTGCTCACGGCTGGCGTTGTGGGCCGAGCCGGTGCCGCCGTAGGCCGACCACGTCGAGGGGCTGAACTGCAGCCCGCCGTAGTAGCCGTTGCCGGTGTTGGTGGACCAGTTGCCACCGGACTCGCACTGGGCCAGGGCGTCCCAGCGGCCACCGCCGCTGACCGACGGGGCTGCGGCGGCGGTGCGCTCGGCCTCCTCGGCGGCGGCCTGGCGGGCGGCCTCGGCCTCCCGGGCGACCTGGACGGACTCGACGTAGGCCCAGAACCGGCGGTCGTTCTCGACCTCGGCCATGACGGTGGCGTCGTGCCAGAAGTCCTGGACGGCAGCGTTGGCCATCACGATGGTCTTGTTCTGCGTCTGCGGGCCACGGTCGTCGACGACGGGCTCGGTCGACAGGTCCTCGATCGCCGCATCGACCTGCGCCTTGATGGCGGCATCGCTGCGGGTCGACGTGTCGGCCCGCATCACGTCGGCGGCCGCCGGCGCGAGGGCCGTGGTGGCGGCGAGGCCGAGAGCGGCGAGGGTGGCGCCGGCGGCGATGCGCCCCTTGCGACGGGGGCGGCGGGCACCGTGCGGCGCCTGGGGACTCGGGGGACGCTCGCTCGAGCGCTCCTTCCGGGTTGCGTCCATGTGGACTTCCTTCCGATGGGGTTCCTCGTGCCGGCCCTCGTGCCTTCGTGAAGGCGCTCACGAGGGGCAGCGACGAACGAGTGTGGTTCCCGCATCGGCGTTTCGTAACCTCATCGCAATGTGCGATGCGTCACGATCCCAGAGAATCCCTGGTCACAGCCTCGGATTTGTTACGGATCCGCGACGTTTCGTCACGGTCGATCAGGCCTCTTCCCACCTGCCGCGGCGGACAACCGCGTCCAGTGGTGGCCGGGGCCGGCCGGCGGAGCGCCCCGGGCGGGCCGTCTCCGGACCCGTCGCCGGGTGCCCCAGGGCGACGGTGCCGGCCGCGCGCCAGCCGGAGGGCACGCCGTGGGCCCGGAGCACGGCCTCCTCGTGGTCGAACAGCCCGAACAGGCACGCCCCCAGCCCGGCGTCGACCACGCCCAGCAGGAGGTCCTGGACCGCCGCCCCGGCGTCGACCCACCAGTAGGGCACGCCCCACGCCCCGGCGTCCCGGCCCAGGCCGGTGGCGGCCTTGTCGGGCTCGGCGTAGCGGGCCACGTAGGCCCCGGGGTCGACCAGCACCACGACCAGCACCGGGGCGACGATCAGGCCGGGCCAGGCGAAGCCCTCCCGGCGCTCGGCCGGCAGGGTCAGGTCCCAGTAGCCGGCCACCGCCTCCGGCGTGTCGAGGACCAGGAAGCGGACGGCCTGGGTGTTGCCGGCCGAGGGGGCGCGGCGGGCCCCGTCGAGCAAGGTGTCGACGACGGCCGGGTCGACCGGCGCGGGCGCGTCCGGGTCCGGCCCGAAGGCCCGCACCATCCGGCGGCGCCGCCGCGCCTCGCTGAGCTCCAGGGGTCTGGGGACCGACTAGAGCAGCTTGACCAGGTCGTCGGCGAGGGCCCAGCCAAAGCCGACCAGGGCGTCGCCCTTGCCCTCGTCGATGTCGTCGAACAGGGCGACGACGTCGGCGTCGATGGCCTCGGGCTTGGCGCTGTCGTGATCGAACACCAGGGCCGGGATCTCGCTGCCCTTGACCTTGAAGGCCCGCTCGTCGTAGGCGCCGCTGGGCACGCCGAAGCGCTTGGCCAGCCGCTTGCCCCACGCCCGCTCCTCGCCGGTGGCGATGTAGTCGGGACGGGGGACGATGTCGGTCAGGGCCCGGAACGCCTCGAAGCCCGAGGCGGTGGCCAGGCGGGTGCCGACGAGCACGTCCTCGTCCGGGAAGGCCAGGACGGCCCGCCGGAGCTGGTCGGTCATCATCTGGCGGAGCACCGTGTCGCGCTTGGCGGTGCGCTTGATCGAGGCCAGGCCGACCAGGACGCTGGGCGTGCCGCCGATCCGCTCGAGGGTGCAGAACGAGAAGCCCTTGATCCGTCCGTTCTCGCGGGCGAGCGTGATCAGCACCCACTCCTCGGCCTGCTTCGAGAGCAGTCCGGCCTCGTAGGGCCGCGGTCCCGCGGCGCAGAGGTCGGCCATCTCGGCCAGCTCCGCATCGGAGAGAGCGGTGCAATCCTTGGTCTCGACCTCGATGGCCATGGCGTGGTTCGACCCCCGGGGAGCGGGTGGGTGGGCCCCGTAAGTCCAGTCGCCCCAGCCATCCAGCGCAAACCGAGTGGTCAGCGGGGGTGTGCCAGCGCTCGGACGATGGCGGTCCCGATCCCGACCAGCAGCAGCACGACCCCCGTGGCGAGGACCAGCAGCGACCCCAGGAAGGTGGTCACCGCGGTCGAGAACCCGGGGGCCGCCTCGCCGTAGTCGTCGCACCCGTCGGCCAAGGGCCCGCAGGCGTTGGCGGTGGAGAAGACGTAGACCAGCGCGACGGCACCGACGACCAGGCCGAGGAGCGTGACGACGATGCCCACGACGATCGTCGTCCGGGCGAAGGTGCGGGCCGTGGGGGCCCACACCGCTCTGCCCGGCCCCCCCGTCGCCTCCACGGGGCGGGAGGCTAGGTCAGACGCTGGCGAGGGTGCGCTCGGTGACGATGCACTCGGCGCCGAAGAGGGCGCGGAGCTCGCTGACGAGTGAGCCGTTGCGCTCGACGGACCAGGCGGCCGGGAGCATGACGACCTGCTCGCCGACGTGGAGGTACACCTTCGAGTCGCCCGGGAACTTGACCAGGATGTCCTTGAGGCTCTTGACCTTGGCGTCGGACAGCGTGTGGGGGGCGACCTTGATCCGCAGCGGGGGCGAGTCGGACAGGTCCTCGCACGGGCTGACCTCCATGGCGATCAGCTTGGGGGCGTCGTCGCGGGTGTCGAGCCGGGCCTTCATGGTGACGACCAGGTCGTCGGCGAGGACGTGGCCGATCGTCTCGAAGGTGCGGGGGAAGACGGTGACCTCGAGGCTGGCCTCCAGGTCCTCGAGGACGAAGACGGCCATGCGGTCGTTGTTGCGGGTGAACTTGTGCTGGAGGCTGGTGATGACGCCGCCGACGTTGACGACCCGCTCCCGCTCGCGGCCGTCCTTGCCCCGGGTGGGGGGCGGCGCCTCGACCGTCTCCCCGGCCTCGGCCGCCTCGGCCTGCTCGATCAGCTCCCGCAGGGTGACCTCGGTGCGGCGCCGGAGGGCGTCCTCCAGCCCCATGATCGGGTGGTCGGAGACGTAGAGGCCGAGCATCTCCTTCTCGAAGCGGAGCTTGATCGTCTTCTCGAACTCTCGGTCGGGGATCTGCGGCCGGTCGTCGAAGGTCGCGCCCCCTCCCCCGCCGAGGTCGTCGAAGAGCGACATCACGCCCTGGTCCTCGGTGCGCCGGCGGGAGACCGTCATGTCGATGATCTGCTCGTGGACGTCGAGCAGCCCCTGGCGGGGGTGGCCCATCGAGTCGAAGCCGCCGGCCTTGATCAGCGACTCGATCGTGCGCTTGTTGAGCACGGTGAGCGGGACCCGGTCGCAGAAGTCGTAGAAGTCCTCGAAGGGCCCGTTGGCGTCACGCTCGGCGACCAGCTGGTCGACCAGGGCGGCGCCCACGTTGCGGACCGCCGAGAGGCCGAAGGGGATGACCTCGGTGCCGTCGTCGAGCCGGGCCGGGCCGAAGTCCGCCTTCGACCGGTTGACGTCGGGGACGAGCACCGGGATGCCCGAGATGCGGCACTCGTTGAGGTAGACGGCCGCCTTGTCCAGGTTGGTCTTGACGCTGGTCAGCAGGGCCGAGAGGTACTCGATGCGGTAGTTCGCCTTGAGGTAGGCGGTCTGGTAGCTGACGAAGCCGTAGCCGTAGGCGTGGGACTTGTTGAAGGCGTAGTCGGCGAAGTTCTCGATGACGCCGAACAGGCCCTCGCCCAGCTCACGGCCGTAGCCGGTGGCCTCGCAGCCGTCGACGAACTTGGCCTTCTCGGCCTGCATGACCTCGCGCTTCTTCTTGCCGCAGGCCTTGCGGAGGTTGTCGGCGTCGGCCAGGGAGTACCCGGCGAACTGCTGCGACATCCGCATCATGAGCTCCTGGTAGATCATGAGCCCGAACGTGTCCTCGAGGATCTCCTTGGCGTCCGGGTGGACGTAGGAGATCTCCTTGCGACCGTTCTTGATGTCGGCGTAGTCGTTGTGCATGTTCACGCCCATGGGTCCCGGGCGGTACAGGGCCACGAGGGCGGCCACGTCCTCGAACGTGGTGGGCGCCATGCGGCGCAGGAGCAGGCGGAGGCCACCGCCCTCGAACTGGAAGACCCCGATCGAGTCTCCCTTGCGGAGCATCTCGTAGGTCTTCTCGTCGTCGAGCGGCGGGTGGTCGATGTCGAGGTCGACGCCCCGGAAGTCCTTGATGAGCTCGAGGGTGTCGGAGATGACGT
>JBQGCF010000010.1:0-15180 GCA_052038315.1 Iamia sp.
CTGGCCGACCAGGGGGATCGACTTGAGCGCCGCCTCCAGGTTGGCCGGGCTGATGTTCTTGCCGCCGGCGGTGATGATCAGCTCCTTCTTGCGGTCGACGATCTTGAAGTAGCCGTCGTCGTCGATCTCGCCGATGTCGCCCGAGTGGAGCCAGCCGTCGGCGTCGAGGGCCTCGGCCGTCTTGTCGGGGGCGTCGAGGTAGCCCTGGAACACCAGGCCGCCACGACAGACGATCTCGCCGTCCTCGGCCAGCTCGACCTCGAGGCCGGGCACCGCCGGGCCCACGCTGCCGGGCTTCACCCGGTACGGCGCCCAGCACATCGGGCCGGCGTTCTCGCTCATGCCGTAGATCTCCGACATGGGCACGCCGATGGCCCGGTACCAGGCCAGGAGGTCGGCGGGGATGGGGGCGGCGCCGCTGATGGCCAGCACCAGCTCGTCCAGGCCCAGCAGCTCGCGCACGCCCTTGAAGGCCACCTGGTCGAGGAAGTCGTAGGTGGCCCGGTCCTCCTCGGTGTCGGTGCCCCACGTGCGGCGCTCGACGATCGGGATGGCGGCGGCGATGGCGTCGGCGAACTGCTTGCCCTTCTCGGGGTCGGCGGAGAGGGCGGCGGTGACGCGGGCGTTGATCTTCTCCCAGACCCGGGGCACGCCGAACATGAGCTGGGGCTTGACCTCGCGGGCGTAGTCGGCGATCAGCCCGGGGTCGGGGCAGCACGAGATCGAGTAGCCCAGCATCATCATCGAGTAGTGGCTCGTGACCCGCTCGGCGATGTGGGCCATCGGGAGGTACGAGACCAGCCGCCAGCCGGTCAGGTCCTCACGGTCGATGGCGACACGGAGGCTCTCGCCGGCCCAGGCCACGTTGCGGTGGCTGAGCATCACGCCCTTGGGCGGGCCGGTGGTGCCCGAGGTGTAGATGATCGTGACCAGGTCCTCGGGGTCGCAGAGGCTCGCCGCCTCGTCGAGATCGACCGGGTCGTGGGCGACGAGGTCGGCGAAGGTCAGGGTGGCGTCGGTGCCCTCGGGGTGCACGGCGCCGAGCGTGGCCAGGTCCGGCAGGTTGGCCCGGACGGGCGCGAAGCGGTCGGCGAAGCCCTTGTCCTCGACGAAGGCCAGCGTGGCCCCGCAGTGGCCGACGAGGTACTCGACCTGGTCGGCCGAGGAGGAGTTGTAGATCGAGATCGGCGTGGCCCCCACCAGGAGGGCGGCCAGGTCGAGGACGTGGAACTCGGGGCAGTTCCGCATCATCAGGACGATGCGGTCGCCCTTGCCGATGCCGGCCGCGGCCAGCCCGGCGGCGGCCCGGCAGGCCAGGTCGGCCAGCTCGGCGAAGGTCCACTCGCGCCACTCGTCGCCGTCCTTGCCCCGCACCGCGACGGCGTCGGGGATCCGGGCGACGGTGTCCCGGAACATGGTCGTCGCCGTCCGGCCTGCGATGGCGGCGTCGATGTCGGCAGCGGTGGTCATGGCGTTCGGGCTCCCCCCGGGTCGCGTGTGCAACCCCTGGGTTAGCAGACGTTCCTGAGAGATCTCTCAGGCGGCCGTCGTGTGGAGGCGGTCCTCGATCTCGTCGTGGAGGTCGAGGAAGCGGACGTCGCGCTTCACATCCGGCCCCCGGGAGGCACCGAAGGGCACCAGGACCTCCTCGGCGACCCGCCCGGGCCGGGCCGAGAGCACGTAGACCCGCTGCGACAGGTAGACGGCCTCGGCCACGTCGTGGGTCACCATCAGCACCGTGCAGCCGGTGCGCTGGCGGACCTGGTGGAGGAACTCGTGCATGGCCAGCTTGGTCTGGGCGTCGAGGGCGCCGAAGGGCTCGTCGAGCAGCAGGACGTCGGGCTCGGGGGCGAGGGCCCGGGCGATGGCGACCCGCTGGCGCATCCCGCCCGACAGCTGGCCCGGGCGCAGGTGCGCGAAGTCGGTGAGGCCCATGATCCCGAGCAGCTCGGCCACCCGCTCCCGGCGCGCCGCCCGGGCCAGCCCCGAGACCTCCAGCCCGAAGGCGACGTTCTCGGCCACCGTGCGCCAGGGGAACAGCGAGTACGCCTGGAACACCATGCCCCGGTCGGGCCCGGGACCGACGACGAGGTCGCCGTCGACCCGCACCTCGCCGGCCGTGGCCTGCTCCAGCCCGCCGACGATCCGCAGCAGCGTCGACTTCCCGCAGCCCGAGGCGCCGACGATGCTCACCATCTCGCCCGCCTCGACGTGCATGTCGATCCCGTCGAGGGCGACGACGTCGGGGTGCCGGCGCCCGCCCGGGAACGTCTTGGTGACGCCATCGACCACGAGGCTCATCGGCTTCCCTCCGACCACGGGGCGGTGCGCTTGCGCAGCTGCCGCAGGACGATGTCGCTGAGCAGGCCGATCAGGGCGAACACGACCAGCACGGCGAACATGGTGTCGATGCGGCGGAAGCGGCCCGACCGCACGATCCGGTAGGCCAGGCCCTCCTCGGCGGCGAGCAGCTCGGCGACCACCAGCATCAGCCAGGCCGCGGCCAGGTTGATGCGGGCCACGTCGACGATGCCGGGCCAGCTGTGCGGGAGGATCACCTTGAACAGCACCCGCAGCCGGCCGGCCCCGAGGGTCGAGGCGGCGTCGACCTCCTCCTGCGGCACGGCCCGGGCCACGTCCGCCACCATCAGGACGTTGAAGAAGACCGTCCCCACGATGATCAGGGTGATCTTGGGCGACTCGTCGATGCCCAGCCACACGAGCAGCAGCGGCGTGAGGGCGCTGGCCGGGATGTAGCGGAGCAGGCCGGCCTGGGGCTCGAGGAACGACTCGGCCGAGCGGAAGCTGGCCATCAGCACGCCGAGGACCACGCCGAGGGTGATCGAGGCCGAGTAGCCGAGGGCGATGCGCCGGGTGCTGGCCGTGAGGTCGACGCTCAGGTCGCCCGAGCGCCACCACTCGACGCCGGCGTCCCAGGTCGCGGCCGGCGTGGGGAACAGGTACGTGTCCATGGCCGCCGAGACCAGCGCCCACCCGCCGAGCAGGGCGGCGGCGCCCCCGACGGCCAGGCCCGCGCTCAGCGCCGGCGGGATCGGCCCCCGCATCCGCAGCAGGGCGCTCTGGCGTTCGCCCCGGGTGCTCCGGGCGCTCCGGGTCGGGGTGCCCCGGGTCCGGCGGGCGCCGGTCCGGGCTCCGTCGACGGCGGCCTGGGCCGCGGCGGCGTCGGCCACGGCGGTCACCCCTGCCGGTCCGCGTAGTCCTGGGTGAAGCTCGGGTCGAAGAGCCCGTCGAGCGGGGCCTCGTCCTCGGTCAGCCCGGCCTCGACGAGGAAGGGGTTGATCAGCTCCGCCGTGTGCTGCAGCGAGGTGGTGTCGTCGCCGTCCTCGAAGGCGGCCAGGGCCTCGTCGACGGTGAACAGCGTCGTGCCCTCGGCGAAGCTCTCGTACTCCTCGGGCGACAGCTCGGCCGCCTCGGACAGGATCTCCAGGGCCTCGTCGGGGTTCTCGTCCATCCAGTCGAGGGTCATGTACCAGGCGTCGACCAGGGCCTGGACGTCCTCGGGACGCTCCTCGACCAGCTCGGGGGTCACCACGATGTGGTCGGAGATGGTGCCGGGGAAGTCGGCGCTGTCGAACACGACGTGCGAGCCCTCCCGCTCCAGGGCGGTGAGGGTGAAGGGGGCGAAGACGCCGACGCAGTCGAGCTCACCGGCGGCGAAGCTGGCCGCCGCGGCATCGGTGGGCAGCCCGCTGAAGTCGATGTCGTCCTCGGTCAGGCCCACCGACTCCAGGCCCTGCAGCAGCAGGAAGTGGTCAACCACGCCCGGCTCGGCGGCGACCTCCTTCCCGGCCATGTCCTCGATCGAGGTGATCGACTCGTCGCAGATGATGGCGTCGTTGCCGGTGGAGTTGTCGTTGGTGACGACGATGACCTGCTCGTCGCCGGCGGCCACGCCGAACATGGTGTCGTTGAGGGTCTGGGTGTTGCCGTCGACCTCGCCGGCCGCCATGGCGTCGAGCGAGCCCAGGTAGTCGGCGAAGAAGCGCAGCTCGACCTCGACGCCCGCCTCCTCGAAGATCCCCTCCTGGTCCGCGATGGCCAGCGGGAACCAGCCGGGCCAGGCCGAGTAGGCCAGGACGATCGGGTCGCCGCCCCCGCCACCGCCCTCCCCGGCACCGGCGGCGTCGTCCCCGCCGCCGTCGTCGCCACAGGCGGACAGGGTGACCAGCAGGGCGAGGGCGGCGGCGCCGGACAGGATCCGACGTCCGGTGGAGCGGTGGTGCATGGGGCGAAGGTACGGACGGCTCGTTCCCGTCGAATGTCCATCGAAATTCAGCCCTGTGAACAGGTCCTGACGGGCTCCTGACCTGGTGGGAGCCGGTACCGTCGGCCCATGGCCGATGCTCCTCGCCGTCGGGGCCGACCCCGCGCCCGGGCCCGGGCCGAGGGCGACGACGATCCCCGCGAGGCGATCGTGGCCGCCGCCAGCGCCCTGTTCGCAGCCCACGGCGTCGAGGGCGTGACCATGGCCCAGATCGCCGAGGGCTCGGGGCTCCAGCAGTCGTCGATCTACTACTGGTTCCGGTCGAAGTCCGACATCCTCGCCTCGATCCTCGAGCGGGTGAACCGGGTCCCCCTGTCGATCGTCGAGCGGGAGCGCCACACCGAGGGACCGATGGTCGAGCGGCTGCGGCGGCTGGTGCGCGAGGACGTGCTGACCCTGTGCGGCTTCCCGTTCGACATCAACGAGATCCACCGCCTGGCGCGGCGGTCACCCGACGAGTTCGCCGCCTACTGGGACGAGCGCCGCCGCCTCGACGACGAGGTCGAGGCCATGATCGCCGAGGGCGTGGCCTCCGGTGAGCTGCGCCCCGTCGACCCCCGTCTCGCCGCCCGTGCCCTCCTCGCCGCCGACGAGGCCACCCAGAACTGGTTCCGCCCCCTCGGCACCAGCGGCTACACCCCCGACCAGGTCGCCACCTTCACCGCGGAGGCCGCCGTGCGAACCCTCCTCCCCGACTGAGGGAGACCAAGGCCCTCGCTCCGCTCGGACTGCCTCGCCTCCGCTGGCGCGCTCAGGCCCGGGGCGGGGCCTCAGCCGGGGTCGCCGTCGAGGGCGCGCAGGGCCTCGGGGGCCCACACGGGCCAGTCCGCCCGCCCGACCAGCAGGCCGTCCTCGAAGCGGGCGACGGGGCGCAGCGGATCGGCGGCGCGGCTGTTGTCGTAGACCACCGCTCGTGGGACGAGGCCGCTCGCCGAGGCGACGAGCGGCCACAGTCGGTCGAACCGCTGCCGCACCTTCTCCTCGGGTACGGAGTGGCCGCCGACGTCGACCCGGTTGACGACGCGGGCCACGGCCAGCTCCTTCGGCACCATCACGACGTGGAGGGTGACGAGGTAGCCCGCCTCGATCGCCGCACGGACCAGGTCGACCTTCGACTCGTGCGAGAACACCGTCTCGGTGACGAACGACGTCCGGGCTGCCAGGTGGTCCGCCCGCTCCTGGGCGGCGACCGCGGCGGCGGCGTAGGACTGGCCGGCCGGGTCGTCGGGCCACCGCTCGGCTGCGATGACGTCGGCGTTGACGAACGGCAGGTGCGTCGCCGGACCGATGACCAGCTCGTACAGGGTCGACTTCCCCGCTCCGTTGGGCCCCGCCAGGAGGTGGAGGACCGGGTCCGGCATCAGTGCTCGACGATCTCGCCGTCCTCATCGAGCTCGACCCACGTTCGGCCCTGCTCCCGGAAGCGCTCGGCCAGGTCGAGGGCGCTCCGCAGCTCCTCGATCCGCTCCTCCCACCGGGCCCGGACGACGGCCTGCTCCTCAGGGCCGAGCGTGTCGTACGACTGGCTGCCGGCCAGGACCTGAGCGACGTCTCGGGCCGAGATGGTGCGGGATGCTTCGATCTCCCGGCCGATCCGAGCCCAGTGGGCGACCTGTTGCGACGCGCTCCGGCTCTGGACGGCGCTGACGATCTTGGCCGAGGCGTAGAGGTCGTCGTCGATGCGGGCCGGTGATGTGCTGGCCATGGGGCACCTCCTGGCCGGCAGGCTACCTCGTTGCAGTCTGCAACACCGCCGCGGGCTCAGAGCTCGCCGGTGGACCTCCACCTGTCGCGCTCGGCCTGGAGGGCTCGGTGCTGGTGGGTGCGGAAGGCGGCGATGTCGTCGGCCTCGGCGTCGAGGAAGGCCTGGTGCTCGCCGAGGTGGAAGGTGGTGGGCTCCATGGCGATGGCGAGGGAGCCGTCGCCGGCCCGGGCCCGCAGGTCGAGCAGCTCGTCGGCGCCGACCGGGTGGAAGCGGATCTGGTCGAAGGGGCGCAGCAGCCAGGGGACGTCCGGCTCGTCGCCGGGGGTCGGGACGTCGAGGTACCAGACGGGCACGGTGCGGCCGACGAGCTGGTAGCCGCCCGGCCCCTCCATCCCGTACACGCACAGGTAGGCGCCGCCGATGCCCACGGCGTTCTCGGGGGTCCACGTCCGGGCCGGGTTGTACTTGGTGGTCACCAGCCGGTGGCGGGGGTCGAGCGGGGTGGCCACCGGCGCGCCGAGGTAGACGTCGCCCAGGCCGAGGACGAGGTAGCGGGCGGCGAAGACGGTGCGGTGGACGTCGTCGATCGAGTCGAGGCCGTTGACCCGCCGGATGAACTCCAGGTTCGACGGGCACCAGGGCGCGTCGTCGCGGACGACCTCCATGTAGCGGCGGATCGCCGCGAGGGTGGCCGGGTCCTCCCACGAGAGCGGGAGGTGGACGGTCCGGGCCTCGATCTCGAGCGAGGCGGCGCCGGGCAGCTCGTCGTCGCCCTTCTCGACCAGCTCGACCATCTCGGCGGTCGACACCAGCGCCGGGTCGTGCTGGATCAGCAGCGAGCGGATGCCGGGGGTGATGTCGACGACGGCGTCGGGGACCCGGTCGGCCAGCCACCGGTCGAGGGCGTGGATCCGGGCCCGCAGGGCGAGGTCGAGGGCCATGTCGCCGTACTCGACGAGGAGGAAGGCATCGCCCGAGCGCCGCACCGTGAGCCGGGGTCGATCACCGGAGGCCGAGGCCGATGCCGGGGTCGAGGCGACGATGCCCCCGTCCGGGTCGCGCCGGGGCGTGAGGGGGAGCTCGACGCCGGCGGGCCGCAGCGTCGAGACGACCTGCGCCGTGCGCCGGCCCAGCTCGGCGGCCCGCTCGGGGGCGAGGGGGACGAACCGCACGGTGTCGCCCGGGGCGAGCTGGCCCAGCTTCCACCGCTCGGCCGCCACCACCGTCGCCGGGCAGGTGAAGCCGCCCAGGCTGGGCCCGTCGGGGCCGAGCAGCACGGGCGTGTCGCCGGTCAGGTCGACGGTGCCGAAGGCGTACCCGGTGTCGTGGATGTTCGACGGGTGCAGGCCGGCCTCGCCGCCGTCCGGCCGGGCCCACCCGGGCTTGGGGCCGTCGAGCCGGACGCCGGTGCGGGCGCAGTGGCTCTGGACCCGCCACTCGGCGGCGAACAGGGCGGTGGCGCCCTCCGGCGTGAGGAAGTCGGGGGCGGAGTGGGGCCCCTCCAGCACGCCGATCGACCAGTCCCGTTCGATGCGCGGCCAGACCCGGCCCACCACCGGCGACGGTCGCAGCCCGGCGGCGACGGCGGTGCCGACGGCCAGCACGTCGCCGGCCGCCAGGGTCCGCCCCTCGTGGCCGCCGAAGCCGCCGAGGGTGAAGGTCGACCGGCTGCCCAGCACGAGCGGCACGTCGAGCCCGCCCCGCACGCCGAGGTAGGTCCGCAGGCCGGGGCCGGCGAGCCGCCCGAGCGCCAGCACCTGCCCGGCCCGGACGGTGAACGGCTGCCACCACGCCACCGGCCGGCCGTCGAGGGTGGCGTCCACGACCGCCCCGCCCAGGCAGACGACGACCTCCGCGGTGGGCCGGATCGTCGGGCCGCTGGCGGTGCACTCCAGCAGGGCGGCGTCGGACCGGTTGCCGAGGGACCGGGTGACCAGCCGGGCCGACAGGTCGTCCATCGGCCCGCTCGGCGGCACGCCCACCGTCCAGTACCCGAGCCGCCCGGGGTGGTCCTGGACGGTCGTGAAGCTCCCGCCCTCCAGCACCTCGACCAAGGGCCGTTCTGTGTGCGCGTTCGTGCGGATGCGGCGTACTTCCGCACACGGAACGTCGATCGGCGTGCTCACCGCGACGCCAGCCAGGCCCGCCAGCCGCCGTGGCCGGTGATGTCGTCGGCCCCCTCGGCGGCGACGCCCTCGCAGGTGAAGCCGGGGACCGAGGTGCCGTCGGCGAGGAGGACGGTGCCGATGGCCAGCGGGGCCGGGACGGCGGCGACGAAGGACCCGAAGCCGGCGGTGTCGAGGGCCCACACCTCGACCTCGATCGCTGCGCCACCCGATGCGACCCGGACCAGGCCGGGCTTGGGCGGGTCGGTGGGCAGGGCGACCATCCGGTAGGTCGGGGCCGTCGCCGTGCGGGCGACGAGGCGGGCGCCCCGGTCGGTCAGCTGGTGGTGCAGGGGCTGGCCCTCGAGGTGGGCGCCGCACACGGCCAGCAGCACCTCGTCGGGAGACGGGTCGGAGACGGGCACGGCCGGTGCGGGCTGGCCGGCGATGGCGGCACCGACGGCCCACACCGCCCGATCGGTCCAGGCCGGCCCGAGGACGGTGACCCCGAAGGGCAGGCCCCCCGGCGTCGATCCAGCCGGCACGGCCGCCGCGCACCAGCCCACCAGGTTGCAGCCGTTGGTGAAGCGGCCGAGGGTGGCGTTGGCACCCAGCGGGTCGGCGTCGACCTCGGCCACCGTCGGGTGGTGCGGGGCGGTGGGCACGACGACGGCGTCGACGGCCGACCACACCTCGGCGGCCGCGGCCCGGAACCCGGCCAGCCGCTCGACGTCGTGCAGGTAGTCCGATGCCGACAGCCGACCGGCGGCCGAGATGATCGATCCGACGACGGGGTCGACCTCGTCGGGATGGGCGTCGACGAAGGCCCCCACCGCAGCGTGGCGCTCGGCCACCAGGGCGCCTCCGTAGAGCAGCTCGCCTGCGGCCAGGTAGGCCCCGAGGTCGACCTCGACGACCTCGTACCCGAGCGCAGCCGGGTCGAGGGCGTCCCAGCCGCCGAGCACCTCGTCGTCGCACCACGTGGCCAGCACCGAGCGGGCCGGGACGCCGAGGCGCCGGACCGGACGAGGGGCCGATGCCGGCACCGGATCGCCGGCCACCTCGACGGCCGCCGCCGCGGTGGCCAGGTCGCGGGCGAAGACGGTGACGCAGTCGAACGAGCGGCACGCGGGGACGACGCCCTCGGTCGGCAGCCAGCCGAACGTGGGCTTGAGCCCGACCACCCCGCAGAAGGCGGCCGGGACCCGGCCCGAGCCGGCGGTGTCGGTGCCCAGGGCGATGTCGGCCTCCCCGGTCGCCACGACCACGGCCGACCCGCTCGACGACCCGCCGCTGACCCGGCCCGGGGCCAGGGGCGACTCGAGGGCGCCGTGCGGGCTGCGGGTCCCGACCAGGCCGGTGGCGAACTGGTCCATCGCCGTCTTGCCGACGACCACGGCGCCGGCCTCCACGAGCCGGTCGACGACGGGGGCCGAGGCCGCCGGCTGGTAGGCGTAGGCCGGGCAGCCGGCCGTCGTCGGGAGCCCGGCCACGTCGCTGTGGTCCTGGACGGCCAGCCGGAGCGCACCCGGCGGCACGTCCCCCGCCGCACGCGAGATCCAGGCCGTCATCGGCTGATGACCATGCGCACCGGCGTCGGGTCGAAGCCGTTGCAGGGGTTGTTGACCTGCGGGCAGTTCGACACCACGACCAGGACGTCGCGCTCGGCCCGCAGGTCGACCCACAGCCCCGGCGCCGAGATCCCGTCGACGATGCCGAGGGTGCCGTCGGGGTCGACGGGCACGTTCATGAACCAGTTGATGTTCGACTGGAGGTCCCGGGCGCCGAGGCCGTGGAGCCCCATCTCGTGGAGGAAGTTCTCCACGCAGGCGTGCTGGGCGACGGTGTGGAAGCCGTACCGCAGGGCGTTGGACTCCTTGGAGCAGGCCCCGCCGATCGTGTCGTGGCGCTCGACCGCGCTGCCGGTGATCGTCATCATCGGGCGGCCCTCGGTCGACAGCAGGACCGTGCCCGTGACGAGGAAGATCCCGCCCTGGGCGACGATCGTGTCGGGGGCGCTGTAGCGCTCGGTCGGGTCCTCGGCGTCGAACAGGACGCAGTCGACGGCCTGGTTCCCGCCGACGTCGACGATCCGCAGGGTCTCCCCGGCGTGGACGACGTGCGACCACGGCGCCCGGGCCCGCACCACCTCGTCGTGGAGGACATCGCTCATCGGACGGCCTCCGTGGCCAGGTAGGCGCGGGTGGCCTCGGGGGTGGCGAGCCGCACGGGGTCGTCGAGCGCGGCCGGGTCACCCCGCCGGGCGGTGACCCGCAGGGCCGTCACCGTGTAGTCGGGACGGGGGTCCATCGGGTGGGGGACGGCGACGACGGTGGCGATCAGCGGGAGCTCGGCCCGCAGCTCGACGTGGGTGCCGGGGCGGATGTCGCCGTCCCAGCCGATCGTGCCGTCCGGCGCCACCGGAGCCCCCTTGAACAGGTTGAGGTTGGGGGCCACGTCGCCCCTGCTCAGGCCGTGCTTGAGCAGGGCCACCGCCATGTGGTCCCGACCGTTGGGGCAGGGCCCGTCGGCGGCGCCGTCCCCGTACCGGGCCTGGTTGGCGACCCGGGTGCTGGTGCCGCACAGGGCGTCGTGGCGACCCGAGGTGTCCTCGACGATGGCCGCCAGCACCCGGCCCTGGCCGGACAGCAGGAGCGACCCGGGCCCGAGGTACGCCTGCCACTGGACCTTCACCGTGTCGGCCACGTTGAGCCGCTCGGCCGGGCGGTCGGCGCGATGGAGGAGGAGCCCGGCGCAGGTGTCGCCGGCGACGTCGGTCAGCCGCAGCCGGGCGCCGACCGGCAGGACGACCGTCGTGTAGCCGCCGGGGGCCACGACCTCGTCCCACAGCACGGTGGCGGGGTCGACGCCGGCGGGCAGGTCGGCGGCGGCGGCCGGTGGGAGGGTCGGCATCTCGGCCACGACGGTGCCGGCCATGGCCCGGGCGTGGTCGCGGGCGCCGGTGGGGGAGGAGGTCTCGGAGCGCATTTCGAGCGACTATCGAAAATGCGCGTCGAGGACGCAATGGGCGAAACCGAGCGTTCACGAGGTCGACTCGGAACGAGCGAGGTTGCGGTCCGATCACCCCCCCGAGCAGACTTGACCGAGCGGTCTAGTGCCGCTCTCTCGCCTCATCGACCACCCCGAGGTACCCATGACCACCGCAGTCATCGTCGATGCCGTCCGGACCCCCGGCGGCAAGCGCAACGGCAAGCTCTCGGGCTGGCACCCGGCCGATCTCCTGGCCGAGGTCCTCAAGGCCGTGGCCGAGCGCAACAGCCTCGATCCCGCCCTCGTCGACGACGTCATCACCGGCTGCGTCATGCAGGCCGGCAACCAGGCCCTCAACATCGGCCGCAACGCCGTGCTGGCCGCCGGCTGGCCCGAGTCGGTCCCGGCCACCACCGTCGACCGCCAGTGCGGCTCGTCCCAGCAGTCGATGCACTTCGCTGCCCAGGGCGTCATCGCCGGCGCCTACGACATCGCCATCGCGGCGGGCGTCGAGGTCATGTCCACCACCCCGATGGGCGCCTCGGTCACCCCCGGCAGCTTCCCCTTCGGCCCCAAGGCCATGGCCCGCTACGCCGAGTCCGAGCACTTCGGCTACAAGGGCCTGATCCCGCAGGGCGTCTCGGCCGAGGTCATCGCCGAGAAGTGGGGCCTCACCCGTGAGGACCTCGACGCCTTCGGCCTCAAGAGCCAGCAGAACGCCGCCCGCGCCCGCGACGAGGGCCGCTTCGACAACGAGCTGGTCCACGTCAAGGCCATGCCCCGTGACAAGGAGACCGGCGAGCTCATCGAGTCCGACGAGATCGTCACCATGGACGAGGGCATCCGCGAGTCCTCGATGGAGAGCCTGGGCAAGCTGAAGCCGGCCTTCGTGCCCGAGGAGAACGGCGGCAAGGTCACCGCCGCCAACAGCTCGCAGATCACCGACGGCGCCTCGGCCGTGCTGATCATGAGCGAGGAGAAGGCCAACGAGCTCGGCCTCACCCCGCGGGCCCGGTTCCACACCTTCGCCCTCGCCGGCGTCGACCCGGTCACCATGCTGACCGGCCCGATCCCCTCCACGGCCAAGGCCCTCGAGAAGAGCGGCCTGTCGGTCGACGACATCGACCTGTTCGAGGTCAACGAGGCCTTCGCCTCGGTCGTGCTCTCGTGGATGAAGGAGCACAACCCCGATCCCGAGCGGGTCAACGTCAACGGCGGCGCCATCGCCCTGGGCCACCCCCTCGGCGCCTCGGGCGCCAAGCTGATTGCCACCCTGCTCAACGAGCTTGAGCGCACCGGCGGCCGCTACGGCCTCCAGACGATGTGCGAGGGCGGCGGCCTGGCCAACGCCACCATCATCGAGCGCCTGGGCTGATCCGGCCTCACCGCTGAACCGCTGACCGCAGCCGGGGTTCCGACAGGGCCCCGGCTGCGTCGCGTCGGTACCCTGGACCCGTCATGTGGGACGTCGTGCGCATCATCATCGCCCTCGGGGTGGCGCTGCTGATCGTCCGGGCCGGCATCGCCCTGCTCGGCGGCATGACCCGACCGGTCCCCGAGCCGCCGCCCCCCGGCGAGCTGCGCAAGGTCAAGCTGGTCTACCGGTGCAGCAGCTGCGGCACCGAGGTGCGGATGACCTCGGCGGTCCACACCGAGCCGGAGCCCCCCCGCCACTGCATGGACGAGATGGACCTGCTCACCCCGGTCGACGATCTCTGAGCGTCGTCTGACGCGTTGTCCCCAGCTGTGGACAACCCTGGGGAGGGTCACATCGTTGTAACTCTCGCGTTACCTCGGTCACACCCCGTGGACCGGCTTCGTCAACCGCCTACGGAGGGTGAGGAAGGCCAGGTCAGCGGTACTGGGTGGCGGTCATGATCCCACCCAGGATCAGCGCCAGGCCGACGCCGAGCGTCAGCGGCCGACCGTTCCAGATCATGTAGGTCAGCAGGATCACGATGCCGCCCAGACCCAGGAGGATGAACATCAGGGCCGGGACCCACGTCGGGCTCTCCAGCTGGGCCCGGGGGATGGGGGCGGTGTAGCGGGTCGAGTCGGCGGCCTCGGCCGCCTTCTTCGGGTTGCCGCTGCGGGCCGCCGCGGTGCGGGCGGCCTTGGCGTCGGCCCCACCGGTCCGCTTGGACGGGCGGGCGACCTTCTTCGTCTTGGCCTCGGCCGCCGCGGCCCGCCGGGCCTTGGTGCCGGTGGGGTCGTCGGCGGTGGCGGTGCCGGCGGTGGCCGGACGGCCCTTGGCCAGGCTCGGGCCTCCACCGGAGGCCTCGGCGTCCATGCGGGCCTTGGTGGCCTCCCGCCGGGCGGCGATGTCGGCGCGGCCATCGGGCCGGCGCCGGGTCGGGGGGCGCTTGGGGGTGGTCACCGCATCGATGTCGTCGGCGGGGGCATCGTCGGTCGCCTCGTCCGCAGCAGCGTCGGCGGCCTCGACCTCGGCCGGCTCCTCGGCGCTGGCGTCGTCATGTGTCGGGTCGGCCATGGCGGACGACACTAGGCGCTTACCGGCCGCTGGCTCTAGCGGCCCCGCCGGTAGTTTCGGGGCCATGGCGCCCCGGGTCCTCGTCGTCGACAACTACGACAGCTTCGTCTACAACCTCGTCCAGTACCTGGGGGAGCTGGGGGCGGAGCCCGATGTGGTCCGCAACGACGAGATCACCGTCGCCCAGGCCCTCGACCGGGCCCCCGACGCGGTGCTGATCTCTCCCGGTCCCGGCTCGCCGGCCGACGCCGGGATCTCCAACGACGTGATCCGGGCCTTCACCGAGCGCCGCACCCCGCTGCTGGGGGTGTGCCTGGGCCTCCAGTGCATCGGCGAGGTCTTCGGCGGCACCGTCGTGCGGGCCCCGCAGGTGATGCACGGCAAGACCTCGCTGGTCCGCCACGAGGGCAAGGGGGTCTTCGCCGGTCTGCCCGAGCCGCTCGAGGCCACCCGCTACCACTCGCTGGTCGTCGACCGGGAGACGGTGCCGGCGACCCTCGAGATCACCGCCGAGTCCGACGACGGCCTGGTGATGGGCCTCCGCCACCGCGAGGCCCCCACCGAGGGCGTCCAGTTCCACCCCGAGTCGATCCTGACCGTCGGCGGCCACGACCTCATCCGCACCTTCCTCTCCCGCGCCGCCACCGACGCCCCGGCCTAGGGCGGGCGCGACGGCCGGGCGGTCCGGCCCTGCCGGGCGGCAGCCCCGAGGGCTGGTGGGGTCGACGCCAGCATGAGCCGGCGAGCGCAGCGAGTCTCGGCGGGAGGGTGCGGGCGCTACCCGGCCGGCGTCCCGCGAGCCGGCCGGCGACCTGTCACGGGACGGCGGGGACGCTGGAGGAGGACGAGCTCGACGAGGAGTCGGTGACCGGGGGATCGGTCACCGGGGGGTCGGTGACCGGCGGGTCCGTGACCGGGGGATCGGTGACGGGCGGGTCGGTGACCGGGGGCTCCGTCTCGGGCGGGTCGGTCTGCGGAGGATCGGTGATCACCGGCTCCTCGGTCGTCGTGGTCGGCGCCTCGCCGGTGGAGATGACGAGGGTGACCGGGAAGTCGAGGGCGGTGGGCGAGTCCTTCGACGGGTTCTGCGAGATGACCTCGTCCTCGGGCACGTCGGGGTCGTCGCGCTCGCGGGGGCTGACGTTGGTGAAGCCGGCGGCGGTCAGCTGGGCCAGGGCCTCGTCGTAGCTCATGCCCACCACGTCGGGCATGGGCACGGTGGCGGCGGCCGCCGGACCGCTCGACACCACCAGCCGGACGGTGCTGCCCTCCTCGGCCTGCTGGCCGCCGGGCGGGTCCTGGCTGATCACCGAGTCGACCGGGACGGTGTCGCTGGCCTGGCGCTGGGGCACGGGGTCGACGGCGAAGCCGGCCTCGGTGAGGGTGTCCCGGGCCTCGCCGAAGGGCTGGCCGGTGACGTCGGGGACCTCGACGGTGGTCTCGTCGCCGATGCCGAGCGTCGACGCGAACAGCCACAGCAGCCCGCCGAGGACGCCCAGCAGCAGCACCAGCAGGAGGACGAACCACCCGGTGCGGGAGCGCCGGGCCTGCTCGTGGCCGTACTCGGGCCCGGTGGGCGGACCGGCGGCGGGGACGGCCCGGC
>JBQGCF010000011.1:0-2681 GCA_052038315.1 Iamia sp.
GCCCCCGGCGCGGACCTCGCCCGCCGCCCGGGTGTCGAGCGACCACGCCTCGGCCCCGTCGGCGACGTCGCGCGCGACGACCTCCGCACCGTGGGCGTCGCACAGCAGGATCCGCTCCCGGGTGAAGCCGAGGAAGCAGTCGTTGTCCCGCGAGGGGTCGCTCTCGGTCGTCGCCAGCTCCTCGCCGTCGTCGACCCGGACGAAGGTGCCGCCGCCCACCGAGGCCGTCGGGGTGAGGAAGAGGACCGACCCGTCGCCGACCGGTGTGGCCAGGACCCCGTCGCGCTCGACGATCGGCCGGCCGCCATCGCTCGGGACGACCATGACGAACGTCGCCCCCGTGTCCCTGTCCGCACCCTGCACGAGGAGGTGCTCGCCCAGCGGCGTGGCGATCAGCTGGCCCGGGTCGTCGTCGAGCTCCAGCTCGCCGACCGTCGAGCCGTCGGCGGCGTCGTGGACGGTGACGGTCGCATCATCGGTGACCGCGACCTGCCCGTCCCGGCACTGGCCGACCCGGCCGTCGGCCGACCACACCTCGTCACCCGTCGTCGGATCGACGGCGACCATGGAGTAGGGCTCGCCGGTGCCATCGGTGGTCAGCACCAGCAGACCGGCGCAGGCGCCGCCGTCGGACATCTCGTCGACCTCCCAGCGCACCTCCCCGGTCTCCCGGTCGACGCCGACCATGGCCTCGTCGCCCTGCAGCAGGACGACGTCGAGGTCGTGGATCGCCGTGGCGTCGGGCGAGGTGTGGTCGCGGTAGATCGACGGGATCGCCCCCTCGGCCTCCCAGCGCTCCTCGCCGGTGCGGGCGTCGACCAGTCGGGTCAGGGGCTCGTACTGCTCGGGCTCGGTCTCCAGCAGCACGCCGCCGCCCTTCAGCGGGACGGCCCGGTTGAAGTCCCCGCCCTCCAGCTCGGCGGTCCACAGCTCCTCGCCGTCGCCGGCGTCCAGGGCGCTGACGTGGACGGCGTCCTCGGTGACCAGGACGACGTCCTCGCCGCCGATGACCGTGGCCAGGCCCTCCTCGGGCAGCGGGACGGACCACGCCTCATCGCCCGGCTCGGACAGGGGTCCCGTCGCCGTCCCGAGGGGCACGGCCGTGAAGGAGCTGCCGCCCCCGCCCCGCACGACGAGGGCGACGGCACCCCCCACGACCAGCACGACGACGGCCGCGGCGACCAGCAGGAGCGGCCGCCGGCGGCGGCGGTCGGTGGGGGCGGGCGGGGCGTTCGAGGCCGCGCCCGCCCGAGGGGGTCCCGCCGGGGCGGCACGAGCGGGCCGTGAGGTGATCGCCGCACCAGGGGTCTGGCGGGGTGGGGGCGGTCCGATCTGCGGACGCTCCGGGAAGGGCTCCGGCCCGGCCCCGTTGCGCTCGTCCATCGGCTCCGTCTCCTCCTCCGCCAGCGATCGTGGGGCCGGCGCCCCCTCCCCTTCCACGAGACGCCGACCCGGCGGCGGACGCTACGGACCGGCCGCTACCCGGCCGCTACCTGTCGAGGTCACCCCCGCGATGCGTACCCTCGGGGCCCGATGGATGGCCCCGCGCAGCTCCTCCTGGAGGTCCTGGTCGCCACCGGCATCACCGACCGCCGGCTGGCCGAGGCGGCGGCCACGGCCCTCCCCGGACGGCCGGCGGTGAGCGACCTGGCCGCGCTGCCAGGCGTCGACCTGACGCCGGACACGGTCCTCGTCGACCTCGAGTGGGAGGACGGGCTGGCACCACCGGACCCGGCGCACCTCCGGGCCGCGGCCGGCGCCGCCGCCCACCGGGCCGCCGAGGACGGCGAGCACCAGGCGGCGGCCGAGCTGGCGGTGCTGGCCGACGACGCCGAGACCCTGCGCACCGCCCTGCGCGCCCTGCTGGCCACCTACCCGGTGCGGGTCGGCCGGGACCGGCTCGTCGTCTGGCGCGACAGCGGCCTGCTGGACCCCGGCGACCCCCATCGCTGGTGGCTGGAGGCCGCCGCCCACCCCGGCCGGGACCTGGAGGCCGCCTTCACCGCCTACGAGCGGGCCTGCGCCGGCTTCGCCGCGGCCGGGGACGCGGAGGCGGAGCTGGCCGCCGGCATGACCGCGGCGGCCCTGGCCCGGCGTCGCGACGACGTGGGCACGCTGATCCGGTTCATCGGCCGGGCCGACGAGGTGGCCGCCGAAGGCCTCGACGCCGCCGTCGCCCCCAGCCGGCTGGGCCAGGCGCTCGTCCTGCAGATGACGGGCGACCCCGAGGCCGCCCTCGCCGCCCTGGCCTCGATCCCCGACGACGCCCTGGTCGGCGACTGGGCCGCCCAGCTCCAGATGGTGGCGGCCACCAACCTCCTGCTCCTGGGGCGCGTCGAGGACGCCCGGGCCCGGCTCGAACGGGCCGCCGGGCTCGGCAGCGCGTGGTCCTACGCCACCACCCTCGACCTGCTCGGCGCCGCCCGGTGGCTGGCCGGGGACCCGACCGGCGCGCTGGCCGACCTGGCCGACGCCGTCGAGGTGGCCGACCAGGTCGGCGCCGAGGTCGTCCGGGCCGTGGCCACCGCCGGATCGCTGGCCATGCGGGCCGCGCTGGGCGACGACGTGGGCGTGGGGGTGGCCACCGCCCGGGCCGCCGGCGGGGACGACGAGGTGGCCCGGCTGCTCGCCGCCGCCGACGTCCTCGGCCAGGTCGCCCGGGACGACGTGGACGGCGCCCG
>JBQGCF010000012.1:0-2634 GCA_052038315.1 Iamia sp.
TGAGGCGGACGCAGCCTATCTCCAGCGACAGCGACGACTCCACGGCGTCGGTGCCGTAGGCGAACTCGGTGGACCCGCCGCCGAGGTCGAACACGAGGAACGGGCCGCGGGCCGGGTCGAGGCCGGTGGTGGCGCCCCGGAAGGAGAGGTCGGCCTCCTCGGTGCCCGAGAGCAGCTCGGGGCGGGCCCCGACGACCGCCTCGGCGGCGTCGAACCACTCGTCCCGGTTGCCGGCGTCCCGGGCCGCCGAGGTGGCGGCGACGCGGACCCGCTCCACGCCGTGGGCGGCCAACACCGACCGGTACTCGGCCAGCACGGCCTGGGTGCGGGCGATGGCCTCGGGGTCGAGCTGCCCGGTCCGGTCGACGCCGGCGCCGAGCCGGGTGATCCGCATCAGCCGCTCGTGGGTGACCAGACCGCCGGCCCCGTCGGGCGAGGCGATCAGCAGACGGGTGGAGTTGGTGCCGCAGTCGATGGCGGCCACGGGCGCCGGGGTGCTCACGCAGGCAGGGTACGGTGCCCGCGTGCGGGCCCGTGCACCGAGGATCGAGGTCGGCGCCCGCCACCTGACGGTCCGCACCGAGCTGGAGGCGGACGGCCGGACGGGGGCGCCGCCGCTCGAGGTCCCGGCCCTCGAGGTGATGGTGCCGATCGAGCACGCCGACCTGCTCGACCCCACCGCCCTGCCCGGGGCCCACGCCCTGGCCATCGTCGCCGCCGCCCGGGGCGAGGACCTGGTGGTCGAGGGTCCGGTGGACGAGGTCGCGGTCGACGGGATCGCCGAGGTGGCCCGCCTGCTGTCGACCTGGTGGGGCACCGGGCCGATCCGGGTCACCGTCGCCGATCCGGTGGCCGTCGAGCCGGCGGTGGAGGACGGCGTGGCCCTGTTCTTCACCCGGGGCGTCGACTCGTGGTCGACCCTCCTCGACCTGCTCGACCGGCCCCCGCCCGACCGGGTCACCCACCTCCTCACCGTGCACCACGCCCCGCCCGAGGTGCTGCGGCCGGTCGAGGTCGAGCACGTCCACCGCCACCGGGCCGTGGCCGCCGAGCTCGGGCTCCCCCTCGTCGTGCTGGAGACGAACCTCCGCCGGCTCGTCGACCCCTACCGGACCTGGCTGCAGACGGTCGGGCCGGCCCTCGTCGCCACCGGGCTCCAGGCCGGCGCCCGCTTCCGGCGGCTGGTCGTCTCCGGCGCCCACACCAGCGACGTCCACACCCGCACCGGCGCCGACCCCGACCTGGTCACCGCCATCCGCACGACCCGCACCGAGGTCGTCCTGGGCAACCCGGACCGCGACCGGGACCAGCGGGTCGCCCACCTGCTCACGTCGCCCCTGGCCCGCCGCACCCTCCACGTCTGCTGGGAGGGCGCGGGGGCCGGCAACTGCGGCCGCTGCCGCAAGTGCCAGGTGACGATGGCGTCGCTGCTGCTGGCCGGCGACCCCGACCCGTCCGCCGGCTTCGACGCACCGATCGACCCCGAGCTGTTCGCGGCCATGGCGATCGGTCCCGAGCTGGCCACCTTCGTCCTCGGGATGGTCGCCGACCTGCCCGCCTCCGAGGAGCACCTGCGCCGGGCCATCGCCTCCTCGTGGGACCGCAACCGGGGCGCCACCGGTCCCGCCCGCCTCGGCGACGACGCCCCGCCGGCGCTGGCCGGCCCGCCGGTGGCGACCCGGGTGGCGGCGGCCCGCCGGGCGACGACCGGGCACCCGGAGGCCCCGACCGCGGTCCCGCTCGGGTGGACCCGGGCCGAGGTGCCGCTGCGGCCGGCCCACGACGACCACGACGAGGTCCGCGCCCGGGCCGCGACGGCGACGGACCGGCCCCGGCCGTGGGCGGTGGCCGAGCCCCGGGACCCGCACCAGGCCGACCTGGCCCGCGCCCTCGCCACCCACCACGGGCCCGGGGTGGTCGCCCTCCCGGTGCTGGACGCCGGGGCCGCGGACGCCGGAGCCGTGAGCGCCCTGCTCGGCACCGCCCGGACCCGGCTGTGGTGGCGGGACGCAGGCGGGCTCGACCCGCTGCGCGTCGTCGAGTCGATCGAGCACGGCTGTCTGCCCCTGCAGCTGATGCCGCCCGCCGCCGCGGCCCGGCTCCGCGCCGACCTGCCGCCGGCGCTGGCCGCCCTGGTGGTGGCCGACGACGAGGTCCCGGCCCTCGACCTCGGCCCCGCGGCCGTCGTGACCCGGCTCGCCCCCGCCCTCGACCACCTCCTCGCCGGCTCGGCCGAGCACGACCTCCTCGCCGGGGCCTATCGGTGAGCGAGCGCAGCGAGAGCCCGGCCGATCGGGCGCGGCGCGTCGCCGGCCGGGTCCGTCGTGCCCCGGCCACGCTCGAGGAGGTCCGTCGCCACCTCGAGGAGCTGACCAGCGCGCTGGCTCGGGTCGAGCAGGTCGCCTGGGACGGCCGCCACGACACCCGGGGCGGCGTCGAGGCCGTCGGCACCGAGCTGCACCGGATCCGCGAGCACGTCGACGCCGTCGACGACCGGGTCGCCCGGCTCGACGGCACGGTCGTCGCCCAGGCCAACGCCCTCCAGCGCAGCCTGGCCGCCCCCGCCCGGGCCCGGGCCGCCGCTGCGCTGAAGGCCTCGCTCGGCCCCTCGCCCGAGCTGAGGCCCGGGTTGTC
>JBQGCF010000013.1:0-13478 GCA_052038315.1 Iamia sp.
CCACCGTCCGCCTCCTCGGCGCGGAGCGCCCCGTCGACCAGGTCGAGCAGGGCGGTGTTGAACAGCTCGAGGTCCCGGCCCCGCAGCGGCCGGTGGCCGAGCATCAGGGCTTGCGCGTAGAGCGCCCGAGTGCTGGCCGCCACCACCTCGCCCCGGCCGGCGACCTGCACCAGCCGGCGGATCAGCGGATGGCGGTCGTTGCAGATCAGCAGGGGCGCGTCCGAGCCGCCGTCGTCGAGGTCGGCCATCAGGGCGGCCCACGTCGGGTCGGCGTCCTCCGCCGTCGAGCGCAGGCGGCGGCGGGCTCGGGCGGCGTCGTCGTGGAGGATCAGGGCAGGCACGGAGACGGGCTCGAAGGCCCGCAGCTCGACGTCGCAGCCCACGTCGAGGAGGGCGGCGTCGGCGGCGGCCACGAAGGCGGCGGCCGCCGCGGCCCGGTCCGGGGCGACCTCGTCGAGCGACACGACGACGTCGAGGTCGTCGAGCTCGGCCGCCTCGGTGCCCGGGCTGACCAGCCCGATCCGCTCGATCAGGGGCTGGTCGTAGGTGTAGCCGGCGTTGAGCAGGACCAGGCCCTGGGCCCGGGCCACCGGCGCCAGCTGGCGGAAGCGGTCGGTCGTGGTGGTGAACCGGAGCGTGGCCGTCTCCCGGGCCACCTCGGGCAGGGTGACCGTGCCGCGGGTCGACTCGAAGGCGAGCCACGGGATCAGCGTGCGGTAGGCGTCGTCGTCGACCGCGGCGAGGGCCTTGGCGGCCAGGGCGTGGACGCGCAGGACGGCGGCGAGCTGGTCGGGGGCGGTGGTGCCCAGCCGGCCCAGCCAGTCGCGCAGGGCGGTGCCCAGCTCGGCCTGCACCTGCTCGCGGGCGTCGTCGTCGACCAGCGCCTCGCGGGAGGCGGTGGGCGAGAGGGTGCCCACGTCGAGCACGGCCCGGACGAAGAAGGCCCAGTCGGGCAGGAGGTCGGGGACGTCCTCGCCCAGCAGCATCCGGCCGACGTAGGCCCGGTGGCCGGGGTGGGCGTGGGGCGGCATGGGCTGGGGCAGCACGAAGGCCACGCCCTCGGCGTCGGCGCTGGCGGCCCGCAGCGGGACGACGCCGAGCGGGGTGAAGCCGAGGTGCTGCTCGCACCAGGCGACCAGGGCGGCCCGGCGCCCCCGGTCGGTGCCCTCCGAGGCGGCGCGCCACCACGGCGGGTCGACCTCGGTGACGAGGGCGGTGCCGCCGTCGGGCCGGGTCACGTGGATCGGCACCGGCAGGGCGCTGCCGTACAGCCGGGCCAGCCGCTCGACGGTGTCGGCCTCGAGCCAGCCGGCGGCGCCCGGCCGGGGGCGGAGGCGCACGGCGGTGCCGACCTCGGGGGCGGCGGTGTCGTCGGCGTCCAGCTCCTCGATGTCGTAGGTGCCGTCGTCGTGGCCGGTGAACCGGACCGGCGCGCCACCGGTGGCCGACCGGCTGACCACCTCGATGTCGCGAGCGACGACGAAGCACGAGAGCAGGCCGATGCCGAAGCGGCCGAGGAAGCCGTCGCGGGGGAGGTCGAGGACGTCGCGCTTGGCGCTGGCCCCGATCGTCGCCAACAGCTCGTGGACCTCGTCGACGGTGAGCCCGATCCCGGGATCGGCGACGACGAGCGCCCCGTCGCCGCCGGCGTCGGCCGGGGTGAGCACGACGGGACCGAGCGGTGCGTCGGGATCGGCGAGGCGCCGGGCCGTCACCGCGTCCACGCCGTTCTGCAGCAGCTCCCGCACGAAGACGCGTGGCGACGAGTAGACGTGGCGGGCCAGGAGGTCGACCATCCCGCCCAGGTCGACGCGGAACGGCCGAGCCATCGGGTCAGGACCCTACCGGCGGGTCGGTCCGGGTGCGGGTCCAGATGAGGTCCTGGCCCGAGTCGGCGGGGGCCGGCGGGCGGTCCGAGGTGATGGTGGCGGCCAGCGCGAAGCCGAGCCGGCGGGGCACCGCCGCGCTGGCCGTGTTGGCCGCGTCGCAGCGGATCTCGACCCAGCGGACGGCGTCCTGGGCCAGGGCCAGGTCGGTCAGGTGGGCGACGACCCGGGTCATCAGCCCGGCGCCGGTGGCGGCCACGTGGAGCCAGTACCCGATCTCCACCCCACCGGGTGCCACGCGGTCGTGGAGCCCCACCCCGCCGAGCACCGCCCCCGTCCCCGCGTCGAAGATGCCGAAGACCGCCTCGGTGCCCCCGTCGGCCCGGGCGGTCGTCTCCCGGACGAAGGTGGCGAAGGCCTCCTCGGTGGCCGTCTCGGGCGTGGCCCACTCCATCCAGGGCTGCAGGTGGTCGAGGCTCTCGACCGCCGCGACGGTCAGCGCGGGGACGTCGGCGGCCGCCCAGCGGCGGAGCACGACATCGCCCAGATCGATCCGCTCGGGGGCCCACCGCATGGCGCCCATCCCACCACCGCGGCTGGGAGCCGGCTGTGAGGGTTTCCCGTCAGGGCGGTGAGCCCACCCGTACGAAGGGTGGCGTCAGTCGCGGGCCGCGCCGTCCTGCAGGCCCCGGAGGTAGGCCTCCAGCCGGTCCATCTGGTCCGGCGTCAGGTCCCGGATGCGCCGGGCGAAGGCGGTGACGCGCAGCTCCGAGACCTCCTCCGAGCTGGGCTCCACGGCCGGGGGCACGAGGGCCGACGACAGGTCCGTGGGATCGAGCCCGAGCGTGTCGGCCAAGGAGGGCAGGAGCTTGACCCGGGGCTGGGTCTCCCCGGTCAGCCACTTGGAGACGGTCTGCTGGCGGACGCCGACCCGGGTGGCCACATCGGCCTGGCTGAGGCCGAGCAGGCGCATCTGGTCGCGCAGCAGCTCGGCCAGGGGGGCCCGGGGTGCCGTCGTCACGGTCCGTAGTGTTCCACACCTTCAAGGCGTGAGCGCGTGATGCGCTGACGGTCTCTGTCGTCTACCCTTCTCCCGTGGCCGAGGCACGTTGGGACGGGTGGGAGGACGCACGATTCGAGGGTCGCCCGCCGGCGGAGGGGATCGTGATCGGTGACGGCGACAGCCACGTCGGGGTCGCCCTCGACGGTCCGGAGGTGCGCGACGGGACCGCCGACGACGTCGATCTCGACGGTGTGCGCCTCACCGGAAGCGGTCTCGCCGGGGCCGAGATCACCGGCCTCCAGCTGACGGACAGCCTCGTCCTCGGGGCCGACCTGGCCGGGGTGCGCTGGCCCGGTGCGTCGCTCCAGCGGGTCGAGATCCGCGACGCCCGGCTGACCGGGGCCGACCTGGCCGATGCCCGGCTCACCGGCGTCCGGCTCCGGCGCTGCCGCCTCGACAGCGCCGTGCTGGCCGACGCCACCCTCCACGACGTCCGCTTCGAGGACTGCGACCTGACCGACGCCTTCCTCGGCGGCGCCCGCCTCCGCCGGGTCGCCTTCGTCCGCTGCGACCTGGCCCGCGTCGACCTCGACGGCAGCACCCTCGACCGGGTCGACCTCCGGTCGTCGGACGTGGCGGAGGTGGCCCGGCTGGGGGCGCTGCGGGGTGCCGTCGTCGACCCCGAGCAGGTGACGGCGATGGCCGCCCGGCTCGCCGCCCAGGCCGGCCTCGTCGTCCGCCCCGATCGCACCGAGGACCCCGACGACGCCTGGTGATCCTCGCTCCCGTCCGGTTCGTGAGAGTTCTCTCATGTCCGGTCCCCGAGGTGGGGGTGACTGGTAGGTTGGCCGCCGCACCGCTCGGACGTCGGGGATGCATGGAGCTCGCCAAAGGTCAACGCGCCAGGGTCGACCAGCTCACCGCGGCGACCGTGCTGGAGCTGGGGGTCACCCTCGCGGGGCCGGCCACCTACGACGTCAGCCTGTTCGGGCTCGACGCCGACGGCCGGCTCAGCGACGACGCCTACATGGTCTTCTACAACCAGCCGGCCTCGCCGGAGGGCAGCATCCGGGTCGCGCCCCGTGCCGACGGCGGTGACTTCACCGTCGACCTGGGCGCCGTGCCCGACCGGATCCACCGCCTGGTGATCACCGCCGCCATCGACGGCGCCGGCACCATGGCCCAGCTCGCCCAGGGCCAGGTCGTCGTCCGGGCCGGGGGCCAGGAGGTCGCCCGCCACGTCACCACCGGGGCCGACTTCGCCGGCGAGCGGGCCCTGATGCTGTTCGAGCTGTACCGCAAGGACGGCTGGAGGGTGACGGCCGTGGGGCAGGGCTTCGAGGGGGGCATGGCCGCCCTCGTGCGCCACTTCGGGGGCGAGGTCGACGACGAGCCCGCCGCCGCGCCGCCCCCTCCGGCCGCGCCGCCGCCCCCTCCGGCTCCGGCTCCGGCGGTCAACCTGGGCAAGGTCACGCTCGACAAGGGCCGGGTGTCGCTGGCCAAGAACCAGACCGTCTCGCTGGCCAAGGGGGGCAAGCCCGTCCTCGGCCGGGTCGCCATGGGCCTGGGGTGGGACCCGGCCCGGTCCGGCACCAGCATCGACCTCGACGCGTCCTGCCTCGTGCTCGACGCCGACGGCCAGAAGATCGACATGGTCTGGTTCGCCGGCAAGGCCGGGGCCGACGGTGCCGTCCTCCACAGCGGCGACAACCTCACCGGCGAGGGCGAGGGCGACGACGAGGTGATCGAGGTCGACCTCGGCGCCGTCCCGGCCGCCGTCGACGTCCTCCTCTTCACGGTGAACAGCTACAAGCGGCATCCCTTCACCGACGTGGCCAACGCCTACTGCCGCCTGTTCGACCTCGGCACCGGCGAGGAGCTGGTGCACTTCGCCCTCACCGGCTCCGAGCCCCGCACCGGCGTCTTCATGGCCGCCCTCTTCCGCAGCGGCGCGGGTTGGGACATGACCGCCCTCGGCGCCTTCCAGGACGGCCGCACCGTCCGGGAGATGGTCGACCCGGCCAAGGCCGTCGTGGCCACCCTCCCCCGATGAGCCGACGTCGATGACCGGGCGCAGCCGCCGGATCTCGTGGCACTTCACCGAGGAGACCGTGTTCAGCCCGGGCTTCTGGTACGTCGACTGGGGTGACCCGGCCAACGAGGGCATCGTCACCCTGACCCAGGCCGTCAACATGGCCGACACGCCGATGTGGTGCATCCACGAGCACGGGCTGGTGCTGCGCCGGATCATCGCCGCCGCCGAGACCCTGCTCGACGATCTCGACCAGGCCCTGGGCCACGACTTCGACGAGCCCCGGCCGGTCGCCCCCGACTCGCCCCTCTTCGCCACCGTCCTGTCCGCCTACCGGTCGCTCCACCACGCCTACGTGGTCCTGGTCGACGCCCTGGTCGAGTGTCGCAAGGGCCGGCTCGAGCGCGACCTGCGCAGCCAGCGCGAGGAGGCGGCCGAGCTGTGCCTGGTCATGGCCGACGCCTACAACACGACCCTCCACCTGCGCCGGCGGCTGCCCGATGACCTCTGAGCTGCAGGCTCCCGTCCGGCCCGTCGTGCTGGCCGACCTCGACGGCACCCTGATCCACTCGCGCCGGCGGGTCCCCGATCCCGAGGGGCACCTCGTGGTCGAGGTCTACGACGGGCGCGACGTCGGCTTCATCACGCCCGAGGCGTGGGACCTCCTCGCCGAGGTCCAGCAGCGGGGCTACCTGGTGCCGGCCACGGCCCGCACGATCCGCCAGTACCGGCGCATCCGCTTCCCCGAGCCGCCCCGCGTGGCCGTGCTGGCCGGTGGCGCCGTCGTCCTCGTCGACGACGAGATCGACCCGATGTGGGACGCCGAGGTGCAGGCCCGCCTGGCCGCCACCGGTGCCTCCGTCGAGGACGTGGCCGCCCGGCTGCGGGACGAGCCCACCACCGAGGAGCCCCGCATCGGCGACGACCGCTTCGCCTACGTGCGGGTCGCCCCCGAGGCCGACGTGGAGGGCTTCACCGCCTGGTGCGACGAGCGCGGCTGGCGGGTCGTCCACCAGGACGGCCGGATCTACTGCCACCCCCAGGGCCTGTCGAAGGTCTCGCCCCTCGGCCGGGTCGCCGAGCTGGTCGGGTCCGAGCCCGCCATCGCCCTGGGCGACGGGCTGATGGACGCCGAGCTGCTCTCCGCCGTCCGGGTGGCCCTCACACCTGCAGAGGGCCCGCTCTGGGTGTCAGGCTGGCGCCAGGGCACCAGCGTCGACGGCTTCGGGCCGGCCTCGACGACGCTGCTGCTGGCTGCCGTCCTCGACGCCATCGCGATCTCCCACCCCCCAACCCCCGACCCATCGGGTCCGACCAAGGAGCACCATTGACCACCGCGAGCGAACCGGGGCCCTCGGCGCCCACGGGCGCGCCCTCCCCGGACGGTCTCGGGACCGAGATCGACCTGTCGAGCGTCGACCTGGCCCAGGGCCTGACCGACGTCGGTGTCGAGGAGAGCCGCCGGACCCACGGCACCAACGCCTTCGCCCCCCTCCCGACGAAGTCCTGGGTGGACTTCTTCAAGGAGGCGCTGATGGACCCCATGGTGCAGATCCTCATCGTCTGCGCCGTGATCGCCATCGTCGTCGGCGTCATCGAGCAGGACCCGGTCGAGGGCATCGCCATCGTCGCCGCCATCGCCGTGGTCACCGCTGTCGGCGTCCGCAACCAGCTCAAGGCCCAGCGCGACTACACCGCCCTCGACGCCCAGTCGTCGGCCGTGCAGGTCCGGGTGATCCGCGGTGGCCGGGTGGTCGAGGTCGAGTCCTCGGACCTGGTGGTCGGGGACGTCCTCGAGATCAACACCGGCGACGTGGCCCCGGCCGACGTCATCTTGGCCAAGGGCCCGGAGGTGCTGGTCGACGAGAGCCACATCACCGGTGAGCCCGACGCCATGAAGCACATCGAGGACACGATCTACGCCGGCAGCCGCATCCTCGACGGATCGGGCCGAGCGGTGATCGGCGTGGTCGGCGACAAGACGCTGCTGGGCGGCATCCGCTCGAAGCTCAGCGCCGACCGCGAGGTCACGCCGCTGGAGGAGCGGCTCGAGGTGCTGGCCGGGCGGATCGGCCGGGTCGGCATGTTCGCCGCCGGCTTCACGGCCATCGCCCTGATCGTCGGCGGCCTCATCCGCGGCGAGTACGTCCACGACGGCATCACCACGTCGTTCGACTTCGGCTTCAACGGCGACACCGGCGAGCTGGTGCTCTTCGCCGCCACCGCCGCCTTCACCATCATCGTCGTGGCCGTGCCCGAGGGCCTCCCGCTGGCGGTGACCCTCGCCCTCTCGTACACGACACGGAAGATGGCGACCGAGTCGATCCTCGTCCGCGAGCTGCCCGCCTGCGAGACGATGGGCGCCGGCACGATCATCTGCACCGACAAGACCGGCACCCTCACCGAGGGCTCGATGAGCCTCGCCTACCTCTGGGTCGGCGGCCAGGAGAGCGAGATCGAGGGCGCCGAGCGCACCCCCGAGCTGTCGGCCATCGCCGAGCGGGTCCTGCCCGGCTTCTCGATCAACTCGAGCGTCGACCTCGCCCGCGACGACGACCCGCCCCACACCCTGCGGGTCCTCGGCAACGCCACCGAGGGCGGCATCCTCAAGTGGCTCGACCCCGAGGGCGCCACCTACCGGCAGCTGCGCGACGGGGCCGACATCGTCGAGCGCCGCGAGTTCAGCTCGTCCCGCAAGCACATGGCCTCGCTGGAGAACGCCGGCGACGGCGCCGTCCTCCACATCAAGGGCGCCCCCGAGATCGTCCTCGGCATGTGCTCGTCGCTCTCGTCCGACGGCAGCCTCGAGGGCGAGAGCACGCCGCTCGACGACGAGGGCAAGGGCGCCATCGTCGCCATGGTCCGCGAGTACGCCTCCCGTGGCTACCGCACCCTCGGCCTGGCCTCCCGCAAGGTCGCCAGCGGCTCGCGGATCGACGACATCGACGAGGACGCCACGTTCCTCGCCCTGTTCGTCCTCTCCGACCCGATCCGCAAGGAGGTCCCCGACGCGGTGGCCAACTGCAAGCGGGCCGGCGTCGACGTCATGATCATCACCGGCGACATCCCCGAGACCGCCGGCGAGATCGGCCGCCAGGCCGGCATCGTCACCTCGCTCGACAACGTCGTCGAGGGCAGCGAGTACCGGACGTGGAGCGACGACGAGGTCCGGGAGCGGTTCCGGTCCGGTCGCATGGAGGCCCTCGCCCGGGCCCTGCCCGAGGACAAGGAGCGCCTCGTCACCCTGCTGCAGGGCGAGGGCGAGGTCGTGGGCATGACCGGCGACGGCGTCAACGACGCCCCGGCCCTCAAGAAGGCCGACGTCGGCTTCGCCATGGGCTCCGGCTCGCAGGTCGCCCGTGAGGCGTCCGACGTGGTGATCGTCGACGACAACTTCGTCTCCACCGTCTCGGCCATCCGCTGGGGCCGCAGCGTCTTCGAGAACCTGCGCAAGTTCGTCCAGTTCCAGCTCACGGTGAACGTGGTGGCCCTGCTCACCGCCTTCGCCGGCGCCCTGCTCGGCTTCGGCACGCCGCTGACCGCCGTGCAGCTGCTGTGGGTGAACCTGATCATGGACAGCTTCGCCGCCCTGGCCCTGGCCCTCGAGCCGCCCACCGACAAGCTGTTCGAGCAGAAGCCGCACGGCCGCACCGAGCCGCTCATCTCCCGCCAGATGTGGCTCAACATCCTGGCCTCGGGCCTGCTGATGTTCGCGGTGATGATGACGGTCCTGTACGCCCCCGGCGTCTTCGGCCTCAAGGAGAAGGCGGAGTTCCGGGGCGATGCCACCGAGCACGTCGACAAGGTCATCGCCGAGGGCGACTCGCACCGCGACTTCTCGGACTACGACGACGACGGCGATGACGTCATCTCCGCCGACGAGCGGGACCAGGCCATCGACGACGAGATGAGCCGGGAGCGCGACGTCTACCGCGACTCGTTCCTGTTCAACACGTTCGTGTGGCTGCAGGTGTTCAACGCCTTCAACGCCCGCTCGATCCGCGCCGACCGGACCCCGTTCGCCAACCTGCGCAACAGCACGTCGTTCATGGCGATCATCGCCATCATCGCCGTGAGCCAGGTGGCGATCATGTTCGTCGGCGGCTCGGTCTTCTCGATCATCCCGATCGAGGCCAGCGCCTGGGCCGTGAGCCTGCTGGTCGGCGTGTGCATCATCCCCGTCGGCTTCGCCATCCGGGCCCTCGGCCGAGCCCTCGGCACCCACAAGGCCAGCCTCCACGAAGGCTGATCGGCGGCCGCGAGTAGCAGCACCCCGTCCTTCTGTCAGTCCTGATCCCCCGTGGCGGGGGACCAGGACTGACAGAACGGGGGTCAGTCGCCGGAGATGAGGCCGCAGCTGCTGTAGGGCATGTCGGCGAACCGCTCGACGGGGACGTCGCGCTCGGCGGCGAGCTGGAGGAGGTGGGCGACGTCCTCACCCTCGTCCCGCACGAGCAGGCGGTCGGGCTTGCGGCGCAGCAGCACCCGGGTCGACTCGCCCACGCCGGGCTTGATCCGGTTGGGGTCGTCGATGCCGTAGCGCCGGCCGATCGCCTCGACCGCTGCCCAGCCCGACCACGTCGGCTCCTCGACGGGTGCCGCGGCCAGGGCCTGCGCCTCGGCGATCAGGGCGGCGTCGACGCAGCCGTGCACGGTGTCGACGAAGCGACGGGAGACGTCCCGGGCGGCGAGCTCGGGGTACTCCTTGGCGCCGTGGAAGTCGTCGGGACCGATCAGGTCGTCGCGCAGGACGGTCCGGCTGACGAGGCCCGACACGGTGGAGTTGAGGCAGGCGCTGGGGATGAGGAAGTCGTCCCGTGACCCGGGGATCGCCGCGCACCAGCCGGGGTCGGTGATCACGGCGAGCCGGGGATCGAGCCTGGCCGCGGCAGCCGCCTTGTCGAGCTCGCGCTGGATGGCGCCCTTGCCCGTCCAGCCGTCGACGAACTGGAGGGGGAGGTCGGGGTGGCGGGCCTGCATCCAGCGCACGGCGACGGGGTCGAGGCCGCGGTCCCGGATGATCGACACGCTGTAGTGCGGCCGATCGAGGCCGTGGGCGGCGAGGAGGTAGCGCCGGATCAGGATGCCGACCGGCGTGCCGGCCCGGGCCAGCGACACCAGGACCACGTCCCGCCCCCGCAGGGCGAGGAGCCGCTCGGCCGCCACCGCGGCGCCGAGGGCGGTCCGCCGGGCCCCCCGCTCCAGAGCGGCCTCGAACATGGCGAAGTACTCGGCCGTCGGCTCGTACTCGATCGGCAGGTACTCGCTGTAGTGACCGCCCCGGCGGAGGTGCGCCTCCCGCTCCTCGAGCCCCGTCTCCAGCTGCCGGTCGCTGAGATCGGTGAGCAGGAAGGTGACGTCCTCGGGCGGGTACGAGCCGAAGGGGATCGGCGGATCGGGCAGCGAGCTCATCGCAGCTCCACGAGGTGGACGTGGTCGGTCGCCCGGCCGAGCGCGGCGAGCATCGGGTGGTCGGCCGGCACCGGGACGTCGACCACGACGACCACGTCGTCCACCCGGTCGTCGCCCAGGTTGTAGAGGTAGCGGTCGCCGTCGAGGCCGTCGACGGCCGGGAAGGTGACCCGGTCGTGGATGGGGTAGTCGGCGCCCGGTGCGGGGACGATCGGGCTGCGGGTCGTCGAGCGGATGACGGCGCCGGGCCCGAGGTGGGTGGCGATCAGCGCCGGGACGTACATCAGCTCCTCGGTGCCCAGGACGAGCACCTTCCCGCCCCGCCGGGCGGCGGCGAGCGGGGCGACGGCCTCGGCGATGCGGTCGTCCAGCGTGGCCTGGTGCTCCGACGTCCAGCCGCGGCGGGCGGTGGGCGGACCGAGCTCCAGCACGTGGCTGGTGACGGCGGGCGGGGAGGCGGGCGGCGCGTCCTCGACGGTCGGCAGGGGCGGTGCCTCGCCGATCTCGGCCGAGGCGTCGAGCAGCGACACCACCTCGATCGCCGTGTCCAGCCGGGCGGCCTCCTCGGCGAGCCGCTCCCGGTCGGCCTCCGTCCGCCAGTCGACCAGCGAGGCCAGCACGTAGCGGTGGCGGGGCCGGATCTCCTGCACCGCGGCCACCAGGCTGAGCGCCGTCGACCCGGTGGTCATCTCGTCGTCGACGATCACGACGGGGGCGGCGTCGGCGAGGAAGTCGGGATCGTCGTGGTGGACCTCGTGGTCGACGGCGTGGGAGTGGGCCTCGACGCAGCGGACGATCGGCGTGGCGGCCGGCCGGCGGGGCGGGTGCGACAGCGGTCCCGGCCCCCCCCGGCGGCGGTCGGCGTGGCCGAGGGCGGTGGCCGTCTCGGCGAAGCCCAGCACGGTGGCCCGCACGGCGGCGCGGGGCGCGGGGGCCACGTCGGACGGGGAGAGGAGGTCGCCGCCGATGGCGGCCCGCAGCCGGTCCTCGTCGGCGGTCGGGTCGGTGCCGGCCAGGGTCGCCTCGACCCGCCCGCCGAGGGCCATCCCGGCGGCGAGCAGCGTCGTCGGCGGGACCGACAGGTGCTTGCCCAGCACGGTCGACACGAACAGCACCTGGCGCTTCGGGTTCTGGCGCCGCCCGACCCGGATCAGGTCGGCGACGTCGAGGCCCTTCACACCGCCCCGCCGGACCCGCACCTCGACGGGGGGCGCGGGAGGGGAGCCGAGGGTCGTCGGGTCGCTCACGAGCGGCTCAACCGGCCAGCAGGCTGACGAAGGAGTGGCCCTCGGCCAGCACCCCGAAGGCGGCCGCCCGGCGCTGGACCTTCTTGGCCCAGAGGCGGTGCGGGGCGCCCTCGTTCATCTTGTTGGAGAAGGCCGACTTGCGGGCGCCGCCGGCGTTGGTCGCCACGACCTGCTCGGCGTCGCTCCACTCCTCGAAGGTGACGGCCTGGAGGGCGTTGACGATCGGGATGTGCGACGGGTGGATCGTGGTCTTGCCCCACAACCCGTTGGCCTGGTCCTTCAGGACCTCCTTGATCAGCCCGTCCATGTGCCGGGCCAGCAGCTGGCCGCGCAGCTCGGGGCTCTCCTCGACCACGCCGAACAGCGACTCGCGCAGCTGCGGCTTCCAGATCCGCATGTCGCCCGTGAAGTACTCCCAGACCGGGCCGGCGAGGGCGAAGCCGTCGTGGTCCCGGCCGAGGATGTTCACCATGTCGGCGATGGCGCTGGCCACCGGGCCGATGTCGTAGATCGTCTGATCGGCCCGGCGCCGGACCCCGAAGTAGCCGCACAGGTCGCTGCCGCCGATGCGGATCGCCGGCACCCGGTGGCGCTGCGGCGCCAGGTGGGTCCGCAGGGCGACCAGCTCCTCCACACGGGTCTCGGCCGCCACCGCCTGGCGGCTCTCGATGATCGGCATGGCCAGCAGCTGGTGGCCGACCAGGGCGCTGGCCACGTCGAGGGCCTCGAACCAGTTGTCGGACGCGGCCGCAGTGAACTTGGGGAGCGTCGCCCCGACCAGGGCGGCGCCGTCGGCCCCGAGCTGCTCGCAGATGGCGATCAGGTGGGCGGGGGCGCGGGGCCGGAGGAACAGCAGGGGCAGGTCGTCCCACCCGTCGATCGCCAGCTGGCGGAACCACGCGGTGACGTTGCGCTCGGCGGCGGCGACGTCGTCGTCGCTGATCGAGTCCTCCAGGCAGACGACGGCCGACACCGCCCCGAGCCGGGCCGCGGCGCGCAGCTTGCGGGACAGCTCGACCTCGATCGAGGGGGTGTAGAGGGTGGCGCCCAGGCCGGCGCCGATCATGGCCGGGGTGTCACCGGCCATGATGCCCACGGGGGGCTGGTACCACAGCGAGTCGTCGGTGGTCGGGAACGGGTTGCGCGGTGGCATCCGCACCTCCTCGGGGGATGGGAGGGGGTCAGTCCTTGCTGCCGGCCCGCCAGTTGAAGCCGAAGGCGTAGTAGTTGTCCGCCTCCTCGGCATGGCGGAAGTACCGCTCCTCCTTCTGGATCACGACCTGGTCGGCCTTGGTGGTGATCAGGGCGACGGCGCAGAAGGTGCGGTTGGCGTCGGGGTTGTCGAGGGCGATCTGGGTGAGCTGTCCGTCCTGGTCGAGGATGCTCATGTAGGCACCGACGGTCCGGAAGTCGGGGGCGCCCTCGTAGATCATGGCGAAGATCATCACCCGGGACAGGTGCTCGGGCTTGACGAGGTAGAGGTTCTCGCCGTCGGCCGCGGCGCCGCTGCGATCGTCCTTGTCGAGGTGGATCCAGGGCGGGCCGTGGGGCGAGCCGAAGTTGCCACCGAGCGGCTGGATCACGCTCTTGCGCCCGTCGGCCAGCTCGAACATGCAGCCCAGGTCGAGGTCCGGCGCCGAGCTCCGACCGCTGAGGAAGCCGCGGCGCTTGCCCCCGTTGCCCTGCCAGTTCAGGTTGACGTGGATGGGGCGGGACGTGTCGCCCTTGCGGAGGCTGACGGCGCGCTGCTCGCCCTGCTTGGTCAGCGTGACCTTGCCCAGGTTGACCCCGGGCGAGGCGGCCGGTGCGGCCGCTGCCGGGGCGGGGGGCTGGGCGCCGCCGCCGAAGGGCCCGGCGGGCGGGGCTGCGGCGGGTGGGACCGCCGTCGGTGGCGGCATCCCCGGCGACGGCGGGATCGCCGTGGGTGGCGGCATCCCCGGCGCCGGCGGCGCGGCAGG
>JBQGCF010000014.1:0-3488 GCA_052038315.1 Iamia sp.
GGCGAGGAGGCCGTACCCGATGGCCATGACCACCACGCCGACACCGGCGACGACGAAGGGGTTCCAGCCCTCGTCGTCACCGACCCGGAAGGCGGTGATCAGCAGGAACCAGCCGAGGGCCAGCGGGATGAGGACCTTCCAGCCCAGCATCATCTGCTGGTCGTAGCGGACCCGGGGCAGCGTCGCCCGGAACCACACGAACATGCAGAGGTAGGCGAAGAGCTTCACCGAGAACCAGATCGTGCCCCAGAGCCAGCCCGGGCCGATCAGGACGGGCCCGGCGGGGCCGCCCAGGAAGAGGGTCACGATGATCGCCGACATCGTCACCGTGTTCATGAACTCGGCGAGGAAGAACAGGGCGAAGCGGAACGCCGAGTACTCGGTGTTGAACCCGCCGACCAGCTCCTGCTCGGCCTCGACCAGGTCGAACGGCGGGCGGTTGAGCTCGGCGGTGGCGGCGATCAGGAAGATGATGAAGGGCACGACGCCGGTGGCCCAGAGGTTCCAGTCCCAACCGGCCTGGGCGTCGACGATGCCGTTGGTGCTGAGCGTGCCCGAGACGAGGACGACGGTGACGACCGACAGGCCGAGGGCGGCCTCGTAGGAGACCATCTGGGCCGAGGCCCGGACCGAGCCGAGCAGCGGGTACTTCGAGCCCGAGCTCCAGCCGGCGAGCATGATCCCGTACACCGCGATGCTCGACATGGCCAGGATGAACAGCACGCCGATCGGCGGGTCGGCCAGCTGCATCAGGGTGGTGTGGCCGAACACCCGGATCGTGCCCGCCTTGTCACCGCTGAAGTCACCGCCGATGGGGATGACGGCGAAGACGAGGAAGGCCGGGATCGCCGTCAGGTACGGCGCCAGGATGAAGACCCGCTTGTCGGCCCGCTCGGGCAGCGAGTCCTCCTTCATGAAGAACTTGAGCCCGTCGGCCACGGTCTGGAACAGGCCGAAGGGGCCGGCCCGGTTGGGGCCGATGCGGTTCTGCAGGTCCGAGATGGCCTTGCGCTCGAACCACACCATGAACAGCACCGAGGTGAGCAGCAGCACCAGGGCCAGGACGGCCTTGACCACCACGACCAGCACGTCGCCGGCGGTGAGATCGCCGACCAGCACCGGGTCGGCGGCGAGGATCGAGGCGATCACGACACGGTCTCCACCCGGACCTCGGTGAGCGGCTGGCCCACGTCGATCAGGTCGCCGGCGGCATCGGCCCGGCGGTAGGTGACGGCGGCGACGCCCCGGGGGACGCCGGCGTCGGCCACGACGGGCAGCTCGACGGTGGCCCGGGGCGAGGTGGCCCGGACCCGGGCGCCGTCGCCGACGCCGAGCCGGTCGAGCACGCTCGGGTGGACCCGCAGCGGGGCGTCCCCGGCCAGGTGGGCCAGCGACGGTGAGGCCTGGGTGAGGGTGCCGTCGTCGTACATCGTCCGCTGGACGACGAGGCGCAGGGCGTAGGAGTCGATCGGCGGGACCGTCGTGGGCTCCGGCGCCACGAAGACGACGAACGGCGATGCCGGGGCCCCCTCGTCGGCCGACCCCTCGCCGGAGGTGGCACCGCCGCCCTCGTGGTCGGACTCGGTCAGCTCGGCGTCGTCGGCCTCGGCGCCCTCGGGGCCGGCCGGGCCGGTGTCGCCCTCGGCCGCGCCCTCGCCGCTCGGCTCGGGGGCGTCGTCCTGGTCGACCTGGGGGTCGTCGGCGCCGCCCTCGGGACCGACGTCGGAGCCGCCGATGGCGACGCCCTGGTCGTCGACCACCGTGGTCTCGAGCGGAGCGGAGTCGAGCGGGGCCACGACCCCGTCGCCGGTGGCGGCCAGCAGCTCGGCGGTGATGCCGGCGTGGCTGGGGGCGACCGACTCGATCTCGGCCCAGATGTCGGCCACCGACTCCAGGCCCAGGTCGGCGCCGAGGCGCAGGGCCAGCTCGGCGGCCACCATCCAGGCCTGGCGGGCGGTGCCGGGGGGCGTGACGGCCTGGTCCAGCGTGCTGATCCGGCCCTCGACGTTGGTGTGGGTGCCGGTGACCTCGTTGGGCCCGGCGGCGGCCAGGACGATGTCGGCCCGGCCCGAGGACTCGGTGAGGAAGAGGTCGAGGGCGATGACGACCCGGGCGCCGGCGACGGCCGCGGTGGCCAGCTCGTGGTCCGGGAAGTCGGCCAGCGGGTCGGCGCCCAGCAGCACGAGGACGTCGATCTTGCCCTCGGCGGCGGCGGACAGGATCCCGGTGGCGTCGAGGCCCCGCTCCTTCGGGAGCTTCGACCAGACGACCTTCACCCTGTCGGCACCGGTCTCCAGCGTGGTCCGGCCGGGCAGGAGGCCGGGGGCCAGGCCCATGTCGAGGGCGCCGTTGACGTTGGCCCGGCGCAGCAGCGGCAGGACCTTGGCCTCGGGGCGGGTGCGGGCGATGACGGCGGCGGCGTCGACGGTGTAGCCGGCCGACTCGGCCAGCGAGCCCCGGCCGAGGGCGACGGTGATCTCGCCGTCGAGCAGGCCACGGGCGGCGTCGAGGACGGTGGCGTCGGTGCCGTCGGGCGCCTCTCCCCCGTCGAGCAGCGCGGCCACCAGGGCGGGCAGGTCGCCGGGCGCCGGGTGGAAGGCGGCCGCGGCCAGCCCGTCGAGGGCGGTGCTCGTGGGCGTGATCGCCACCAGCGTCACGCCGTCGTTGACGACCGCGTGGCGGAGGCGGAGGTACAGGACACCGAGCTCCTCGCGGGGGTCGGGCCCGATCCAGAGGACGGTGCCACCCGGGGCGCAGAGGCCGTCGATGGTGGCCCGGGGCAGGCCCAGCGCCACCTCGGCGGGCAGGCCGTCACCCATCTGGGCGTCGACGTTGTCGGTGCCGAGCACGCCCTTGGCCAGCTTGGCCCAGGCGTAGGCGTCCTCGTTGGTGAGGCGGGCGCCGCCGAGCACGGCGATCGAGCCGGGGCCCTTCTTGGCCGCCGCCTTCAGGGCGGTGGCGGCCTGGCGGAGGGCGTCGGACCAGGTGGCCTCGACCAGCTCGCCGCCGTCGCGCACCAGCGGGGCGCCGAGGCGCTCGTCGGACTCGATGGCCTCGAAGCCGAAGCGGCCCTTGTCGCACAGCCAGCCCCAGTTGACCGGGTCGATGTCGACGCCGTTCTGGCGCAGGACCCGGTTGCGGGAGGTGTCGACCACGATGCGGCAGCCCATGGCGCAGCCGTGGCAGGTGGACTCGACCTGGACCAGGTCCCAGGGGCGGGCCTTGAACCGGTACGAGGACGAGGTCAGGGCGCCGACCGGGCAGATCTGCACGGTGTTGCCGCTGTAGTACGAGGCGAAGGGGTGGTCCGGGAAGGTGTTGACCTGCGTCTGGTTGCCCCGGTCCATGAAGTGGATCAGCGGCTCGCCGGCCACCTCGTCGGCGAAGCGGGTGCAGCGGTCGCAGAGGATGCAGCGCTCGCGGTCGAGCAGCACGAGGTCGCTGACCGGGATCGGCTTCTCGTAGTGCCGCTTCTCCTCGACGAAGCG
>JBQGCF010000015.1:0-4016 GCA_052038315.1 Iamia sp.
GGTGGTGGCGCACGACCTCGCCCTTCCAGCGGCCGTAGCCCCAGAACTGGCGGGCCAGGCGGCGGAGGTCGCCCCGGGGCCGGTACACCGAGCGGATGCGGGGGTCGAACACGAGCGTGCCGCCGGCCTCCCGCAGCCGCAGGTTGAGCTCGTAGTCCTCGTTGCGCTCGAACGTCTCGTCGAAGCCGCCGATCGCCCGCACCGCCTCGATCCGGTAGGCGGGGTGGCTGATCGTGTCGACCTCGGCCTGTTCGGCGGCGAAGCGGTGGGGCGACGCCATGCCGAACGGCGAGGACATGGCCAGGCCGATCGCCTGCGAGCGGGGGTCGACGCCCTCGTGGACGTAGACGCCGCCGACGCCGGTCGCACCGGTCTCCTCCAGCACGGTGACGATCGCCTCGACGTAGCCGGGCTCGGGCTCGCCGTGCGACGAGAAGAAGGCGACGACGTCGCCCTTGGCCGCGGCCAGGCCCTCGTTGCAGCCACCGGTGACGTGGCGCCGCGGGTTGTCGATCAGCCGCAGCCAGGGGTGGTCGGCGCACAGGGCCTTGACCGTCTCCCGCGAGCCGTCGGTCGAGCCGCCATCGGCGACCAGGACCTCGAGCCGGTCGAGGGGCCAGGTCTGGGCGGCGAAGGCGGCGATGCAGCGCTCGATCCAGCCCGCCTCGTCGAGCATGGGCACGACGACCGACACCGTGGGGCCGCTCATCGCCCCTCCCCCGGGCCGCCCACGACGCTGCGCAGGGTGCGGCCGATGATCCGCAGGTCGAAGGCGATCGACTGGTGGCGCAGGTAGTGGAACTCGTACTGGAGCTTCTCCAGCGAGTCCCGCTCGTCGCCGGCGTAGCCGTAGCAGACCTGGGCCCAGCCGGTGAGGCCGGGGCGGACGATGTGGCGGAGGTCGTAGAACGGGAGCTTGGTGCGCAGCTCGTCGACGTAGCGGGGCTGCTCGGGGCGGGGGCCGACGACCGACAGGTCCCCCCGCAGGATGTTGATCACCTGGGGCAGCTCGTCGACGTGGGTCTTCCGGAGGATCCGGCCGACCGTCGTGATGCGGGGGTCGTCCTCCGCCGTCCACTCGCCGGCCCCGCCGACGGCGACGTTCTCGGTCATGCTCCGGAACTTGAAGATGGTGAAGGGCTGGCCGCCCCGGCCGACCCGCTCCTGGAGGAACAGCGTCGGGCCCCGGTCGCCGGTGACGAGGTGGGCCAGGGTCACGAGCGGCCAGGCCACCACCAGCGGCAGCAGCCCGAGCGTGCCGAGGGCGACGTCGAGGGCCCGCTTGACCCGCCCGTAGCGGCGGCGGTGCAGCTCACCGATGTCGAACATCAGCGACATCCGCTCCAGCTCGCCCACCGGCACCTTGTGGAGGTGCTCCTCGTAGAAGAGGGCGAGGGTGCGGACCCGGGTGCCGGTCTCGTGGAGGAGGGCGACCTGGGCGACGATGCTCTCGTCGGCCTGGGCCTCCCGGCTGAGCACGACCATCGAGGCGCCCTCGCCCCGGACCCGGTCGAGGAGCGGCACGCCACCGGTGGCCGTCGAGGCCTCGTCGGGCGTCAGGGCCAGGACCAGCTCGGCCGGGGCCGAGGGGGTGGCGGCCAGCTCGTCGGCCAGGGCGACCTGCTCGGTCGTGGGGGCGACGAGGGCGAAGCGGGTGCGGAGGTCCGGGTGGCGGTCGGCGTCGCCGGCGAAGCGGGACAGCAGCACGCCCAGCGGCACGACGAGGGCGCTGGTGCCGAGGAGGACGAAGCGGGGCAGCAGGGGCACGCCGAGCAGCAGCTGGGCCACCGACACGCCGAGGGCGCCGGAGAGGGCGACCAGGCCGGCGCCGACCCACGCGGCCAGGCGGGTGGGGCGCAGCTCGGGCAGGCCGACGACGTAGGCGGCCACGACCATGATCCCGCAGTACACGACGGCCCACCCCAGCCGGGACGAGGCCGTGAAGTCGTAGTCGTTGGCCACGGCGTGGAGCTTGCTGAGCCCCAGGACGATCCCGACGATGCCCGCGTGGAGCAGGAGGCGGGTCGCACGGGTCACCGTCCACCATCGGTCGGCGGTTGCCCACGTTGAGGACATCGCGCCTGCTCAGGACGGGTGGAAGACCACCACCGTGGGTGAGATCCGGAGGGTCTCGACGTCACCCTCCGGGGCCTCCACCTGGTCGGCCCCGACCCCCACCACGGCCACCCGCACGGCCCCGTCGGCCAGCGCCGCGGCGACCGCCGCGGTGGGCCCCTCCCGGCCGGGCCGGCGCCACACGATCGGGCTGTCGGGGTCGAGGTCGAGACGGGGGGTGAAGGCCGACAGGGGCACGACGACGTCGGCCTCGGCGGCCCGGGCAGCGACGATGCGATCGTGGTTCGAGCCCCTGAGCAGGGTCGTCCCCACCAGGCCCTGGGCGACGAGGAGGACGCCGACGCCCACCACGGCGATGGCGAGCGGGCGGCGCCGGGCCGGGTCCGGGGCGGCCCGGTCGAACCCGCGGGCGGCCAGGACGGCGAGCGGGACGGTCAGCGGGGCCAGGTAGCGGGCCCCCCACTCGATGCCGCCGCCGGCGACGTACTGGACGGTGAGCAGGGCGATCAGGAAGCCGCCGCCGACCCCGACGACCAGGCGCTCGACCGGATCGGACCGCCGGGCGGCGAGGGCCCAGCAGACGAGCCCGGCCACCATCGCCGGCCAGGCCGGGAGCAGGCCGGGCACCAGGGTCCGGGGCCCGGCCGCCCACCGCAGGGCCACCAGGGCGACGCCGGCCACGAGGAGGACCCGCACCCGGTCCGGGCGGTCGCCCCGGGCGAGGAGGACGAGCCCGGCGACCAGGGCGGCCACGGCCAGCACGCCGACCAGCTCGACCCCGACGCCGGCCTGGCCGCCGGCGCTCGACCCGATGGTGCGCCAGGCGCTCGAGACCCGGCCGGCCAGCCACGACGAGGCCACCTGCTCCGGACCGGTCGAGGCCCGGCCCGACCCGGCGATGGCGCCGATGAGGAGCCGCTCGCCGACCACGGCCAGGCCGACCAGGCCGCCGGCGACGACCAGGTCGACGGCCCGTGACCAGCCACCGGCCCGGCGCCAGCACACGACGGCCAGGCCGAGCAGGGCGGCGCCGGCGAACAGCACGCCCTCGGTGCGGACGAGAGCGAGGCCGGCCAGGGCCAGGCCCAGCCCGACCGCGGCGACGGGCGACCGGCGCCGGGCCAGCCGGTCGAGGGCCAGCACGGCGGCCCCGCCGAGGGCTGCGGCGGGGGCGTGGGCCCACAGGGCGAAGGTCGACACCAGCACCGGCGCGGTGGCGGTGGTCCAGAGGGCCAGGGCCGGCCGGTCGGACCCCCAGCGCCGGGCCAGGGCCCAGGCCACCGCGGCGGTGGCGAGCATGGCGGCCACGTTGACGACCAGGAAGCCCACCTGGGCACCGAGGATGCCGGAGGTGGCCCGCAGCAGCACGACCCACAGCGGGTGCCGGACGTACGGGAAGGCCCGGCCCTCGGCGTCGACCTCGGCGTTGGCCAGCGGGTACTCGGTCGGGTCGGCGAGCAGGTCGAGGTCGGGGCGGGTCTCGGACCACGAGCCCTCGTCGAGCAGGAAGACGGCGTGGGCGTAGGCCCCGTCGTCCGACGTCCAGGGCCGGGTCGCCGGGCTGAGCGCCCACAGCCCGCCCAGGACCAGCGCCAGGGCGAGGAGGTGGGGGCCGAGGCGGGGTCGGGCCGGTGCGGTGGCGGCCGTCTCGACGGTGGGCTCGGTCGTGACCATCAGCCGGCGCTCCGCTCGTACACGGCGAAGGCGCCCTCGTCGACCACGAGCGTCGCCCCCGGCACGTCGAGGCCGCCGGCGTCGTCCCACGCCAGCACCCCGACCCGGTCGAGGCCCTGGTCGAGGGCTCGGGCCACGGCTGCCTCCATGCCCTCGGCGCCCGGCCGGCGCCCCCCCTCGGGGGCGTCGGCGGCCCGGTCGAGGCGGGGGGCGCAGGTGCGCTCGGAGATCACCACCTCGACGGCCGCGGCCCCGGCGGGGGCGAC
>JBQGCF010000016.1:0-51155 GCA_052038315.1 Iamia sp.
GAAGATGGTGGAGGCGCCGATCATCAGCCAGGGGAAGACCCCGATCGGGAACAGCAACCAGGTGCTGACGTGGAAGGCGACCACCGCGGCCCAGGCCCACGGGCGCGAGCGGCGCCACAGCAGCAGGGCGACGATCGAGCAGTCGAAGACGGCGCCGGCGATCGACAGGGCGTGGGCGGCCCAGAGGTCGTCCAGCAGCGGGCCGACGACGGGCAGGTCTGCGCGGGGCGGGAGCCACAGGCGGAGCGGCTCGGCCCGCAGCAGCCAATCGCCCTGGAGCTTGGCGATCCCGGCCGAGGTGTAGACGACCGCCACCTGGAACCGGAGCAGCCACACCCACCCCCGGGCCACCGCCGGCCGCCCGTCCCACGGCAGCACCAGCCCGAGCACCAGGACGAGGGTGAGGAACCAGTAGTGGTTCAGGTACGTGGTGACGTCGATCAGCTCGGTCCAGCCGAAGGCGACGAGCAGCACCGCGCCGGCCGGCCGCACCCACCGGCCGAGGGCCAGGGCGAGCGACGCCGCCGCCAGGGCCGCCACCACCCCGGTCATCACCGGGGCCGAGGGCTGCGGCACCCAGGCGAACCCGAGGTAGGTGAACCGGTGCGACGGGCCGGTGTAGAGCTGCTCGATCCAGCCGTAGCGCACGATCCGGACGGCGCTCAGCAGGCCGACCAGCCCGACGACGACGCGCACCCGGGCCAGCGACCGGCCCGACACCGGCTCGGCCGCCGCGGTGGCCACCCGGTCGACGAGGGTGCGGGCGGCGCCGGCGCGGCCGGGGCCGACGGCGGGCTCGGATGCGACGGCGGCGGCCACGGCTGCCATCATCGCCCGTCGCCGTGGCCGGACTGGCAGCGGTCCTCGTGCGCGTGGTTAGGCTCCCTTAACTTCCGTCGCACGACAACAGGTGCAGCCCATGAGAAACCGACCCCTGACCCGCATCCTGGCCGCCGGCCTGGCCCTCACCCTGCTGGGTGCGGCCTGCTCCGACGACGACGGAGGGGACGAGGACGCCACCGACACGTCCACCACCGAGGCCGCCGACGGCAGCACCACCGAGGCCGGCGACGAGCCCTCCGACGAGCCCACCGGCGAGGCCACCCTCAGCGAGGACCAGGCCCTCGAGGCGGCCACCACCTACGCCGACGTCGTGTTCGCCGCCTACGAGGCCAACGTGGCCGCCGCCACCGAGCTCCACGACGCCATCGACGCCTTCGTCGAGGCCCCGTCGGAGGAGGGACTGCAGGCGGCCAAGGACGCCTGGCTCGCCGCCCGTGACCTCTACGGCCCGACCGAGGTCTTCCGCTTCTACGACGGCCCGATCGACAACCCCGACGACGGCCCCGAGGGCCAGATCAACGCCTGGCCCATGGACGAGGCCTACGTCGACTACGTCGAGGACGACCCCGAGGCCGGCCTGGTCGCCGACACCGAGACGCTCCCCGAGATCACCGAGGAGACCATCACCGCGGTCAACGAGGAGGGCGGCGAGACCAACATCTCGACCGGCTGGCACGCCATCGAGTTCCTCCTCTGGGGCCAGGACCTGAGCGAGGACGGGCCCGGCGAGCGCCCCCTCACCGACTACACCACCGACGCCAACGCCGAGCGCCGGGGCCAGTACCTGTCGGCCCTCGCCCACCTCCTGATCGACGACCTCGAGGGCCTGGCCGAGGCCTGGGACCCCGAGGGCGGCGCCTACCGCGAGGAGTTCCTGGCGGACCCGAACCAGGCCGTGACCAACATCCTCCGGGGCATGGGCGCCCTGTCCGCCGGTGAGCTGGCCGGCGAGCGCATGCTCGTCGCCTACGACACCCAGGACCAGGAGGACGAGCACTCCTGCTTCAGCGACAACACCATCGCCGACGTGGTGGGCAACGCCAAGGGCATCCAGCTCGCCTACACGGCCGAGTACGAGGGCGTCGAGGGCACGTCGCTGCAGTCGGTGGTGGCCGAGGTCCTGCCCGAGCTCGACGCCCAGCTGACCGAGTCGCTCGACGCCACCGTGGCCGCCGCCGAGGCCCTCGGCGAGCTCGGCACCTTCGACCAGATCATCGTGGACGAGACGAACCGCGAGGAGCTGCGGGCCGTGGCCGAGCAGCTCCAGGCCCAGGGCGACATCATCGCCGAGGTCGCCGCCGGCCTCGGCTACGAGATCAGCCTGGAGATCTGACGGACCGCCGGCCGCTCCGCCGTCGCCTGGGCATCTGCCTGGTCGCCGCCCTCGTCGTCGCCGCCTGCTCGGGTGGCGACGGCGGGGGCGGTGGCGCGGAGGGGCGTGACGCCCGCCCGGACGACCGGGACCTGGCCGACACCCCGCCCGCCCTCACCGACGAGGAGCGGGCCGCGTCCGGCGGTGACGCCACCGTCGAGAACACCGGGGCCCAGGCCTTCGCCCAGGCGGTCCCCGGGCTCGACGCCGACGGCCGGCGCTTCTTCGCCGTCGGCAACAACTTCTTCAACGACAACTGGGTGATCGCCCCCTCGTCGACCGAGGGCCGCGACGGCCTGGGCCCCCTGTTCAACGCCCAGTCGTGCTCGTCGTGCCACTTCCGCGACGGCCGGGCCCAGCCGCCGGCCGACAGCGAGGACCCCGACCGGGGCCTGCTGATGCGGATCAGCGTGCGCGACGCCTCCGGCGCCGTCGTCCCCCACCCGGTGTTCGGCGAGCAGCTCCAGGACCGCTCGATCCCCGACGTCCCCGTCGAGGGCACGGTCGAGATCTCCTACACCGAGGAGCCGGGGACCTACGACGACGGCACGCCCTACTCGCTCGCCGTGCCGACCTACACCCTGCGCGACGCCGACGGCGAGCTGCTCGGCGACGACGTCCTCTTCTCGCCGCGGGTCGCCCCGGCCATGTTCGGCGTCGGCCTGCTCGAGCTGATCCCCGAGGAGGACGTCCTCGCCGCCGCCGACCCCGAGGACGACGACGGCGACGGCATCTCCGGCCGGGCCGCGCTGGTCGAGGACACCGACGGCGGCGAGTCGCGGCTCGGCCGCTTCGGCTGGAAGGCGCTCGAGCCCACCGTCGAGGACCAGAACGCCTCCGCCTTCCGCGCCGACATCGGCGTCACCACGCCGCTCCGCCCCGAGCAGCCCTGCACCGACGCCCAGCCCGAGTGCCTGGCCGCGCCCGACGGCGGCGAGCCCGAGGTCGACGACCAGAAGCTGGGCCGGGTCACCTTCTACTCCCGCACCCTGGCCGTGCCCGCCCGCCGGGACGTCGGGGCGACGACGACCGACCGGGGCGAGGAGGTCTTCGACTCGATCGGGTGCACGTCGTGCCACACCTCGTCGCAGCGGACCGGCCCGTCCGACGTCGCCGAGGCCCTCGACGAGCAGACGATCCGCCCCTACACCGACCTCCTCCTCCACGACATGGGGCCGGCCCTGGCCGACGGGCGCCCGGAGGGGGCGGCCGACGGGACCGAGTGGCGGACCCCGCCGCTGTGGGGCATCGGCCTGGTCGAGACCGTGAACCGCCACACCCGCTTCCTGCACGACGGCCGGGCCCGCTCGCTGGAGGAGGCGGTCCTCTGGCACGGTGGCGAGGGCGCCGCCGCCCAGGAGCGCTTCCGGGCCCTCCCCGCCGCCGACCGCCGAGCCCTCCTCGCCTTCCTGGAGTCGCTGTGACCCGTCCTCCTCGTCTCCTCTCCCTGCTGCTGGCCGCTTCGCTGGTCGCCGGGCTGGCCGCCTGCTCGGACGACTCGTCCTCCTCGTCGGGCGCACCCGGCTCCTCGGCACCGGCCTCCGGCGGCGACACCTCGGCCGTGCTGGAGGGGCTGGCCACCGACGTGATCGTCCCCGCCTACGCCCGGCTGGAGGACGACCTCGGCGCCCTGGAGACCGACCTGGCGGCGATGTGCGACGCCCCCTCGGCCGACACCCTCGCCACCGCCCAGGAGGCGTGGCGCACCACCGCGCTCTCGTGGCAGGCGACCCGGGGGGCGGCCGTGGGCCCGTCGATGGACCGGCGGCTGATGGCCGACGTGGCCTTCCGGGCCCGGCCCGACCCGGTCGAGGACCTGCTGGCCTCCGACGACCCGATCGACACCGAGGCGCTGCGGGGGAAGGGCTCGACCTTCCGCGGCATCTCGCTGGTCGAGCACCTCCTCTTCGCCGCCGACACGCCGCCCGAGCCCCGCACCTGCGAGCTCCTCGTCAACGTGGTGCCCATCTCGGTCGATGCCGTGGCCGCCGTCCGGGCCGACTGGGAGGACGGCTACACCGCCACCTTCGCCGAGGGCCCCGAGGGCGACCCGCTGGCCAGCGTGGACGAGCTGGCCAACCAGGTGATCGCCTGCCTGACCGCCATCGTCGACAACGGCCTCAGGCACCTGGTGATGGCCGAGTCGCTCGACGACGCCCTGTCGACCCGGCGCGACGGCCCCGGCGCCCACGTCATGGCCGAGCACCGGGCTCTGCTCGACTCGGTCGCTGCGGTCGTCGACGGCGGCCTGGCCGACCTGGTCGAGGCCCGCTCCCCCGACACCGCCGACCGCCTGCGCGAGCTGACCACCGCCGCGGTCGACGCCTTCGCCCCGCTCCCCGACTCGGCCGACGCCGCCTACACCGACGCCCACGACCAGCTGGCCGCGGCCAGCGAGGCGGTCGCCGCCCTCAAGGTCCTGATGACCACCGAGGTGGCCAGCCAGCTCGGCATCACCGTCCGCTTCAGCGACGCCGACGGCGACAGCTAGCCGCTCGGCGCCTCAGACCGCCGACACCACCTGCAGGGGGGTGTGGCGGGCGATCACGTCGAAGTCCCGGTCGCGGTGGAGCAGCGGCTCGTCCCGGCGGATGGCGACCGCCGCGATCATGCAGTCGAGCAGGTTCCGGGGCGTCTCCCCCGCCCGCCGGCACCGCCGGTGGATCGCCGCCGCGTCCTCGGTGTCGACCAGCGGCTCGATGGCGACGACGTCGAAGCTGTCGAGGAGGCGGCGGCGTTCGGCAGCACGGGCCTCGTCGGTCGGGCCGATCAGCAGCTCCATCCGGACGATCTCCGGGACGGTGACCATCTCGTCGTCCTCCAGGATGATCGCCTCGAGGGCACGGTGCCCCGGCGAGCCCTTCTGCTGGAGGTACTCGATCCAGACCGAGGTGTCGACGATCACGGGATGGGCTCGAGACCCTCGATCTGGTCGTTGGTGAGCTCGAAGCCCGTCCCGGCCATGGCCAGGACCTCCTCCTTGGTCATCGGGTTGCCGACCAGCTTTTCCAGCGCCAGCTGGATGGCGGCCCGCTTGGACTCCAGGCGGTACATGCGCATGGCCTTCTCGACCAACGCATCGTCGATGTCGATGTTGGTGCGACTCACGCACACCACCGTACCCCCCGTGGTGTGCCCTCGACTCGGGTTTTCCGTCCGGGCGTGCCAGGGTGGCGGGATGGCGTCGTCGCGGACACGAGCATGGGGCCCGCCGGTCGTGGCGCTCGTCGTGGCCGGGATCCTCGCCGCGGCGCTGATCGCCGGGGGCGGCTCCTCGGACGATCCCCGCCCGGCCGCCGACGCCACGACCACGACGACCGAGCCGCCGCCGGTCGACATCACCTCCGACTCGCCGGCCTACGCCACCCTCGACGAGCTGCTCGCCGCGTCCGACCTGGTCGTGCGGGCCCGGGTGTCCTCCACCGAGCGGGGGCGGGTGTTCGGCGAGCCCGGCGAGGACACGGCGCTCGAGTCCCGCCTCGTCGCCTTGGAGGTCACCGAGACGCTGAGGGGCCTCGAGCCACCGCCCGAGATCCTCGTCGAGGAGGAGGGCTGGCTGCTCGACGGCTCACCGCTGATCGTCGACGGCCTGGTGCCCTCGGCCGAGGGCGACGACGCCATCTGGTTCCTGGTCGACCCGAGCGACGACCCGCTGGAGGCGACCCCGTTCGTCACCCCCACCGCCCCGGGCCGCTACCTCGTCGGCGGCGACGTGCTGTTGGGCGCCGACGGCGACGACCCCCTCGTCCTCCGCATCGAGGGCCTCACCCCCGACCAGCTGGAGGAAGCGGTCCGCCGCGCCGCCTGAGCGGCCCACCGGTCCGGGGCCGCCAGGCGGCAGCCCCGGTGGAGGTCGGAGTGGGCGCCCGCCCGAGCCGGCGAGCGCAGCGAGCTTCGGCGGGGAGGGCCCGGCGCACGAGCGTCGGGCTCGGCCGTGCGGTCAGCGTCGTGTCTTCGGCGCTCGTCCGTGGAGGACCTTGAGGACGGTGCCGACGGCCTTGTCGACCTTGGGGCTGCGGTCGAAGGTGGTGAGGGTCAGCGGGGCGGCGTAGCGCTGGCGGGCCACGGCCTTGGGCCGGGCGAACTCGCGGAGGCCGTCGGCGCCATGGATGCGGCCGAAGCCGGAGTCGCCCACGCCGCCGAACGGCAGCGCCGGGATGCCGGCGAAGGAGATGACCGAGTTGACCGCGGTCATGCCGGTGCGCAGCCGCCGGGCCAGCTCGGGGCCCCGGGCCTTGGAGAAGACGGTGGCGCCCAGGCCGTAGCGGGTGGCGTTGGCCCGCTCGACGGCCTCGTCCATGCTCCCGACCCGGGCGATGGTCAGGGTCGGGCCGAAGGTCTCCTCGGTGTTGGCCGCCGAGTCGTCGGGCACATCGACCAGCACCGTGGGCTGGACGAAGCGCTCGCCCACCGCGTCCCGCCCGCCCACCAGGGCCCGCCCGCCCCGGTCGAGGGCGTCGGTGATGTGGCGCCGGATGATGTCGAGCTGCGACGGCATGGTGATGGGGCCGATGTCGGCGTCGTCGCCGCCGGCCTTCACCTTGGACGCCTTGGCGACGACCTTGTCGACGAAGGCGTCGTAGACGTCGTCGTGGACGAAGACCCGCTCGACGCCGACGCAGGTCTGGCCGGCGTTGGACATGCCGCCCCACGTGGCCGCGTCGGCGGCGGCGTCGAGGTCGGCGTCGGCATCGACGATCAGGGCGTCCTTGCCGCCGCACTCCATCAGGACGGGGGTGAGGGTCTCGGCCGCCGCCGCCATGATCTTCTTGGCCGTGGCCGTCGAGCCGGTGAAGGCGATCTTGTCGACCCCGGCGCCCACCAGCGCGGCGCCGGTGGCCCCGTGGCCGGTGACCACCTCGAGCAGCCCGGGCACGCCGATGGCCTCGGCCGCCGACTGGGCCAGCCACTCCCCCACGCCGGGCGTGTGCTCCGACGGCTTGAAGACGACGGCGTTGCCGGCGGCCAGGGCGTAGGCGATCGAGCCCATCGGCGTGAAGACCGGGTAGTTCCACGGGCCGATCACGCCGACGACGCCGAGCGGCAGGTACTCGAGCGTGGCCGCCATGTTCGACATCAGCAGGCCGGAGCCGACCTTGCGCCGCTTGAGCACCTTGGGGGCGTGCTTGGTCGCCCAGGCCAGGTGGTCGACGGCCAGGACGATCTCGAGCATGGCGTCGGCGTGGGGCTTGCCGGTCTCGTCGTGGACGACCTGGGCCAGCTCGTCGGCCCGCTTGACCATCAGCGCCCGCCAGGCGCCGAGGAGGGGCGCCCGGCCGTCGAAGCCGAGGTCGGCCCACGACGTCGACGCCCGGCGGGCCCGCTCGACGGCGGCGGCCACCGCGGCGGCGTCGTGGATCGGGTGGGTGCCGACGACCCGACCGGTGGCCGGGTCGAGCGAGTCGAAGGTGTCCGGCGCGACGTCCCGGCCCTGGGGAGCGGTGCTGGTGTCGGTGGCGGTCATGCCGTCGAGGCTACGTCCGCCGGGCGCGGATGTACGCGGCCACCGCGGCCCTGACCTCCTCGGCGGGCGCACCGGTGAGGTTGGCGAGGAGGCTCTCGGCCCGGCGCACCTGCCCGTCGTCGACCAGCACGGCGACGTCGGCGGGCAGCGTCCCCGGCTCGGGCATCGGGGCCTTGGCCGGCCGCGGGATCTCCCGCGTCTCGACGACCTCCTTGAGCTGCCCGTCGAGGTCCCGCAGCCGGGCCGCCCGGGCCCGGGCCCTCGCCTCCTGGCGCTCCCGCCACGCTCCGATCCGACCGGCCACGGCCCGACGGTACCCGGGGTGACCGGCGCCGCTTGACATCGATGCCTGCGATGTAAAGATGGTGGACATGGATCGCTGGCGTGACAAGAAGCTCCTGCTCTGGCCGCTCGCCCTGATCGTCCCCCTGCTCCCCCTCCGGGCCGCGGCCATGGCCGACCAGTGGGGCGTGGTCGGCTGGTGGTCGTCGCTGATCGTGATCTTCGGCGTCTTCCCGCTGGTCGACACCGTGCTCTGGCGCGACCGGCGCAACGTCCCCGAGGACCAGGAGGCCCGGGTCGGCGCGGCCCGCTACTACCGGGTCCTGACGTACCTCTACATCCCGCTCCAGTACGCCTCGCTGGTCTACGCCTGCACCCTCTGGGCGAGCGGCGACCTGGGCTGGGTCGAGAGCCTGGGCCTGGCCGTCACCGTCGGCATCGTGGCCGGCATCGCCATCAACACCGCCCACGAGCTGGGCCACAAGCGCCCGGCCCTCGAGCGCTGGCTGTCGAAGGTCGCCCTGGCCCAGTCCGCCTACGGCCACTTCCACCTCGAGCACAACCGGGGCCACCACCAGAAGGTCTCCACCCCCGACGACCCGGCCAGCTCCCGCCTCGGCGAGTCGTTCTGGGAGTTCCTGCCCCGCACGGTCGTCGGCAGCCTCTGCTCGGCCGTGCACCTGGAGCGCGAGCGGGAGCAGCGCCTCGGCCAGCGCTGGTGGTCGCCCCGCAACGAGCTGCTCAACGCCTGGGCGATGAGCGTCGTGCTCTTCGGCGGGCTGCTCGCCGTGTTCGGCTGGTCGGTCGCCCCGTGGCTGGCCGTCCAGGCCGTGTTCGGGTTCTGCCTGCTGGAGGTCGTCAACTACATCGAGCACTACGGCCTGCTCCGCCAGCAGCGCCCGGACGGCCGGTACGAGCGCTGCCGGCCCGAGCACTCGTGGAACGCCAGCAACGTGGTGTCGAACCTGCTGCTGTACCAGCTCCAGCGGCACAGCGACCACCACGCCTTCCCGACCCGTCGCTACCAGGTCCTGCGCCACTTCGACGACGTGCCCCAGCTGCCGACCGGCTACGCCGGGATGATCGTGCTGGCGACGATCCCCCCGGTGTGGCGCCGGGTGATGGACCATCGGGTCGTGGACTTCTACGACGGCGACGTGACCCGGGCCAACGTCCACCCCCGGAATCGGGAGAAGGTCCTCGCCCGGTGGGGGGCGGTCGCGTGAGCAGGTACGCCGACGCGTCGCGCGCCCTCCTGCGGGACACGATCCTGCGGGCCACCGACGAGCTGGTGGCCGAGCGGGGCTGGCCGGCGGTGACGATGGCCCAGGTCGCGGCGGGCGCCGGGGTCAGCCGCCAGACCGTCTACAACGAGATGGGCGGGCGCGACGCCCTGGCCCAGGCCTACGCCCTGTGGGCCGCCGACCAGCTCCTCGACGAGGTCGAGCGCTGCCTGGCCGAGCACCGCGACGACCTGCACGAGGCGCTGGTCGTGGCGCTCGAGCTGTTCCTCGACCAGGCCGCCGAGCACCCGCTGATCCGGGCCCTCGGCGCCACCACGGGGTCCGAGGACGTCCTCGCCGTGCTGGTCCGGCCGGCCGGGGGCACGATCGTGGCCGCCGCCGCCGACCGCCTCGGCACGATCATCGCCTCCACCTGGCCGGCCCTCGCCCCCGACGACGTGGCCCTCGTGTCCGAGACGCTCGTCCGCCTGGCGATCAGCCACGTCGTCCTCCCCACCGCCAGCCCGGCCGAGGCGTCCCGCCGGGCCGGCCGCGCCCTCGCCCCCCTCCTCGCCGAGATCGCGTCCGCCAACCGGTGAGGAGATCGCCCCTCGCCGTGCAGGCGGTCGTGTTCGGCGCCTTCGCCGCGCCGATCGGCATGCTCGGCGCGGCCTGGCCCGAGGGCCGGGTGCGGGTCGACCGCCCGGCCGCCGCCCTCGGCCTGCTGGTCACCGGGTACGGGCTGGGCCGGCTCAGCACCTCGGCCACCGCCATCACGATCCTCCGGCGGGTGGCGATCGGACCGGCCACCGCGCTGGTGTGCGTCATCCTGGCCGCCGCCCAGGTCGTGATCGCCGTGACCGGGTCCTATGCCGTGCTGGTCGGGGCGGCGACGGCCGTCGGCCTGGCCTCGGGCGTCCTCGACTCGCTGGGCAACCGCTACCAGACGGCGGTGCGCGACGTCCGCCAGGCCGGGCTCGTCACCGGCGCCTACGGGATCGGGGCCACCGCCTTCCCGGCTCTGGTGGCCGTCACCAGCTGGCCCGTCGGCTTCGGGGTCGGGGCCGGGGCCGCCCTGGTCGCCGCCGCGCTGGCCGTCGCCCCCGGCGTCGCCTGGCCGACCGCCCTGACCGATCACCGCGGCGAGCACCGGGCCCCGCCGGTGGAGCGGGTACCGGTGGGACCGGAGGTCCGCCGGGCCGCGGCCTGGTCGCTGGCCGCCTTCGCCCTGTTCTGCACGCTCGAGATCGTCACCGGCAACTGGGCCGCCACCTACCTGGAGGACGGCCGGGGCGCGTCCGGGCGCAGCGCGGCGCTGGCGGTCAGCGCCTTCTGGGGCGGGATCACCGTCGGCCGCCTCGCCCTGGGCCGGCTGCGGGTCGGCCCCCGCCATCTCGTCGCCGGGTCCGGCGTCGCCGCCTCGGCGCTGCTCCTCGCCGTCCCCGTCCTCCCCCGGCCCCTCGCCCTGGCCGCCTACCCGCTGGCCGGCCTGGCCCTGGCGCCGCTGTTCCCGACCCTGATGGCCACCACCGCCGACCGGGTCGGCGACGGGCCCGCCGGCCGGCTCGGCGGCTACCAGCTGGTGGCCATGAACCTGGGCGGCACCGGGCTGTCGGCCCTGGTCGGGGTGGCCGTCGGGGCCTGGGACGCCCGGGCGGTGGGCTGGACCGCGGTCGCCCTCGTCGTCGTCGGCCTGCCCGTCCTGCTGCGGACCAGCCGGCTCATGCCGGCGCGGCACCCCGCGGCAGGGTGACGCGGACGGTCGTGCCCTCGCCCTCGACCGACGAGAGGGCGACGGTGCCGCCGTGGGCCCCGACGATCGCCTGGACAATCGACAGCCCCAGCCCGGTGCTGCCCGCCGCCCGCGACCGGGCCACGTCGCCCCGGGCGAAGCGCTCGAAGGCCCGCTCGGCCAGCTCGGGCGGCATGCCGGGGCCGGCGTCGGCCACCTCCAGCTCCACCGCGTCGGCGTCCGCGACGGGGCCGACCCGGATCGTGATCGGCGTCCCGGCCGGCGTGTGGGCCACCGCGTTGGCGAGGAGGTTGCCCACGACCTGGCGGAGCCGGTGGTCGTCGCCGACGACGGTGCACCCGGGCTCGGCCTCCAGGGCGACCGGGTGGTCGCGGTGCGCCACGGCGGCGTCGTCGCGGGCGTCGGCGGCCAGGCGGCCCAGGTCGACGGGGTCGGCGTCGAGCGGGCGGCCCTGGTCGAGCCGGGCCAGCAGCAGCAGGTCCTCGACGAGCCGGCCCATCCGCACCGCCTCCTGCTCGGTCCGGGCCATGGCCGACGCCCGGGCCTCCGGGTCCTCCAGCCCGCCCTGGCGGTGCAGCTCGGCGTAGCCCCGGATCGTCGTGATCGGCGTCCGCAGCTCGTGGGAGGCGTCGGCCACGAAGCGGCGCAGGCGGTCCTCGGACGCGGCGCTGGCGGCGAAGGCCTCCTCGATCCGGCCCAGCATCGAGTTGAGGGCGATGCCCAGGTCGCCGGCCTCGGTGCCGGCATCGGCCTCGGGCACGCGCTGCGACAGGTCGCCGGCGCCGATGGCGGTGGCCGTGGCCGTCATCTGCTTGAGCGGCCGCACGCCCAGCCGCAGCACCCACAGGGCGACCAGGCCGAGCAGGGCCAGGCCGACGACCGTCGCCGCCACCTCGACGGCGATCAGCTGGCGGACCGACGAGTCGACGTCGTCGAGCGGGGCGCCGATCAGCACGAGCGTGCCCGGGTCGTCCTGCTGCTGGCGGGCGAAGACCCGGAACCGCTCGGTCCCGACCCCGCCCACGGTCACGAAGCGGCCGTCCCGCAGCCCGTCGACCTGCCCCTCGGTCCAGGTGGGCACGATCTGCTCGCCGTCGGCGTCGACCGGTGCGTCCCGGGTGGTGACCTGCCCGTCGCACAGGACGCCGATCCAGAGCGTCGACGGCCGCAGCTGCTGCACGTACTCCTCGACCATCGGGCGCCACCCGGGCGGCCCGCCGGCGAAGGTGGGCCCGTCGGTGGCGTCGCAGCCGACGCTCCCGCCCCGGAAGCCCACGGCTCCCGGCCCGGTGCTCTCGCTCCGCAGCTGCTCGTCGACCTTGGCCAGCAGGTCCTCCTGGGTCGAGCGGGTGACGACCACGGCGGCGGCCACGATCACCACGGCGACCAGGCCGAGACCGAGCAGCAGGCGGAGGCGGAGGGTCATCGGGAGCAGCTCACGTCTGCTCGCGGACGACGTAGCCCACGCCCCGGATGGTGTGGATCAGGCGCACGTCGTCGCCGTTGTCGAGCTTCTTGCGGAGGTAGCCGATGTAGGTCTCGACGATGCCGCCGTCGCCCCCGAAGTCGTAGTTCCAGACGTGGTCGAGGATCTGCGCCTTCGACAGCACCCGGCCCTGGTTGGCCAGCAGGAAGCGGAGGAGGTTGTACTCGGTCGGCGACAGGTTCACGTCGACCCCGCCCCGGGTGACCCGGTGGGCGTCGTCGTCGAGCTCCAGGTCGGCGCAGCGGAGCACCGAGCCGTCGCGCTGGGCGCCGGTGCGCCGCAGCACGGCGTCGGTCCGGGCCACCAGCTCGTCGAGGCTGAACGGCTTGACGACGTAGTCGTCGCCCCCGAGGGTCAGGCCCCGCACCTTGTCCTCGGTGGCGTCCCGGGCGGTGAGGAAGACGACCGGCACCCGGCTGCCCTCGGTCCGCAGCCGGCGGCAGACCTCGAAGCCGTCGAGGTCCGGCATCATCACGTCGAGGACGATCAGGTCGGGGTCGGCCGTGCCCGCCGCGGCCAGCGCCTCCCGGCCCGAGGCCACCGCGGTGACGTCGTAGCCGTGGTGCCGCAGGGCCGCCTCCAGCATCGAGCGGAGGTTGTCGTCGTCATCGGCCAGCAGCAGGCGCTCTCCGGTCATGGCGTGCAGTCTGCCGGGCGTCCCTGGGAGGTTCCTGAGAGCGGCCCGAGAGCTCAGCCGTCGCTCGGCCGTCGCTCAGCCGTCGAGCGAGATCCCCCCGGCACTGCCGCCGCTCGACGTCGTCCCCCCGTCGAACCGGACGATCGTCTGCGACTGGTTGCCGTTGTCCTCCCAGTACTCGGCGAAGATCCGGCCGGTGACGTCGAGGACCCGGCTCCCGGCGTTGGTGATCCGGCCGCTGTAGGCGTAGATCGAGCCGTCGATCGTGTAGCGGCCGCTGCCGGTGAACTTGGGCGCCGTGCCCTGGGTGTTGTTGCGGTGGAAGTAGATCGCCATCCCCGCGTAGGGCCCGCTGGTGGGCGCTGAGATGTTGAAGCTGACGTTGTTGCCCGTCGTCTCGAAGGAGCCACCCCGCTCGCCGGGGTTGCAACCCCGCGACACACCGGTCGCCCCGTTGCCGCAGACGAAGAACAGGGTCACGCCGGTGCCCGTGACCGTGACGTTGTCGCCGATCTCGAACCGGTCCATGAAGTAGTAGCTCCGGTTCGACTCCAGGTTCAGCGTCACGTTGCTGATCTTGAAGCCCTGGGTCATCAGCGTGTCGGGCTTGAGGAAGCGGGCCACGTCCGCCGCGTTGTTGATGTTGCAGGGCTGGCCGTTGTTGTACTTGACCGAGCAGGACTGGATGCCCGTCGGCGGGTCCGGCACCGAGGCGAAGGGGTCGACCGGCGCGGCCGGGACGTAGGTGATCGGGTTGGTGGAGGTGTTGGGCGGGCACCGGGTGTTGGCCTGGTTGCCGGTCACGGCCTTGACCGGGCACGGCTGGATCGTCGAGGTGGAGCGGTCCCAGTTGGCGAACATCTCGCGGGTGTGGATCGTCCCGCCACCGAGGATCCGGATGTTCTGGGTGCCGGCCAGCTGCATCTTGTCCCGGGCGCACAGGCCGCAGTCGCCGGCCGAGGCGGTGACGGTGGGGGCCTTGCGGGCGACGGCCGAGGCGGACACCTGGAGGGCGCCGGACCGGACGATCCGCCCGAAGAACTGGGGCTGGTCCTCGACCGGGATGCGGACCCGGACCCGGGTCGGCGCCGACGCCGAGTCGAAGGAGATGCAGGTGTTGCCCGACTCGGGCCGATAGGTCAGGGCGGCGCCGTCGGTGCACCCGATCCAGTCGTTCGCCGTCAGGCCGTCGACGTTCTTGGCCGCCCACGTCTTGGCCACGGCCACGGCGCGGGTGAACTGCGACGAGGTCCCGTCCAGCTCCTGCGCCGCGGCCAGGGCGGCGGCATCGGCGCCGGACTGGATCTGGCGCTTGCGCTGCTTGGCCACGCCGATGTCGGCCACCAGGGCGGTCACGATCAGCAGCGGCGTGATCAGCAGGGCGACCATCAGCAGCGACAGGCCCTGCTCACGCCGGTCCGCCGGCGTCCGCGCCCGGTCCCGTCCCGGACGCCGGTGGGCGATCATGCCGTGCACCACGACCAGCCCTGGCCGCTCGGGTCGGTCTCGTTGGTCGGCGTCTGGGCGGTGCCCGCCGCCTTCTCGATCCGCATCACGACCTTGGAGCGGACCCAGCGGTTGCGCATCAGCGGTCCGTAGAACCCGGTGATGCTGCGCTGCGGGTAGATCGTGCAGACGATGATCCCGTTGCCGACCGGCGGGCTCCCGGTGCCGGCCGGGTAGGCGCTGGCCGCGGCCAGCCCGCTGCTCGCCGGGTCGAAGCGGATCGCCACCTTCACCAGGTTCGGGTCGACGTCCGAGCGGTTCTTGGTCAGGCAGACCAGCTTCTGCATCTCGGTGGTGGGCGAGCCGCTGAGGCTGGCCCCGCACGAGGCGGTGACGCCGAAGTCGGCGACCGTCGCCTGCCGGGCCGCCTCCCGCACGCCCTGGCGCAGCCCGATCGTGTCGCTCAGCATCATCCCGTAGTCGATGATCCCGAAGACCACGGCGAAGAGGACCGGGGCGACCAGGGCGAACTCGACGAGCGAGGCCCCTCGCTCGCGGTCGTCAGGGGAGAACCTGCGTCCCTCCCTGCTGATCGCCATGTCCGTCCTTTCCCGCGCCCGCGACCCCACATCCGTCGGCCGCACCGGGTCGACAGTCAAGGGTTGTGCCCGATGACCTGCTCGAATGCCCGAACGGGTGAGGGTCAGCGGGTCGACGAGAGGCGCGGGACGGCGCCCAGCCCCGAGGTGTCGAGGGCCTCGGCCAGGCTGGCCGGCGCCGGGCCGTCGAGCCCCAGGTCCTCGGCCTCCATGCGCGGCAGCGGGGCCGGGACGGGCACCGGCGCCAGCGTGGTCGACACCGGGGCGAGGACCTCGGCGCCGCTGGCGGCCGCCTCGGTGAGGTGCTGGCCGACGAGCGCCCGGTAGGCGTCCCGCTCCAGCGGCCGGGAGAGGAGGTAGCCCTGGCCGTAGCGGCAGCCGAGGTCGCGCAGCCGGGCCAGCTGGGCCTCGGTCTCGATGCCCTCGGCCACGACGGTGGTGACCTCCAGCGAGTCGGCCATCTGCATGATCGTGCGGGCCAGGCGGTCGCCCTTCGAGGCGCCGTCGAGCTCCGACACGAAGGCCTTGTCGATCTTGACGATGTCGACGGCGAAGCGCTGGAGGTAGGCCAGCGAGCAGTAGCCGGTGCCGAAGTCGTCGATGGCGATCCGCACCCCGACCTCGCGCAGACGGTCGAGAAGGACAGCGGTGGCGTCGGTGTCGGCCATCAGCGCCGTCTCGGTGATCTCGACCGTGAGGCGGGGCGCCGGCAGGCCGGAGACCTTGAGGGCGTCGGCCACCGTCGCCATGAAGCTCGGTGCGGCGAACTGCACGCCGGAGACGTTCACGCCGACCGTCCCGCCGGTCACCGCCGCCTCGGCGCACGCCTGGCGCAGCGTCCACTCGCCCATGGGCACGATCAGGCCGGTCTGCTCGGCGATGGGGATGAAGACGTCGGGCGGGATGTCGCCCCGCTCCGGGTGGGCCCAGCGGCTGAGGGCCTCGGCCCCCCGCACCAGCCCGGTCTCCAGGTCCACGATCGGCTGGTAGACGACCCGCAGGGCGCCGCTCTCGATGGCGGTCGACAGGTCGGTCTGGAGGGCGAGGCGGTCCGACGCCATGTCGCGCATGGCCGGGTCGAACACGCAGACCCGGCCCTTGCCGGTGCGCTTGGCCTCGTACATGGCGATGTCGGCGTCCCGGAGGAGGCCGACGGTGCTCGACTGGGGGGTGGCCACGGTGACGCCGATGCTGGCGACGACGCTGAGGTCCATGTCGCCGATCGGCACCGGTGCGCTCAGCGCCTCCAGGATCCGGTTGGCGATGGTTGTCGCCTCGCCCGGCGCCCGGTCGTCCTCCAGCAGGACGGCGAACTCGTCACCGCCCAGGCGGGCCGCGGTGTCTCCCACCCGCAGGCAGCGGACGATGCGCTCGCCGACGGCCCGCAGCAGGGCGTCGCCGGCGCCGTGGCCGAGCCCGTCGTTCACGGCCTTGAAGTCGTCGAGGTCGACGAACAGCACGGCCACCGCGCAGTCCGGGTCGCGCCGGCGGCGGTGGAGGGCGTGGTCGACGCGGTCGGCGAACAGGGCCCGGTTGGCCAGGCCGGTCAGGCTGTCGTGGAAGGCCTGGTGGCTCAGCTCGGCGGCCAGCGCCTTGCGGTCGGTGATGTCCCGCATCGTGAGGGCGAGACCCTCGACCACCTGGTTGTTGACCAGGTTGGCGGCCACGACCTCGAACTCGCGGATCGACCCGTCGGTGGCCAGCAGCCGGGTCTCGAACCGGGACGTGGCGTGGGCCGGACGGGTGGCGGCCTGGTAGAGGTGCGTCGTCAGGGTCGAGACGTCGTCGGGGTGGGCGATGCTCCGCAGGGCCATGTTGACGTGGTCGTCCGGCTCCCGGCCCAGCGCGGTGCGGAACGCCGGGCTCATGTACTGGATCATCCCCTCGCTGTCGACCACGCCGATCACGTCGCTGGAGTGCTCCACCAGCGCCTCGAAGCGGTCCTCGCCGGCCCGGGCGGTGTGGGTCTCGACCGACCGCACCACGCTCGTCATCCGCAGCAGGGCGAGGACGAAGGTGAGGACGGTGACGACCGCGGGGCCGGCCAGGGTGGCCCGGTCGTACTCCTCGGCGTCGGCGGCGCCGAACACCTCGGCGATCAGCAGCATCGGGGGCAGCAGGGCGGCACCGGCCAGGACGAGGATGCGGCGCTGGCCGATCTGCGAGTCGACCGACGTGACCTTGTGCTGGTCGGCCATGCTCCGGTCGATGCCGGCGGCGGCCAGCACGGCGTAGGCGGCCATGAAGGCCAGGTCGACGGGGCGGCCCTCGGTGTAGGTGCCGAGCCGCTCCTCGACCTGGAACCAGAGGTCGGCGGTGACGAACACGAGCAGGCCGAGGGCCAGCATCCGGGTCGACGACGAGGCGCCCTGGATGCAGCACAGCAGCCGGGCCACGCAGGCCAGCAGGAGGACGTCGACCAGGGGGTAGGCCAGGCTCCACGCCCGCTCGGACGTGGTCAGGGAGCCGTCGGCCAGGATCGGCTCGACCACCGCCACCCAGGCGATCACGCCACCGGCCAGGGCGACGATCAGGGTGTCGATGCGGGCGAAGATGTCCCGCACCGCCACGGTCTCCCGCACCCGCAGGACCAGGGAGAACGCCATGAGCAGGGCGCCGCCGAGGTAGGCCGGGTCGGCCAGCGATCGGGTCGGGTCCTCCCCCGCGGCCAGCTGCTGCCACCAGATCGCCTCGCCGGCGACGATGCAGGCCAGGCCGCCGGCGTGCAGCATCCAGGCAGTGGCGTGGTACGGCCGGTGGGCGATGATCCCGATGACCGTGGCCAGGACCCCGAGGGCCCCGGCGGCGACGTAGATCCCCTCGCTGCTGGCCGTCCTCGGCGCCAGCGCGTACCCGACCGTCAGCCCGATGCCGACGACGAGCACCGCGAGCGCGAGGAGGGTCGGAGCGCGGCGGTCCATCGAGCCTTCATCGGCCGCCCCCACCCATAAGTGAGCCCCCTGACCAGGCCCGTCCTCGGGAGGTCAGACCACTCCCAACGCCGCTGGCCAGAGCGAGCGGTCTACGTCCGTTCCGCCTTGCATAGCCGGCTTCGGGGGCTCGTCGGCTCCGTCGACCTGGAAAGCATCACGGCGCTCGAGGCTCCTCGCCCAACCACCTCGAGGTGGTTGCACAAACCACTCGAGTGTGTAAGGTATGCCACCTCGAGGTGGCCGCCTCCTGCGAGCAGGATGCTCGAGACACTACGGAGAAGCTCATGGCATTGAGGGAAGAGATTGGCGGGATCAAGGTGAACTCGAACCAGTTCACCACCGTGCTCCCGATCAGTGAACTACTTCGGATCACCGTCAGCGGGATGGCCTTTGAGCAGGACGCAGCCGGTTCCGCCGAATTCGATCACCTCACGTCCAGGGTCGCCGTGCTGAAGCCCGCACGTCGCCTCGTCCAACGGACCTTCTACAACCCGGCCCTTAAGACAAAGGTGGTCAAGAATCTTGAGACGGGCGAGAAGCGATCGGAGCGCGTCCCAGCGTTCACCGAGTCGGCGAAGCTGAGGAATGCGAAGGGAGAGCTCCTGAAGTACCTGAAGGGGCCTTACATCGATTCCCCAGATCGTTCCGCCGCCGCCATGCCGGCCTTCGTCATCTACTACCCGGAGCTCTTGCCTCACATCAAAGCGGACTTCAACGCCGGGATGGGTGGCGAGTACTACACCTTCGACCTCACCGAAGCAGGCAAGGCGATGATCCTCGACGGCGAGAGTCGTCATTTCTCGATCGAGCGTGCCCTGGCCGAGACCGGGACGCATGCCCTCTCGGGATCACGCAAGGAGACCCTCCGAAGCAAGTTGGTCACAGTCGAGGTACATCACGGGCTCGACCCCATGGTGATGGGTCAGATCTTCGCTGACCTGAACGGCAAGGGCGTGAAGCTGAACCAGAACGAGACGGCGGCTCGCGACATCAGGGACCAATGGTCAAAGGCAACCCGCGAGATCTTCGAGAACCTCGACGTGGCCCTCCAACTCACGGGACGCCAGGTCTCCGCCGCCAGTCAGGCACAAGGCCTTCACCTCATGTTCAACCAAGCGCGAGTCATGGTGCGAGCGCTCGGACTGGGAACGTTCTCGGGTGCCACGTCGGGCGCAGATCGTTACGACGGTGTTGACTTCGAACGCGTCGTGAGCTCAGGAACGGAGTGGTTCGGTCGTGTGTTGGATCACTTCGACGGACCCTCCGTGTTCACCGACCAAAATCGTGTGCTCCGTGCCGTTCCCGTGAAGGTGGCTCTCGGCCTCATGGGCAACGCCTGGTACGACACCGACTTGTCCAAGCGATCGGAGCATCTCGCCTCGCTCTCGGAGATCAACTGGAGGGTCCGGCCGGAGTGGAACGGCATCGCCGGAAAGGTCACAGAGAAGGACGGCGTGTACAAGCTGTCGGCGTCAGGGGCCAAGGAGATCGGCAACCGGGCTGCCCGGGCCCTGACGAGTGCGCAGTCCGCAGACGGTAAGAAGATCCGACCCGGCACCTAGTCATAGGCGACCAAGATCCGACCCTGTCAGCCCACGGGGGTGGTGGGGGTGAACTGGACCTTCAGGGTCTCGTAGCCGCTGACGAAGTTGGCGGGGCGGGCGGCGGGCTCGGTGTCCTGGGCGACGTGGAGGTCGGGGAGGCGGCGGAGCAGGTGGTCGACCATGCAGGTCAGCTCGAGCCGGGCCAGCGAGGCGCCCAGGCAGAAGTGGGTGCCGAAGCCGAAGGCGACGTGGTCGTTGGGGGTGCGGCGGATGTCGAAGGTGCCGGCGTCGGGGAAGACGTCCTCGTCCCGGTTGGCCGACGGGTACAGCAGCAGCAGCTTGTCGCCCTCGCCGATCGTCTGGCCCCCGACCTCGACGTCGCGGGTGGCGGTGCGGGCCATGTTCTTGATCGGGCTGACCCAGCGAAGCATCTCCTCCACCGCGCCCGGCATCAGCGCCGGGTCGGCGGCCAGCTCGTCCCGGGCGGTCGGGTGGGTGAGCAGCTGGTACATCCCGCCGCTGATCACGTGGCGGGTGGTCTCGTCGCCGCCGATCAGGATCAGGAGCGACTCGTGGAGCACCTCGTCGTCGTCCAGCCGGTCGCCGTCGACCTCGGCGTGGACGAGGATCGACATCAGGTCGTCGGTGGGGTTCGCCCGCCGGTCGGCGATCGTCTCCAGGGCGAACGCGGTGTACCCGCCGAAGGCGGCGGCCGCCCCCTCCAGGTCGTCGGGGTTGCCGGTCAGGGCCGACAGCAGGGCGTCGGACCACTCGAGCAGCTGGGCCCGGTCGGAGGGGGCCACGCCGAGGGCGTCGCCGATCATGATCATCGGCAGCCAGGCGGCCACGTCGGTCACCAGGTCGCACTCGCCCCGCTCGCACACGGCGTCGATGATCTGGTCGCAGGCCCGGCGCACCGCCGCCTCCTGCTCCCGCACCCGCCGGGGCGTGAAGCCCTTGTTGACCAGCTTCCGCCGCTTCAGGTGGGCGGGGTCGTCCATGTCGATCATCATCGGGATCGGCCCCGAGTCGGGGCGGATGCCACCGGCGTTGGAGAAGGTGGCCGGGTCCTTGGCCACGGCCTTGAGGTCGGCGTAGCGGGTGATGCCCCACACCCGGCCGTCCCAGTAGACGGGGGCGTTGGCCCGCATCCACGCCATCTCCTCGTGCGGGTCCCGGCCCCAGAAGGAGCCGGCGACGAGGTCGATGTCGTCCCGGGTCGGGTGGTCGGCGACCCGGCTCACGACGCGCCCTCCGGCGACAGCCCGAGGGCGGCGGCCAGGCCGGCGCGGGCCGCCACCGTCACCGGCAGGTCGAGCCCGGCGTTGACGGCCATGGCGAGGGCCAGGTCGAGGTCCTTGGCCCCGAGGGCGTGGGCGTGCTCGAAGATGGGCCGGAGGCCGTCGTCGGCGGGGAGCGGCGTGGTCACGTCCCGCAGCATGATCGACCCGGCGCCTCCCGTCACGGCATCGGAGTGGCGGACGACGGCGCCCAGCCCGGCCAGGTCGACGCCGACCGCCTCGGCCAGCCGCATCGCCTCGCCGACGGCGGCGAAGGAGGCGAAGGTGATCAGGTTGCGGGCGATCTTGGCCCGGGTCCCGGCACCGGCCGGGCCGAAGCGCACGACGGCGTCGGCGAAGGCGAAGGCGGCCTCGCACCGCTCGACCACGTCCTCGGGTCCGCCGAGCATGACGGCGAGCCGGCCGGTCGCCGCCCCCATGGCACCCCCGCTGACCGGCGCGTCGACCAGCACCACGTCGCTGCGGGCGGCGACGAGGGCCAGGTCCTCGGCCGTCTCGGGCCGGATGGTCGAGTGCACGGCGATCAGCGTCCCGGCCGGCGCCGTCTGCAGCAGCTCGGCCACGACCGAGCGGACCTGGGCGTCGTTGCGCACCATCACCGAGATCACCGTCGCCCCGGCGGCGACGACCTCGGACGCCGACGAGACCGTCGTCGCGCCCTTGCGGGCGAAGGGCTCCATGGCCGACGCCACCACGTCGCACACGACGAGCCCCCCGGGGTGGTCGCGCAGCCGCTTGGCCATCGGCCCACCGATGTTGCCCAGCCCGATGAAGCCGACCCGCTCCGGTGCCGAGCTCACGACCGCACCACCTGGCCGCCGTCGACGTTGAAGATGTGGCCGGTGATCCAGCTGGCCTCGTCGGACAGCAGGAACAGCAGCATGTTGGCCATGTCGTCGGGCGTGCCCTGGCGCTTGAGGGCGAGCCCCTTCACCAGGTCCTTGACGATCGACTCGGGCACGGTCTCCCGGGTCGCCTCGGTGTCGGTCGGGCCGGGGGCGATGGCGTTGACCCGGATGCCCGAGCCGCCCAGCTCGTGGGCCAGCTGCTGGGTCAGGCCGTTGACCCCCACCTTGGCCAGCCCGTAGAAGCCGGCGTACAGCCACGCCGCGGTCGACGACTGGTTGACGATGGCGCCGCCGCCGCGGGCCGCCATGTGCTCCCAGCAGGCCCGGATGCAGATGAGGGCGCCGTCCATGTTCACGGCCATGAAGCGCTTGTAGTAGTCCCAGTCGACCGTCAGCAGGAGGTCGATCTGCATGCCGCCGTAGATGGCGGCGTTGTTGACCAGCAGGTCGATCCCGCCGAGCCGGTCGACGGCGGCGGAGGCCATGGCGGCCGCCGACTCCGGGTCGGAGACGTCGACCCGCACGCCGATGGCGTTGCCCCCGTCCTCGGCGATCGATGCCGCCACCTTGCCGGCACCGTCCTCGTCGATGTCGGCGACCACGACGGCGGCGCCCTCGGCGGCCAGCCGGCGGGCGTAGGTCTCGCCGATCCCCCGGGCCGCCCCGGTGACGATGGCGACCTTGTTCTCGAACCTCATGTGGTGCTCCTGACTAGAGGCGCCCCCCGCTGAAGTGCGTGACGGCGGCGCGAAGGGTGGGACGATCGGTGTCGGTGGCGCGGGTGGGGATGACGAGCTTCCGGCCGTCGGCGGACTGGACGACGACGGCGTTCCAGCCGTTGCCGACCGACGTGATCGCCGGCCACGGCAGCGTCTCGAAGGCCCACTTGCCGGTTGGTCCGTGGATCCCGTCGGGGCCGACGACGGCGATCGCCTCGGCGCCCATCATCCGCCCGTAGAAGTAGGCGTGGAAGACCATCTGGAAGACACATCCGAGCAGCGTGACGGCGAAGGCGGCCCCGCCCCAGACGCTGTCGAGCGCGGCCGAGGCCCACGAGCCGGCCACCACGCAGACGAGGACGAGGGTGCCGTTGAGGACGAGGATCAGCGACAGCCAACCGCGGGCCTTGCCCCGATCGGTCCGCACGACGAGCGGCGGAGCCGGCGACAGAGCCGCAGCAGCGACGGGTGGGTTCCAGGACAGCGGTGCGGTCACCGGGGCGTCCTGCCCGCCCGGTCCGGCCGGGAACCACCGCCGGGGCGGGGTGGGCGGCCCCTAGAGCCGCCCGCCGCCGAAGTGGCGCAGGGCGGCGACCACCTGGTTGGGTGCGGCGTCGGTCTGCCGGGTCGGGATCACCAGGCCACGCCGGCGCGCCCGCCGCACGGCCCTGGTCTCCCGGGGCCACTCGGTCCCGGGCGTGTCGCGGTCGATCCCCTCGGCCAGCCGGACCCAGACCCGGCCGGCCCAGTCGGTGCGGATCGACGCGGTGGCGTCCCACGGCACCCGCACCGCACCGGTGCCGAGGACGTGGACCTGCAGGCCGTCCGGCCCGATCTCCGCCAACGTCCCGGCCGTGGCCAGGCGCTGCCAGATCACCAGCTGGGTCGCGAGGAGCACGATCCACGCCACGATCGAGACCAGCCGCCAGGCCAGCCCCCAACCCTCCTCGTCGGTCAGGGCCATGGCGTTCCCGGTGATGACCAGGGCCCCGGCCACGCAGAAGATCACCTGCATGCGCCGGGCTGCCCCCACGTCGGGACGGACCACGAAGACGTCCGTCTCGCTCGTCACGGCCACCACCTAGACCGTCCCGCGGCGGAAGCGCTCGGCGGCCTCGACGACCTCGGTCGAGCGCAGGTTCGAGGTGACGGTGTCGATTGTGAACCCCCGCTGCCGGGCCCGGTCGAGGCTTGTCGCGTCGGGGAGCTCGACCCCCGGGGTCGACGTGGTGACGCCCCGGGCCAGCCAGACCCTGACCCGGCCCCGCATCAGGCCCCGCTGCTCGACCCGGCCGACGGCCGACCACGGCAGGGTCACCCAGCCCCGACCGAGGTCGTTGATCCGCAGGGCGTCGGGGCCGATCTCCATCAGGGCGTCGGCCCGCAGCGATCGGACCGAGACGTACACCTGGTACAGCAGGAACGCTCCCCAGCCCGTCAGGTAGACGACGTTCCAGGCCAGGTCGGAGGGGTCGTCGACGGCCGCGTTCCGGACCAGCAGCGCCAGGGCGAGGACGGACCCCAGTCCCATGAGCACCAGCGAGACCCGCGCCCGGCGCCGGTCGGGTCGGACCACCAGCGCCTCGCCCGTCGTCACCGCCACCAGGACGGGCTACCCCGCCGACCCGGCCCGCACACGACGTCATGCGGGGATGGCCACGGCCTTGGCCTCGGTGTACTCCTCGAACCCGAGCAGGCCCATCTCCCGGCCCAGGCCGGACTGCTTGTAGCCGCCGAAGGGGACGTCGCCGCCGTACCAGATGCCGCCGTTGACGCCGACGGTGCCGGTCCGGAGTCGGGACGCCACGGCCCGGGCCCGGTCGAGGTCGCCGCCGTGGACGGCACCGGACAGGCCGAAGATCGAGTCGTTGGCGATCCGCACGGCGTCGTCGTCGCCGTCGTGGGGGATGGCGACGAGCACCGGCCCGAAGATCTCCTCCTGGGCGACCCGGGCCTCGTTGCCGACACCCACGATCAGCGACGGCTCGACGAAGAAGCCGCGGTCGACCCCAGACGGACGGCCGCCGCCGCAGGCGAACGAGCCGCCTTCCTGGCGGGCCAGGTCGAGGTAGCCGAGCACCCGCTCGCGCTGGCGGGCCGAGATCAGCGGTCCGCAGATCGTCCCCGGCTGCGTCGGATCGCCGGGGGCGAGGGCGGCCATGGTGGCGGCGACGGCGTCGACCCCCTCGTCGAACTTCGCCCGGGGCAGGAGCAGGCGCGTCGTGATGGCGCAGCCCTGGCCGGCGTGGGTGCAGACGGTGAAGGCGGCCAGCCCGCAGGCGGCGGCGATGTCGGCGTCGTCGAGCACGAGGAAGGCCGACTTGCCGCCCAGCTCGAGGAAGACCCGCTTGAGGGTGTCGGAGGCCGCGGCCATCACCTTCTTGCCGGTGGCGGTCGAGCCGGTGAACGAGACCAGGTCGACGCGCGGATCGGAGGAGAGCTGGGCGCCGACGGCGTGATCGGACGAGGTCACGACGTTGAGCACGCCGGCCGGGATGTCGGTCTCGGTCGCGGCGATGCGGGCGACGGCGGAGGCGGCCCACGGCGTGTCCGGCGCCGGCTTGAGCACGACGGTGTTGCCGGCGGCCAGGGCCGGGCCGATCTTGGCCAGGTTGATCTGGTGCGGGAAGTTCCACGGCGTCACCGCCCCGACGACGCCGACGGCCTCACGCTCCAGGAAGCGCCGCGACTCGATGCCCATCACCGTCGAGGTGCCGAGGTCGGTCCGCCACGCGTAGCCCTCGGCGGTGTCGGCCGCGAAGGTCAGGTCGGCGACCGGCCCGTCGTACTGCGGCCCGGTCGTGAGGAACGCCGGCGCCCCGACCTCGGCGGTCGTGAGCGAGCGCATCTCGTCACCGTGGGCGACGAGGGCGTCGTGGAGCTGGCGCAGGCAGCGGACCCGGAAGGCCACGTCGGTCGACCACGACGTGGTGTCGAAGGCCCGGCGGGCGGCGCCGATGGCGGCGTCCATGTCGGCGGCGGTGCCGTCGGCGGCCACCCCGAGGACCTCCACGGTGGCCGGGTTCACCGTCTCGAACGTCGCCCCGCCGGAGGCCGCGGTGAGCTTCCCGTCGACGAGCAGGACGTCGAGCCCCGCCTGCTGCAACCCCCTCACGACGGCCGCTCCCAGATGCCCGTCGGGGCGGTGTGGACCGGGTAGTAGCCGGGCAGGTCGGCCTTCATCGACCGGTTCATGCGGGCGGTCATCCCCTCGGACAGCTTCCCGTCCGCCATCATCTCCAGGAAGACGTTGGCGGCGTTGCCGAAGTCGAACCAGTCCCGCTGCCACCGCCACTGGAAGTCACCGCCGTAGATGAACCACGAGCCGCCGATGCCGGCGACCTCGTAGCGCGACCCGTCCTCCCGGGAGGCGTCGGCGATCTGGCGCCAGAAGCCGATCACGTGCCCCTTGGACTCGTCGATGACGACCTCCTCGTAGGGGTACTCCCAGCCGCCGAGGCCGTCCATCTCCAGCCCGAGGGCGATCGTGCGGATCTCCTCCCGCCCGGTGGCCATGAACTCGGTGTCGGGGCCGTAGTTCCAGCCGTAGGTGGCGTCCTCGGTGTACATGTCGGCCATCGGCTTCCAGTCGGCGGCGGCCTCGGCGTCGCGGTTGGCCTGGAGCCAGCGCTCGACCATCTCCTCGAGCTCGGCACGGGGGTACGCGGTCATCTAGTCCTCCTGGATCGACAGGGCGTGGGTCGGGCAGTACTTGACGGCCGCCTCGACGGCCTTGCGCTCGGCGTCGGGTGGCGACTCGGCCAGCACCACGAGGTCGTGCTTGGGCACCTCGAAGACCGCGGGCGCCTCGGCCTCGCAGACCCCGTGCCCCTGGCACAGGTCGCGGTCGACGACGACCTTCCAGCCCATGGCTCAGCGGGCCCGGCGGCGGTAGCGGGCGACGCAGGGCTGGGCCAGCTGCACGACCATCTTCGAGTGGTCGTTGTGGTAGCTGGCCGGCGGCTGGGCGGCCTCGATCTCCCAGTCCTGGAGCAGGACGCAGAAGATCGCCTTGAGCTGCATCAGGGCGAAGGCGGCGCCGACGCAGCGGTGGCGGCCGGCGCCGAACGGGATCCAGCTCCACGGGTTGGCCACGTCCTCGTTCCGGGGATCGAGGTAGCGATCGGGCACGAAGGCGTCGGGGTCGGGGAAGGCCTCGGGCAGCCGGTTCGACACGCTGAGCGAGGCGCCCACGAGCTGGCCCTCGCGGATGGCGTGGCCGGCCAGCTCCATGTCGGCGGTGGCCTTGCGCAGCACCAGGATCAACGGCGGGTGGAGGCGCAGGGCCTCCTTGATCGACGACTCCAGGCGGGGGATCTCCCGGAGCGCCTGGTAGCTGACGTCGTCGCCGTCGGCGAACAGCTCGTCGAGCTCGCGCTGCACGAGCGCCATCTCGTCGGGGTGGCGGAGCAGCTCGATCAGCGTCCAGGCCGCCGTGCCCGAGGTGGTGTGGTGCCCGGCGAACATCATCGAGATGAACATCCCGGTGACCTCGTCGGCGGAGAACCGGTCGCTGCCGTCCTCGTCCTTGATCGACATGAGGACGTCGAGCAGGTCGCGCTCGTCCTTGGGCACGTCCTCGTCGGAGGCGGCGCGTCCGTCCATGATCGCCTGGACCAGGGCGACCAGGCCGACGCGGGCCTCGTCGCGGGCCCGGAACGACGGGATGTCGGCGTAGGGGTCGACGTAGGCGAGGGCGTCGGTGCCCTTCTCCAGGTCGTGGTACAGCTCGGCGAAGCGACCGTCGAGCTGGTCCCGGAAGCGGGCCCCGATCAGGCAGGCGCTCGAGGTGTAGATGGTCAGCTCGGCGAAGAAGTCGAGCAGGTCGATCTCGCCCTCGTCGTCCCAGCCAGCGACCATCCGCTCGACCTCGGCGGCGATCGTCTGGGCGTGGCCCCGCATGAACTTGTCCCGCAGAGCCTGGTTGTGGAGGGCCTCGCGGCGACGCTCGGGCGAGGCGTCGAACACGACGCCCTCCCCGAAGATCGGGGTCATGAACGGGTAGGCGGCGGCCTGGTCGAGGACCTCGTCGGGCGCCCGGAAGTAGGCCTCGTTGGCCTCGGGCCCGGTGAGCAGCACGACCTCCTGGTCGTGGAGGCGGAACACGCCGGCGTCGCCGCACTCCTCCCGCACCCGGGCCATCAGCCCGAGCGGGTCGCGCCGCAGCTCCTCGAGGTGGCCGGTGCCACCGTCGTCTCCGCTGACGGTGGGCGGGGTCGTGATGGTGTCGCTCACGTGGGGTCCTCCGAGCGGGTGTGGGTGCGCCGGGCGCGGGGCGCCTCGGGCTCGACCTCGATCAGGGTCAGGTGGGTGCCCCGGGGCTGGGACACCATGGCGATGACGGCCCGGGCCACGTCGGCCGGGCGCAGGGCGCCGTCGTGGCGGATCAACCCCCAGCGGCTCCACTCGTCGACGACCTCGACGACGGTGGCCTCGTCCCAGGTGGTGCCCTGCTCCGTGGTGGACGGGCCGGGGCGGACCATGCCGGCCCGCACGCCGCTGCCCTCCAGCTCCATCTGCATGGCCCGGCCCATGCCCTCCAGCCCGGCCTTGGCCGTCATGTAGGCACCCATCAGCGGGCGGGGCGTGCGCACGACGTCGGAGGTGACGAGGACGACGTCTCCCCTCCCCCGCTCGACCATGCCGGGGACGACCGCGTGGACGAGGGCCTGGGCGCCCAGCAGGTTGACGTGGACGTGGCGGGTGAAGGTGGCCGGGTCGGTGGCGTGGACGGCCTGGGGCCAGACCTCGCCGGCGTTGCTGACGAGCACCTCCAGCGGGCCGTGGACGTCCTCGGCCCGGCGGGCGAAGGCCTCGATCGAGCCCGGATCGGTGAGGTCGAGCGGCACCGCGGCGGCCTCGTGGCCCTCGGCCCGGAGCTTGGCGGCCAGGTCCTCCAGCCGCTCGACCCGGCGGGCGCCGAGCACGACCGGGTGACCGGCCTCGGCCAGCTGGGTGGCGATGGCCGTCCCGATGCCGGCGCTGGCGCCGGTGACCGCGGCCGGCCGCCGCTCGGGGTGGGCGTCGAAGCGGGGCATCAGCGGGCCCTCACGGTGGTGGGGAGGGTGGCCAGGCCGCGGACGTTGACGCTGTGGACCCGCTCGATGCCGTCGGGGTCGACGTCGTAGTCGGCCACCCGGGCGACCAGCTCCTCCAGGCACACCCGCGCCTCCAGCCGGGCCAGCGAGGCGCCCAGGCAGAAGTGGCGGCCGAACCCGAAGCTGGCGATCTGGGTGGTGTCGCGGCCGATGTCGTAGGTGGTCGGGTCGGGGAACACGTCCTCGTCGCGGTTGGCCGAGCCGACCAGCAGCAGCACCCGGTCGCCGGCCGGGATCGTCGTCCCCCGCACCTCGACGTCGCGCGTGGTGACCCGGGCGAGCATCTGCGACGACGTGTCGTAGCGCAGCGTCTCCTCGACCCACTCGGCGATGCGACCGGCGTCGGAGAAGGGCTTGGCCCGCTCGTCGGGGTTGCGCCAGGCCCAGTACCAGGCGTTGCCCAGCAGCTTGGTCGTGGTCTCGTTGCCGGCCACGACCATCAGGAACAGGAAGGAGATGATCTCGTCGTCGGTCAGCCGCTCGCCGTCGACGTCCACGTCGATCAGCGCCGAGGTCAGGTCCTCGGTCCGCTCGGCCCGCCGGGCGGCGATCATCTCGGAGTAGTAGACGGCCAGGGTGAAGGCGGCCTCGACCCCCTCGGGGGGCACGCCCATCACCCCCTCCTCGCGGTGGACGAGGAGGTCGGACAGGCGGCGCAGCTCGGCCCGGTCGGGCTCGGGAACGCCCATCAGCTCGGAGATGACGTCCATCGGGAGCTTGCCGGCCAGGTCGCCGATGAAGTCGAAGCTCCCCTCCTCCAGCCCGGCCTCGATGTAGCCCACCGCGATCTCCCGGATGCGGGGCTCGAGGTCGAGCACCCGGCGGGGCGTGAACCCCCGCGAGACCAGGCCCCGCATGCGGCCGTGACGGGGCGGGTCCATGGCCAGGAACGACATCGTCCGGTGGGCGTGGGGGCCGCTGGCCTCGGGGTCGAGCGACACGCCCATGGCCGAGGAGAACGCCGCCGTGTCGCGGAAGCCCTCGATGACGTCGGCGTGGCGGCTGAGGGCCCAGAAGCCGTGCTCGTCGTTGCGGTAGACGGGCGCCTCGGCCCGCATCCGCTCGTACGTCGGGTACGGATCCTCGTGGATCTCGTAGGAGTACGGGTTGTACACCGGTCGCCTCAGGGGCCGAGGACGATGCGGGTGACGCCGGCCATCCGCTCGGCCAGCTCGGCGTGCGGGAAGTAGCCCATGCCGGCCGAGAGCATCGCCCCCCAGAGGGCGAGCTGGAGGGCGTCGAGCCGGGCCTCGTCGAGGTCGTCGCCCATGGCCCGGCGCAGCCGCTCGGCCACCTCCAGGCCGATCTCCTCCCGGACCCGCTCGACGTCGGGGTCGCCGGCCAGCATCCCGGTGGTGCAGGCGGCGGCCAGCTCGGGCTCGTCGCCGACCAGCCCGGCGATGTCGCCGATGGCGGTGGTGACCCGCTCGGCGGCACCGGCCCCGGCCTCGGGCTCGGTGGGGACCTGGGTCTGCAGCCGGCGCCAGAAGACCTCGGCGACCAGGTGGTCCTTGGAGGCGAAGTAGGTGTAGGCGGTGGCCGGGGCGACGCCGGCCCGCCGGGCCACGTTGCGGACGGTGAGCCCCTCGTAGCCGGTGCCCCGCACCTCCTCGACGGCGGCGTCGGTGAGCCGGGCGACGGTGTCGGCCTGGCGCTCGCTCAGGTGCCGCCGCACCGGCTGGCGGGGTGCCGGGCTCGGGTTGGCGGGGGCCGCTCCAGCGCTGGACATGGATCTGGACACTAGTCCAGAACAGTGTCTACTTCAAGGGGTTGGTGAAGGTGGCCAGGAGGTCGGCGAAGGCGGCCTCCTCGCGGGCGCGAGCGGTGGTGATCGCCTCGGCCTCGGTGGCGCGCACCAGGCCGCAGATCGCCCGGAGGCCGGCCACCGGGTGGGCGGCGATGCGGGCCGCCTCGGCGGCGACGACCCCGGCCAGGTCGCCGGCGGGCACCACGGCCAGGGCCAGTCCGTGCTCGACGGCGTCGGCGGGCGTGACCCAGTCGGCCGTCAGCAGCACCCGGGCGGCCTGCTGGCGCCCCATGCGGGCGGCCAGGAGCAGGCTGCTGCCCGCCTCGGGCGGCACGCCCATCTCGGCGAAGGGCACCCGCAGCCGGGCGGTGTCGGCCAGCCAGACCAGGTCGCAGTGGAGCAGCAGGGTGAAGCCGATGCCGACGCCGGGCCCGTTGACCGCGGCGAGCAGCGGCTTGTCGAAGGCCTCGACCGCGGCGAGCAGGGTGCGGAAGCCGTGCTCGGCCCCCTCGGGGGCGGTGCCGGTGGCCAGGGCCGTCATCTCGGCCAGGTCCTGGCCGGCGGAGAAGACGGTGCCGGCGCCGGTGAGCACGACGACCGAGACGGCATCGTCGGCCCGGGCCCGGTCGAGCTCGGCCGCCAGGCCGGTGTAGAGCCCGACGTCGAAGGCGTTGCGGGCCTCGGGCCGGTCGAGCGTCAGCGTCCGGGCGGCACCGGTGTCCTCGACCCGGACGGTCACGACTGCTTCTTCCTGGCCTCGTCGGCGATGGCCTTCTCGACCTGCATCGAGAGCCGGGCCCCGGCCGGCCAACCGGCGTAGTGGGTCAGGAAGACGGCGATCTCGCGGAGCTGGTCGGCGTCGAGCTCGCCGTTGCCGAGGGCGGCGCCGAGCTGGATGGGCGTGACGTCGTGGTGGTTGGCCCCGACGAGCAGCCCGAGCAGCAGCAGGCGCCGCTCCTTCATGCTCAGCCCCGGGCGGTTCCAGATGTCGGCGAAGAGGTGCTCGACGGTGTAGCCGAAGAAGTCGCCCTCGCCGTCGGCCACCTCCCAGCCGTAGACCTCGGCCATCGTCTCCAGGCCGGACCGACGCTTATCGGGATCGCTGTCGAACGCCATGGACCTGGACAGTAGTCCAGACGGGTGTCAGGCGGTTTCGGCTAGCGGGCCGTCCAGCCGCCGTCGACGGTGAGGACGCTGCCGGTCACGTAGGTCGAGGCGTCGGAGGCGAGGAACAGCAGGGCGCCGTCCAGCTCGTGGAGCTCGCCCCGCCGGCCCATCGGGCAGTGCTGGCGCACGAAGCCGTTGGAAGCGTCGTCGGACCACATCTCCTCGGTCATCTCGCTGGGGAACCACCCCGGCGCCAGGGCGTTGACCCGGACCCCCTTGCGGGCCCACTGGCAGCCCAGCTCCCGGCTGAGGTTGACCACCGCCCCCTTCGAGGCGCAGTACGACGCCTGCTTGACCGGCGCCGCCGCCACCGAGCCCAGCATCGACGCCACGTTGACGATGCTCCCCCGCCCCCGCTCGATCATCGGCCCGGCGACCAGCTGGGTCAGCCGGAACAGGCCGTTGAGGTTGACGTCGACGACCGTGCGGAACACCTCGATCGGCTCGGTCTCGGCCGGCTGCGGGGCACCGATGCCGGCGTTGTTGACCAGCACGTCGACGGCGCCGCCGCCGATCGAGGCGCCCAGCTCGGCCAGGGCCACCAGGTCGTCGTCGTCGGTGACGTCCACGGCGATCGGCGTGGCCCGGTCGAACAGCTCCTCGGCCAGCGCCTCCACCCGGTCGAGGCGGCGGGCGGCCAGCACCACGTGGGCCCCGGCGCCGTGCAGCACCCGGGCGAAGTGGGCGCCCAGCCCCGCCGACGCCCCCGTCACGATGGCCGTCCGCCCGTGCAACCGGAAGGGAGCGAAGGGGTCGTGGGCCTCCATCAGGCGCAGCTGGTGGCGGTGATGACGTCGATGCCGGTGCCGCCGACGCGGGAGCCGACCTCGGCGTCGGGGAGGTAGCCGGCCCAGGCCTCGAGGAGCTCGGCGATGGCGGCGCGGCCGGCGGCGTCGTCGCCCACGGCCTCGAGTGCGATGCACGAGAGGTCGCCGTCGGTCCAGGCCACGAAGCGCCCGCCGCCGAAGCCCTCGACCGGGTCGAGCAGGCCCAGGTTCGGATCGATGATCGCCATGGGGTTGCCGACGACGTCGAGCAGGCGCAGGTCGGCGGCCCCGAAGGCGCCCTGCTCCTCCACCTCGACCCCGTCCGGCGGCTCGATCGGGTCGAGCGGCACCGCCCCCTCGCCGGCGGCGAAGACGGCGGGGTCGAGCACCTGCTCGCTGGTGGTGGGGGGTGCCTCGTAGGCGGCGTCCACCGCGGCCATCCCGTCCGCCGCGACCAGGCCCTCGACGAAGCGCTCGCCCGAGATGTACGGCACCTGGCTCCGCACCAGCAGGTACGGCGGGAGCGTCATCCCCTGGGGCAGCTGCTCGAAGCCCAGCTGGAGCTGCTCGGCCTCCAGGGCGGCGGCGTCCTCCTCCGACATCTGCTCCTCGAAGGCCCCCTGGACCTCGCTGGCCGTCCCCTCGACCAGGGCGAGGAAGCCGAAGGCGGACTCGTCGTCGCGCTCCTCCATCTCCTCGAGGCCGCCCAGGCCGTAGACCTGGTCGTCGAGGGCGTGGGTCAGCTCGTGGACGATGACCGACTGCACGAAGGGCGTGATCACGTCCCCCTTGACCAGCAGCTCCTGGGTCTCGGGGTCGTAGAAGCCGAGGACGCCGACCGCGGCGAGGTCGTCGACGGCCCGGTCCAGGTCGTAGCCGGGCTGCAGCAACCCGAGGGCGACGGGGGCGATGGTGTCCTCCAACCCGGGCAGCCCCTCGCCGTCGCTCGACTCCTCCAGGGCCTGGAGGAACTCCTCGTCGGTGGCGGCCTCGACCACCGGCTCGGTGGCGAACTCGTGGCCCCGGGTCTCCTCGACGAAGGCGATCAGCTCGGGGAGGACCTCCTCCAGCGGCCGGGCCCGCTCGGTGGGGTCGACGCCGGTGCCGGGGTCGAAGCCGGGCAGCGACGGCATCGTCGGCATGAACGGCTCGGAGGTCGGGGGGACGACCGGCTCGTCGAGCCCGTCGTCGAGGGTGGTGTCGGTGGCCGTGTCCTCGTCGCCGTCGTCGGAGGTGGCGAGCAGGCCGACGCCGGTGATGGCCAGGGCCAGGACGCCGATCACGACCAGGGCGACGACGACCGCCGGCCAGGTCCGGCCACCGGGGCCGCGCTCAGGGGCACCGCCACCGGGCGGGGTGGGGGGCATCGGCGATCCGCCCCACGACGGGCCGCCGGCCGGGGGCGCGCCCCAGGAGGGGCCGCCGCCGTACGGGCCGGGGCCGCCGGTGGGCCACTGCTCGGGCGGACCGGTCGGGTAGTCCGCGCCCCCGACGTGGAGGCCCGAGCCGTCGGGCCAGCCGGACACGGCGTCAGCCGCCGTTCTCGGCCCCGTCGGGCGGGGGTGCCGCCGGGCCGCCGGGGGCCGCCACCGCGGTGGCCGGGCCGGTGCCGCCCCGGAACACGGCGATGGGCTCGCCATCGGCCACCAGGCTCTGGAAGTAGGCCGAGATGTGCATGGGGATGCGGACGCAGCCGTGCGAGGCCGGGTGGTTCGGCACCGACGGGGCGCCGTGCACGGCGATGCCGCCGTTGAAGTACACCGGGCTGTAGAGCACGCCCAGGGCGGCGTGGCGCTCGCCCTCGATCCGGCGCTGGTAGCGGTAGTCGCCCTCGGGGGTCAGGGCGTCGCCGCAGTACTCCTGGCCGGGCGTGGCGTTGGGGCCCGAGCCCTGCTCGCAGTAGGCCACCCCCGAGCCGCTCGACACGTGGGTGACCAGCTCGAGGTTGCCGTCGCCCCAGACCAGCAGGACCTGGCGGTCGAGGTCGACCTCGGTGTGGGTCGGGCCCAGGTCCGGGCGGAGCATGGCGATCGGCGGGGCGGCGGCGATCTGGTCGGCCAGCTGCGGGCTGACGATGCCGTCCTTGGCCAGGCCGTTGAGCGCCTGGAAGGCCCACACGGCCTGGGTGGTCTTGGTGCCGAACTGCCCGTCGGGCTCCCCGGGGTCGAACCCGAGCGCCTTCAGGTCCTCCTGGAGCTTCTGGGTGCGGGGGCCCTCGACGCCGGACTGGAGCAGCTCGGGCTCGGTCGAGGGGGGCGCCGTCGTGGTCGTGGTGGTCGACGTCGTCGTGGTCGTCGACTCGGTGGTGCTGGTCGACGTGGTCTCCGCCGCCGTGGTGGTCGTCTCGGCGGGGGCCGTGGTCGAGGGCCCGGAACCGCCCTCGGCGCTGGTCTCGTCGCCGTCGCCACCGGAGCACCCGGCCGCCAGCAGGAGGGCGGCGACCGCCCAGGGGGCGAGCAGGGTGCGGGTCCGGCGCAGGTGCATGCGGCGTCGAGTCTTGCCGACGGCGGGCCCCAGGGGCCATCACATGCTGGGGGGATGCGTCCCCGATGTGCGATCCTCGGGGCCGGGCGACGGCGGGATCACCGTCGCCCCCCTGCGCATCGTGCCTCCACCGACCTCGCCCCAACCGCTGCCGGCAGCCCCGCCGCGCCCCCCGGGCGACGGCGTCGACCCCACGGCCGACCGGATGCTGGCCGCCGCCCGCCAGGGCAGCAACAAGGCCTGGGCCGCCCTGATCGAGCGGCTCGACCCCGAGTGCCGGCGGATGGCCCACCTGGTCCTCGGCGGCCACGACGTCGATCGCGCCCTCCTGTCGGCCTACGTGCGGGCCTACCGGGCCCGGCGCAAGGGCCCGGCCGACGCCTTCGTCTTCCTCACCCACCACGTGTGGATCGCCTGCGGCCACGAGATCCGCCGCCACCAGCGGCGCGAGGCCCCGGCCCCGGGCCGCCGGGCGGTGCGGGCCGACCGCAGCCCCCGCCTCGGCGGCGACGCCCTCGGTCGGGCGGTGGCCGGGCTGCGGGCCGAGGAGCGGGCCGTGTGGGGCCTGGTCGACCAGGCCGGCATGCCGGTCGCCGCGGTGGCCCAGGCCCTCGGCGTCGACCAGAAGGTCGTCACGACGGTGGCCTCCCGGGTCGCCCGGCTGATCGACGAGGCCCTCGAGGAGCCCACCGGCGCCATGGAGGTGCTGGGCGAGGACGACACCGGCCGGCCCGACCTGGGCGAGCCGGGCGAGGACACCTCCGCGGTGATGGCCACCGAGCCGTCGACCGCCGAGGCCCCGCCGGCCACCGAGGACGAGCCGCCCGAGGAGGAGGACGCCGGCCAGCTCGAGCCCGACCCGGCCACCCCCGGCTTCTGGCGCGAGCTGGGCCGCCGGCTGCGGGCCGAGCGGGAGGCGCCCCAGGCCGCCCCGCCGCCGGCGCTGCCCGAGCCGGGCGAGTCGCCGTCGCTGGCCAAGGCCAAGGCCCCGCCGGTCGCCATGCAGAAGCGGGCCCCGGCCAAGGTCCGGCGCCGCCGCCCCGACGTGGTCGAGGGCCTGGCCGACGAGGTCGACCGCCAGCGCCCCCGTCGCCACTGGGCCGGGCTCCTGATCAAGGCGCTGGCCGTCCTGGTCGTCCTCGGGGTGGTCGGCGGCGTGCTGGCCGCCCTCTACCTCGCCGCCTCCCGGGCCGAGTCGCCGGTGAAGGGCCTGACCGTCGCCGACGTGGCCGACGAGAGCATGACGGTCCTGGACGAGGCCACGGTCTGGTCGGCCAGCATCGAGCGGGAGGCGCTGGCCGAGGGGGGTGGGCTGGAGCAGGCCAGCCTCGAGGTCATGGTCGGCCGCAACGGCTCCTTCCGGGTCGAGGACACCACCATCGACCGCATCACGACCTACGACGCCGGCGCCGGCACCCTCCAGGACACGGTGCCCGGCTTCCCGCCCCGCACCGAGACCGGCCTGGCCCTGGGCCCCCCCGACGGCGGCCCGCCCCGTGACGGCTTCCCCCTCGACGACCTCGGCATCGCCGCCCGGGCCCTGGCCTCGGTCGACGACGAGGCCCCCGAGGAGGCCCGGCTCAACGGCCGCTCCGTCTACCGGCTGACGGGTCCCCTGACCGACGACATCGACATCACCTACGTCGTCGAGGCCGAGACCTACTACCCGGTCCGGATCACCTGGGTGGTCGGCGAGCAGCAGGTGCGCGAGCTGCGCTTCGCCGACGTCCAGCTCGACGGGATCGACGGCCCCTACACCCAGGACCTGCCGCCCGGCACCCCGGCCGCCGCCACCAAGGGCTTCGTCCCGATCCGGCTCGGCGACGTGGCCGCCCGCACCGACATCCAGCCCCTCACCCCCGACTACCTGCCCGACGGCTTCGTGGCCGAGGGGGTCGTCGTCAACGAGGGCGAGCGCATCGTCCAGCTCCGCTACGCCCGGGGCCCGCAGGAGCTGCTGGTCACCCTGCGGCCGTCGCCGGTCGAGGCCGGCAACCCGTGGACCGACCCCTTCACCCGGCCGGCGGGCGACGAGGTCACGCCCACCGAGGTGGCCATCGACAGCGGCCCGTTCCGGGGCGCCACCGCCCTCCAGGTGACCGGGCCCGAGTCCCTCCCCTCGCTGTGGGCGGCGGACGGCGAGCTGGCCTTCACCGTCTCGGGCGACGTCTCGGCCGAGGACCTGGTGCGGATCGCCCGCTCGCTCCGGGCGAGCTGACGGCTGCTGGCACCGCCTGCCTGGGTCATCCGACTCAACCACGCTCCGTCGACTTCAACATCGCTGAGCGTGGCCGACGCGAGTCGGGATGGACTTCACTCGTGCGGACGTCGCCCATCTCCTCCGGCGGGCGGGGTTCGGTGGATCGGCGGCCGAGATCGATGCCCTGATGACCCGGCCCAGCTGGGCCGCCGTGGTCGAGCGGGTGCTCGACACCTCGGCCGCCCCGGCCGACGTGGTGCCCGAGGGGGTCGAGAACAGGGAGGACGAGTGGTACCCGCCGTGGGTCACCGGCGTGCAGTACTGGATGGACCGGATGGCGACCTCGCCGACGCCCATCGTCGAGAAGATGACGCTCTTCTGGCACGGCGTCTTCACCAGCAGCGTCGACAAGATGCGGCCCCGCCTCGTCTTCAAGCAGGTCAAGGAGTACCGGGCCCGGGCCCTCGGTGACCTCCACGACCTGGCCCAGGCCATGGCCAAGACGCCGGCCATGCTCGTCTACCTCGACAACGAGTCGAACGTCGTCGGCAACCCCAACGAGAACTTCGCCCGGGAGCTGATGGAGCTCTTCCTCCTCGGCCAGGGCCACTACACCGAGGCCGACGTGGTCGAGATGGCCCGGGCCTGGACCGGCCACGGCTACGACGACGTCGGCGAGACCTACATCTGGTACCCGGGCCGCCACGACAACGGCCAGAAGACCATCTGGGGCATCACCAGGAGCTGGGACGGGCCCGAGACGATCACCGAGATGGTACGGGGGTCGAAGCAGCAGGCCTGCGCCCGGTTCATCGCCACCAAGCTGTGGGCCTTCCTGGCCGGACCGGCGCCGGCGGCGGGTGTGATCGACGACCTGGCCGCCGCCTTCGTCGCCTCGAACATGGACATCAAGGCGCTGGTGCGGGCCATCTTCCTGCGGCCCGAGTTCCGCTCGCCGGCCGTGAAGACCGGTCTGCTGCGGAGCCCGGTCGAGTGGATGGCGGCGACGATGAAGGTCCTCGGCCTGCCCGCCTCGGTGGCGCACCCCGAGTGGTACGTCGAGCGGGCCGGCCAGTACCTCTACGCCCCGCCGAACGTCGGCGGCTGGCGGGGCAACGAGGGCTGGGTCGCCACCTCGACCACGTGGGGCCGGGGCAGCTGGGCCTCCCACTGCCAGTGGGTCGCCCGGGACCGGGGCATCTTCGCCGGCGCCGACAAGATGACGCCCGCCGCCGCCGCCCAGATGGCCTTCGACCGCTTCGGCATCACCGACCCCTCCCCCGCCACCCGCACCGCCGTCGAGGCCTACGTCCGCGGCGAGCAGGCCGCCCGCCGGGGCTGGGCGATCCAACCCAGCCTCGTCGTCCTGATGATGCTGTCCCCCGACTTCCAGGCGGCCTGAGCGATGCCCGAGCTCGAGTACGAAGACATCCAGGAGATCCTGAGCCTCCCGGCCGAGGCCATCCCCGGCCAGGTCGACCGGCGGCGGTTCCTGCAGGGCGCCCTCGCCGTCGCGGCCGGCACCGCCCTGGCCCCGACCCTCCCGTCGTGGATGGACCGCATGGCCGCCGCGGCCACGCCGATCGGTGCCACCGACGGCGTCCGCGTCGTCCTCCCGCTGGGCGGCGGCAACGACGGCATGAGCATGGTCGTCCCCGGCGCCGACCACCCCGACCACGGTCGCTACCGGCAGGTCCGGGGCGGGCTGGCCGTGAGCGGCGGGCTGACGCTGGCCGAGGGGCTGGCCCTCAACCCCCGCATGCCCAAGCTCAAGGCCCGCTACGACGCCGGCAAGGTCGCCGTCGTGCGGGGCGTGGGCCAGACGACGGCCGACTACAGCCACTTCTCCTCGACCGCCACCTGGATGGCCGGCACCAGCGGCTCGTCCCGCACGACCGGGTGGCTGGGGCGGTGGCTCGACGGCGTGCCCGAGTCGGCCGGCGGGCTCCGGGCCGTGCAGATCGGGCCGTCGGTGCCCCTCCACATGCGGGGCGCCAGCGCGGTCGTCACCGCCATGGACAAGGGCGGCAGCATCTACGGCGCCGACCAGCGCGAGCCGTGGCAGAAGCCCGTCTACGACGCCATCAAGGCCATGGGCGCGGGGACCACCGGCAAGGGCCGGCTGGCCGACCTGGTGGCCGACACCGGCGCCGACGCCATGGCCCTGGCCACCCGGCTGGCGCCCGTCTACTCGCCGGCCCTGCCGTCGGGCGGCCTGGTCCCGGACCTGACCCTCGCGGCCCGGCTGATCAACGCCGACCTCGGCCTGCGGGTCCTGTCGTGCAGCCACGGCTCCTACGACCTGCACGACGGGATGAGCTGGCAGTACCCGAACCTGCTGACCTCGCTCGACGACGCCATCGAGGCCTTCTTCGCCGCCTTGTCGCCGTCGCTCCGCGACCAGGTGACGCTGATGACCTTCTCGGAGTTCGGGCGGACCGTGCGAGCCAACGGCTCGGGCGGCACCGACCACGGCACCGCCGCGCCGCAGCTGGTGATCGGCGACAACGTCAAGGGCGGGCTCTACGGCCAGCAGCCGCTTCTGTCGGACCTGACGACGAGCGGCGACCTGAAGGTCCACGTCGACCTGCGCTCGTACTACGCCTCGGTCGTCGACGGGTGGCTGGCCGGTGGCAGCGGGGCCGTCCTCGGCGCCGCCTACGAGGACCTGAAGCTGTTCCGGGCCACCCCGGGCGGTCCCTCGACCCCGCCGCCGACGACGCCCAACCCGTGGCGCCCGTTCGCCGATGCCAAGACGCTGGTGCGCCAGCAGTACATCGACCTGCTCGGGCGAACCGCCGACGAGACCGGTGTGAGCTTCTGGGCCGGCAAGCTCACGTCCGGCGAGAGGTCGATCAGCTGGCTGGTCCACTCGTTCCTCGCCTCGGCCGAGTTCGGCGTCGCCGTCAGCCCGGCGGCCCGGCTCGCCCTGGCCGCCTTCGGGGCGCCGCCGCTGTTCGACGACCTGATGGGCTGGGCGACCCGGGTGCGGAAGCGGGAGGCGCTGGCCTCGGTCGCCGCCGACGTCTGCGCCAAGCCCGCCTTCGCCGCCCGCTACGGCTCGCTGACCGACGCCGCCTTCCTCGACAAGGCGCACCGGGACGCCACCGGCACGGCACCGGCGTCGGCGTTCCGGTCGCAGTGGTCGGGGAAGCCGCGGTCCGACGTGATGGCGGCGATCGTCTCGCTCCCGGCGGCGGCGACGTACATGCGCCCGCAGGTCGACGTGACCATGACCTACGCCGGCCTCCTGCGCCGGGCCCCCGAGGCCGCCGGCCTCACCTTCTGGGTCGACCAGATCCGGCGGGGCAGCAGCATCCAGCGCCTGGTCGCCCAGTTCTTCGGCAGCTCGGAGTACCGCGCCCGCTTCGAGTAGCGCATGATGGGCCCGTGGCTGCGGAGCGGGTGGGGCGGAGGCGACGACGAGGCGTGGTGGCGGCGGTAGCCGTGGTGGCGCTGCTGGCGGCCTGCGGACCGATCAGGCCCGACGCCGGGTGGAACGCCGGGGCGCCCACGCCGATCCGGGTGACGGCGCCGGCGAGCCACGTGTTCGGGGCGGTGGCGTCCACGCCCGACGGCGGGACCTGGGCCGTGGTGCGCCGGGGCATCGACGGCCGGACCCGGCTCCGGCGGTTCACCGCCGCCGGCCAGCCCGACCCCACCGTCGGCGGCGGTGAGGGCGTCGTCATCCCGACGGTCCCCGCGGGCCCGCCCGGCTTCGCCTACTCCGGCATGGTCGTCCGCTGGCAGCTGATCGGGCTGCCCGACGGCGGCGCCTACCTCCTCGCCCAGCACGTCGACCTCAGCAGCATCCCGCTCGGGTTCATCTCCGGGACGACGGTCCGCCACGTCTCCCCCGCCGGCACCTTCACCACGGTGTGGGACCGCCCGGACGCCACCGCCGAGGCCGCCGCCGACGCCTCGGGCCGGCTGGTCGTGGCCTCGCAGGGCGTGGTCGAGCGGCGGACGGCCGACGGGCAGCCGGACACCTCGTTCGGCGGGACCGGGTCGGTGGCGCCGACCGGCCTCGACATACGGGGCCTGGCCGTGGTGGGCGACGAGCCGGTCCTGATCGGCTCCTCGGCCGTGGTCCGGCTGCGGGCCGACGGGACCACCCGCTGGACGCTGCCGTCGCTCCCGGTCGGGACGGCGGCGCTGGGCTCGGTGGCCGCCGGGCCGGGCGACACCGTGGTGGTCGCCACCGAGTACGAGCCCACCCCGGGCCGCGTGCTGGTCCTGCGCATCACCGCCGCCGGGACCGGCGACGTCACCTTCGCCGGCGACGGCCGCGCCGACATCCGCTTCCCGACCACCACCCCCGCCCTCGCCGTGGCCGAGCGGATCGCCGTCGACCCCGCCGGCCGGGTGCTGGTCACGGCCCGGGCCGGGGGCAGCGGGCCGTTCGTCGGCCAGGTGGTCCGGCTCCATGCCGACGGCACCCCGGACGCCACCTGGGCGGACGCCGGGCGGTTGCGGCTCAACGGCCTCTCGTCCGCCCGGCCCCCCGGTCGCCTCCTCGTCGGCGGCCACGCCCCCGTCGCCACCGCCGCCGGCGTGCTGCTCCCGGTCCGCCGGGCCGGCGACCCCGAGGGCGAGCTCGTCCGCTACACGCCGGCCGGTGCGGTCGACACCGCCTTCGGCACGGACGGGGTGATCCGGTTCGACGAGCAGGTCGAGCAGGCCAGCAGCGTGCACGACGTCCAGTCGGTGCCGGCCGGCGACGGCCACGACGTCTTCGCCCTCGTCACGTCGTGGCAGGGCACGCGGGTGGCCCGGCTGGGCGAGGATGGCCAGCCGGTCGCCGGGTGGGGCGACGGCGGCCGCAGCGAGACGGTCGTCGGCTCGCGCCTGGCCCTGGCCCGGCTGGCCGACGGCGACCTGCTCGTGGCCGGCAGCGACGGCAGCACCAGCGAGCCGGTCCGCCTCCAGCGGGTCGATGCCGGCACGGGGGCGGTCACGCCGTGGGCCGACGTGTCGGTGCCCACCCCGCCCACGCCCACCTCGGTGAACCAGCTGGAGCTGCGCCCGCTGCCCGACGGCGGCCTCGTCCTCGCCATCATCCTCCTCCCCGGCGGGCACCAGCTCGTGTCGCTCGGCCCGACCGGCGGGGTCAGGGCCCGGACCCCGCTGAGCTCCGGCCTCGCCTTCGGCGACATCGCGGCGATAGGGAGCGACGTCGTGACCCTCGCCTTCAGCGGGTGCCCGAGCGCCTGCCACGCCACCCTCACCGCCCGCCGGGCGGCGACCCTCGGCGCCTCGCCCCGCTTCGGCGGCGCCACCGTCACCCTCCCCGACCCGACGCAGCGCTGGGCGAACGTCAGCCGGCTGCTGCCCTCGACCGGCGCCCTGACGATCGTCGGCTACACGTTCCCCGACGCCGGCGGCCGGGAGGCCGTCGTCGGCCGGGTGGACGCGCAGAGCGGGCAGCTCGACCTCGCCTTCGGCGCCGGTGGGTGGGTCGACACCGACCTCCCGCCGATCGCCGACGCGCTGGTCGACCAGGCCGGCCGGACCGTGCTCCTCCACGGCGCCGAGGCCGCCCCCGAGTCGCTCCTCAGCCGCCTGACGGCCACCGGTGCCCTCGACACCAAGGCGACCAAGGACGGCACCGGCGTGCTCGACCTGTCGGGCACCTTCGCCCGCGTCACCTCCGTCGCCCTCGACGGCGACCGGCGCATCGTCGTCGGCGGCGAGGTCGGCCGGACCGCCGCCGTCCTCCGCCTCACCTCCGGCTGAACCGGGCCACCAGGTCGGGGAGGTCGACGTCCGCGCCGCGGGGGTTGACCACGACGTCGGTGACGCCGGCGGCGACGAGGGCGGGGGCGGCCTCCAGGGCGGCGTCGGACGGGGCCCGGACCAGGAGGGCCTCGGGGTCGCGGCCGGCCGCCTCGTAGGCGGCCCGCAGGGTGCGGATGCCGTCGGCGACGGCCTCGACGCCGGCCCCCATGATCGGGATCCAGCCGTCGCCGAGGGTGACGATCCGCTCGACGTTGCGCTCGTGGAGCGTGCCCGAGAACAGCACCGGCACCGGCTGCTGGACGGGGCTCGGCTCGCTGCGGATCGCCTCGAAGGCGATCGTGGGGCGGTCGATCGAGACCGGGCCGTCGGCCTCCCACAGCGCCCGGCACACGGCGATGGCGTCGGTGAGACGGGCACCCCGCTCGCCCCACGGCACCCCCGCCGCCTCCAGCTCCTCGCGCTGCCAGCCGGTGCCGACGCCGAGGTCGACCCGCCCGCCCGACAGCACGTCGAGGGTCGCCACCGTCTTGGCCAGCACCACCGCCGGGCGCACCGGGGCGATCAGGATCCCGGTCCCGAGGCGGACCCGCTCGGTCACCGCGGCGACGGCGGTCAGCACGGTCAGCGGCTCGAGCCACGGGGCGTCGTCGGGCACCGGGAAGGGCCCGGTCGGGTAGCGGTCGGTGCGGGCCCCGATGGCGACGTGATCGGTGACGATGACCCCGTCGACCCCGGCCTCCTCCGCCGTCCGGGCCAGGTCGAGGACGCGGGACCAGTCGCCGCCCGCCCAGGCGCCGAACGACGGCAGCGTGAGGTGGAGCCGGGCCATCAGGCGGGGGTGACGGTGCCGCCGAGGAGCTGGCTGAACCAGTAGCCGGAGTCCTTCACGGTGCGCTGCTGGGTGGCGTAGTCGACGTGGACGAGGCCGAAGCGGGGGCGCAGCCCGGCCGCCCACTCGAAGTTGTCGCAGTAGGACCAGCAGAAGTAGCCGTTCACCGGGACGCCGTCCCGCCGGGCCCGCAGCACCTCGGCCAGGTGGTCCTGGTAGTAGGCGGTGCGGCGGACGTCGTGGACCCGCCCGTCGACGAGGTGGTCGGGGTAGGCGGCGCCGTTCTCGGTGACGAACAGCTCGGGCACCTTGCCGTAGTCGTGGGCCGTGCGGAGCACGTCGTACAGGCCGGTCGGGTGGACCTCCCACCCCATGGCGGTGATGTCGAAGCGCTTGTGGTCCTTGCGGAACAGCGGGACGAAGCGCAGCCCCGGCACCGGGACGGCCGCCACCGCGAAGCGCTGGTAGTACTGCACGCCGAGGAAGTCGAGATCGACGACCAGGTCGGTCATGTCGTCGCCCTGGACGAAGCGCTCGATCCCCTTCAGCAGCGGCGAGTCCTCGGTCGGGTAGCCCAGGCCGAAGTTCGGCTCGACGTACACCCGGTTCATGGCCGCATCGAACGCCCGCGCCGCCCGGCGGTGGAGGGCCGAGTCGCCCTTGACCTCGGGCGGGGTGAAGATGTGGGTCGTGCCGACCGACGGGGTCGTGGCCGCCGCGGCCCGGATCGCCCTCGCCCCGGCGCCCTGGGCCAGGCCGACGTGGTGCACCGCGGCCTGGAACCGGCGCAGGCTGCGGACGTTCGGGGCGTGCCCGCCGACGAGGTAGCCGAAGGGCAGGAAGGTGCCCGGCTCGTTGAAGGTCATCCAGCGGGTGACCCGGTCGCCGAGGCGCTCGGCCACCGCGGTGGCCAGCTCGCCGAACCAGCCGACGCTGTCCCGGTCGGCCCAGCCGCCCCGCTGGTGGAGGACCTCGGGCAGGTCCCAGTGGTACAGCGTCACCCACGGCTCGATGCCCCGCTCCAGGCAGGCGTCGACCACGCGGTCGTAGAAGTCGAGCCCCTTCGCCGAGACCCGGCCGGTGCCGTCGGGCAGCACCCGGGGCCAGCTGATCGAGAAGCGCTGGGCGTCGAAACCCATCCCCTTCACCAGGTCCAGGTCCTCGGGGTAGCGGTGGTAGAAGTCGGTCGCCACGTCGCCGTTGGTCTTGTCGAACACCTTCCCGCCGCCGTGGGTGAAGGTGTCCCAGATCGACGGCCCCTTGTCGTCGGCGTCCCACGCCCCCTCGACCTGGTAGGCGGCGTGGGCCACCCCCCAGGTGAAGGCGTCGCCGCCGAAGTCGTCCCGCGTCATGCCCTGCGTCAGCGTCACGGCGGGGAACACTAGGGGGATGTCCGCCTCGCTCTTCGACCCGCCGGCCGAGCCCGAGCCCGATCCCCACCAGGCCCGTTGGGCCGCGGTCGACGCCTACCTGGAGGACGTCCTGGTGCCGTCGGACCCGGCCCTGGACGCCGCCCTCGACGCCAGCGACGCCGCCGACCTCCCGCCGATCCACGTGGCGGCCAACCAGGGCCGGCTGCTCCAGCTGCTCGGCCTGGCGGTCGGCGCCCGCCGCATCCTCGAGGTCGGCACGCTCGGCGGGTACAGCACGATCTGGCTGGCCCGCTCGCTGCCGCCCGACGGCGAGCTGGTCACCCTGGAGCTCGAGCCCCGCCACGCCGCGGTGGCCCAGGCCAACGTCGACCGGGCCGGGGCCGGCGACCGGGTCGACATCCGGGTCGGCGACGCCCTCGCCTCGCTGGAGGCGCTGCGCCGGGAGGGCGGGCCGCCGTTCGACCTCGTCTTCGTCGATGCCGACGAGCAGCGGTGCGCCGAGTACGTCGACCACGCCGTCGCCCTGGGCCGCCCGGGGACGGTGATCGTCGTCGACAACACGGTGCGGGGCGGGGCGGTGGCCGACGAGCAGGCCACCGACGACCGGGTCCTCGGCATCCGCCGCCTCCACGACGCCCTGGCCGCCGATCCCCGGGTCGCCGCCACCGCCCTCCAGACCGTCGGCAGCAAGGGCTGGGACGGCCTGACCCTCGCCGTCGTCGTGTAGCCGGTGGGCGACGGTCTCGTCTGGTACGTGGCCTACGGGTCGAACGTCGTCCGCGAACGGCTGATGGCGTACCTGGCCGGCAGCCCGGCCGACGGGCCGTACGGCGCCCACCGGGGCTGCGCCGACCCGACCCCGCCCCGCGACCGGCGGGACCTGCTGCTCGACCGGGCCGTCGCCTTCCGGGGCACGTCCCGGCGCTGGGGCGGGGGCGTCGCCTTCCTGGCCCTCGACCCGACCCCCGGCACCGCCACCCCGGCCCGGGCCTGGCTCCTCGGCCTCGACCAGGTCGCCGGGCTGGCCGCCCAGGAGGCCCGGCTCGACGAGGTGTCCGATCCGGCCGCCGTGGCCGCCATCCCGCCCGGCGGCGCCCTCACGATCGGGGGCGGCTGGTACGACACGATCCTCCGCCTGGCCGACGTCGAGGGTCGCCCGGCCCTGACGGTCACCACCGCCCAGGACCTCCCCGAGACCGCCCCGACCCCGGCCTACCTCGCGCTGGCGATGCGGGAGCGGACGGAGTCGACCAGGGTCAGCGCCGAGCCGCCCCCGGCCCGCCAGGCGACGGCCTCGGCCCGGTCAGCGGCGGGCGGTGCGGTGCCGGTCAGGGCGAACCAGGTGACGGCCACCTCGGCAGCCGGCCCGAGCAGCAGGCGCCCCTCCGGCGACTGGGTGAAGCCGGCCACCACCGTGCCCCGGGTCGTGCCGGCCCGCAGCCGGCCGACCCAGTAGCCCCGGCCGGCGGCGTCGGCGGGCCGGCCGAAGATGTTGCGGTAGAGCCGGTCGACGAAGGCGGCGTCGTCGAGCGGGCCGTAGACGGTGCGGAACTCGGGCGAGCGGACGAAGGCCTGGGCCATGGCGCCGAGCGAGGTGCCGGCCTCGGCCCGGCCGATCCAGTAGGCCAGCCCGGCGGCGTCGGGGGCCCGGCCCAGGGTGGCCCCGTAGAGCCGGGCCACGGCGGCGGCGCGCTGGGCCCAGCGGGGCTCGCCGAGCAGCTCCAGGGCGAGGGCGGCCGGCGGCGTCCCCTCGTCGATGGCGGCGACCCACTCGGCCCGCTCGGAGGCGGTCGGCGGCCGGCCGGCCAGGTCGGCGGGGAGGGCGTCCCCGCAGGCGCCGGTCGAGGCGAAGGGCCAGACGCCCGACGGGCGGGGCACGATCCCCGGCGCCCGCAGCGACGGCAGCCCCCGCTGGACCGACGTCCGGGCGACCACCCGGACCGACGACGGCACGCCGGCCGGCAGGTCCGTGATGACCGTGCCCGCCGGGTCGACGAGCGACGAGACCGGTGCGGTGGCGTCGTCCGGCCAGGCCTGGGCCTCGACCCGCCAGGTGTGGAACGGGCCGGGGCGGGCGCCGTCGGGGAGCGGCGCCGGGTCGGTGGCCGACACCGCGATCCCGCCCGGCGCCATGGTGGCCACCAGGTCGGTCGGCGCCGGCAGCACCAGGGTCTCGGCGTCGATCACGATCGCCTGGGCCCGGTCGGCGGCCCCGGCCGCCCCCGTCGTCGCCGCCACCCGGACGGTCTCGGACCGGCGCGGCCCGGTCAGCGTCACCGGGCACCACCAGCTGCGGGTCGCCCCGGCCGGGAGCACGCCGACCGTGCGGGCGCACCCGGCGGGGGCGGAGGTGACGGCGACGCCGGGGAGGTCGGCTGCGCCCCGGTTGCGGACCGTCACCCGCACCTCGATCGGCGCACCGGCCGGCGCCGACGTGCGCCCGGTCCACAGCTCGACCGTGAGCGGGCTGGCCGCCGGGCCGGCCCCGCCCGGCGTGCCCCCCGGGCCGGCCGACAGGGCCCAGCCGCTCCCCTGGGCCCGCCCGGCGCCGGTCGTCCGGGCCTCGATCGAGCGACCGCTCGCACCGGGCGCGGGCCAGCCCCCGGCGTGGGCCCAGGTGACGCTGTCCCGCTGCGCTCCCCCGGCGTCGCGCACGACGAGGGTGCCGCCGGCATCGGGCAGCTCGGCCGAGAGCCGGCCGGCCACCGGGGCGCCCAGGCCGCGCGCCGCCACCGCGGCCGGGTCGACCGGGACGACCAGCTCGTCGCCGGCGGGGACGACCGATCCGGGCGGCAGCGTCGCCTCCGCCGCCCCCGAGAGGGTCCAGCCGGAGACGTCGACCGCCGTCGTGGTCGACGGGTTGGCCAGGGCGACGAAGTCCTCGTCGGCCGCGCCCGTCGCCCGGATCTCGGCCACCACGACGCCGACGCCCGGGGCCTGGGCGGCGGGCAGGTCGCCGGCGGCGGCGTAGGCCAGCAGCAGCGATCGCCGGAACTCCACGTACGACTCCAGGTCGGCCCGCCCCACCTCGGGCGTCGGCGTCGTCAGCGGCCACGTCTCCCGGTCGAGGGCCAGCTCGGGGCCGAGGCCGGCGATGTTGGCGTCGAGCCGCTCGACGATCGCCGAGGTCAGCTCGGTGTCGAGCAGGGTCCGCAGACGGCGCAGGTACATGGCGACGAAGCGCTCGTCGGCGAACAGCGGCGCCGTCGTGCCCAGGGCGAAGGCGGGCACCAGGCTGCTCTGGCGGGTGCGACCCCGCAGCCCCATCGTCATGTCCTGGTCGTTGGGGATGATGCGCCAGCGGCCGGTGTCGTCGTCGCGCAGGTAGGCGTGGTTGCCGGTGAGCGTGTCCCAGCTCTGGACGATCGTCGAGACGGCGAGCACGTCGACCAGGGCGGGCAGGTCGAGGGCGTCGAGGATCGCCGCCGGCCGTTCGTCGCTGGGGACGGCGTCGAGGGCGGTGGCCAGGGCGAGCAGGTCGGTGTGGTCGGCGTCGTCGGGGTGCTCGGCCTCGAAGCGGTCGGCCAGCAGCTCGGGATCGCCCTCGTCGAGCAGGTACGACCGGGTGCTCTCGCCCTCGTAGTGGGCGCCGACGTCGAAGCCGGCCCGGTCCCGCCAGTCGCCGTCCATCTCCTCGACGAGCTGGTAGATGCCGTGGAAGGCGCCGTTGCGCTGGACGCGGGCCGTCGTCGCCTGGCGGGGCGGGACGCCGTGGCGCCCGTACAGCTCGTTGACGATGACGCCGACGCTGTAGGTCGGGTCCTCGAAGTCGGCGTCGAGCACGACCTCGTCGACCGGCTCGGCGAAGTACGGCGGCCCGAGCGGGTGCGTCTTGGGCAGCTTGGCCTTGAAGTTGGGCTTGGGCCCGTCCTGGGCCGTGCCGCCGCCCTGCGGCCGGACCTGGACCCCGTCGATGACGACCCCGTCGGCCACCAGCACCGACGGCCGGTACTCCTTGCTGGCCGGGTTGGCCCGCAGCCAGGCGTAGTCCTCCGGGGCGATGAACCAGTCGAGGACCGGCACGGCCGAGTCGACCGGCGGCGCGGCCACGACGAAGCCGTCGTAGGTCCGGCCGTTCTTCGGCACCGGGTGGGCGACGGTCCCACTGCGGACCCGGAAGCGGACGAGCGTCCCCGCCGGCTGGGCCGGCACCGCGGCGGACCAGGTGCCCCCGCCCTCGTCGGCCATCGGGATCGACGTGACGGGCGCGAAGCCGACGACGACCTCCAGCACCACGCCGCCCGGGTCGGGGTCGGCCACCACCGCGCTGACGGTGGTCGGCGCGTCGGCGACGACCGGCGCCACGGTGACGCCCCCGATCGTCGGTGCCGCTGCCGCGGGCGACGCTCCCAGCCCGACCAGCGTCGCGACCGCGACGATCCAAGCTCCCAGCGCGCCCGTCACCCTCACGGCCGGGACCCTATGTGATCGGGGCGGAGCCGGTGATCGGCGTCGCCCGGCCCGGACGCTCGGGGTGCGTCACCACGCAGCGGGTGCCGGTGTAGATCGTCGGCATGCACCGGTTGCAGTGGGTGCAGGTGCCGTGGTCCGCGGTGCCGGCGAGCAGCCGGTTCGGCAGGTCCGGCTCGATCAGCAGGGCCCGCCCCATGGCCACCAGGTCGAAGCCCTCGGCCAGCCCGGCCTCGATCGTGTCGATCCGGTTGATCCCGCCGAGCAGCGTCAGCGGCATGGCCAGCTCGGACCGGAAGCGGCGGGCGAGGGGCAGCAGGTAGGCCTCCTCGAACGGGTACCGCGGGAACATCCGCTTGGACACCAGCCGCAGCCCGACGCCGACGAGCGGGGGCTGCGCCGCCACCATCTCGTCGAGCGGCACGTCGCCCCGGAAGAGGAACATCGAGTCCCGCAGCGAGCTGCCGGCGGTGAGCTGGAGGGCGTCGAGGTGCCCGTCGGCCTCGAGCAGCCGGGCCACGACGAGGCTGTCCTCGATCGCCAGCCCGTCGGCCGGTCCGTCGACCATGCCCAGCTTGGCGGTGACGGCGATGGCGTCGCCCACCTCGTCCCGCACGGCGGCGACGACCCGGCGGGGGTAGCGGCTGCGGGCCTCGATGTCGCCGCCGTACTCGTCCCGCCGGCGGTTGAGGTCGGGGCTGAGGAAGGACGACAGGAGGTAGCCGTGGCCGAGGTGGATCTCGACGGCGTCGAACCCGGCCGCCCCCGCCACCCGTGCCGACCGGCGGAACCACCCCACCGCCTGGTCGAGCTGGGGGCGGGTGGCGGCCCGGACCCGGGTCATGGCCGGCCCGCTGAAGCGGGCGCTGGGCGCCAGCGTGGGGTGGCCGTTCGACCGGACGTTGGCCACCAGCCCGGCGTGGCCCAGCTGGGCGCTGACGAGGGCGCCCTCGGCGTGGACCGCGTCGGTCAGGCGGCGGAGGTCGGGGACGACGTCCTCGGTCATCACCAGCGTGTGCTTCTGGGTGCGCCCGCCGGGGTGGACGGCGCAGTAGGCGACGGTGGTGAGGGCGGCCCCGCCGGCGGCGACGCGCCGGTGGAAGTCGATCAGCTCCTCGGTGACACGCCCCTTGGGCATGACGCCCTCGAAGGTCGCCGCTTTGGTGATCCGGTTGCGCAGCGTCAGCGGCCCCAACCGGAACGGCGTGGCCGCCCGGAGCTCGGCCACGGCTAGACGCCTGCGGCCTGGTTGAGGCGGTTGAGCCGCTCGACCGCCTCCAGGTACTCCTCGACGAGGCGCTGGATCACCGCGCTGGTCTTCTCGACCTTGTTGAGCTGGCCGACGACCTGCCCGACGGGGTTGAACATCACCGACAGGGCCTTGTCGGCGTAGCGGTGGCTGCGGGCCACGCAGTCGCCCGAGACCATGTACTGGAGCGGCATCGGCAGCGGGTCGGGGGCGTCGGCCTGGCTCCACGCCTCGGTCCACTCGGTCTTGACCATGCGGCAGGGCTTGCCGGTGAAGCTCCGGCTCCGGACCGTGTCGCGGCTGGTGGCGTCGAGCAGCTGCTGCTGCTGGGCCGGCGGGAGGTCGGCCTCCTCGACCGTGAGCCACAGCGACCCGGCCCACACGCCCTGGGCGCCCATGGCCAGGGCGGCGGCGATCTGCTGGCCCGAGCCGATGCCACCGGCGGCGAGCAGAGGGGTGGGGGCGATGGCCTCGGCGATCTGCGGCCAGAGGACGACCGAGCCGACCTCGCCGGTGTGGCCGCCGCCCTCGCCGCCCTGGCCGATGACGATGTCGACGCCGGCCTCCTTGTGCTTGAGGGCCTGGTAGGGCGAGCCGCACAGGGCGGCGACCTTGCGGCCGGCGTCGTGGATCAGCTCGATG
>JBQGCF010000017.1:0-2353 GCA_052038315.1 Iamia sp.
GTTGGTGCCGCTCCCCTGCGAGCCGTTGCCACCGTTGCCACCACCGGCACCGGTCCCGTCGTCGTTGGCGCCGCCGGCGCCACCGCTCGAATGGAGGCCGTTGCCGCCGCCGAGGCCGGACGCCCCGGAGCCGGAGCCGGCCGTGGTGACCGAGCCGTTGCCGCCCCGGCCGCCGGTGCCGACGCTGGTGCCGGCGCAGTTGAGGCTGCCGCCCCCGCCACCGCCACCGGCGACGACGCGCGGGGCGACGTCGAGGGCGCCGCCGAGGCAGGTCGAGCCGGCACAGACGGCCGAGGCGCCGCCGCCCCCACCGCCGTAGTGGTCGGACGTGACGACTCCGTGGCCCTGGCCGCCCGAGCCGCCGGTGCCGAAGCCGGCGCCGCCGGGACCGGAGGACGAGCCGCCCACGGTGCCGTCGCAGCCGACGACGCCGCTGATCGTGGTGCCGGGCTCGACGGCCCAGCCCGCCGTGACCTGGCCGCCGGCCTGGCCCGAGCCGCCGGTGGCCCCGGCGACCTGGCCGCCCTTGCCCCCGCTGGCGCCCACGACGGTGACGACGGCGCCGGCGGTCCCCTCGGGGACGACGGTGGTGCCGACCGTGCCGCACGGGCCGGTCGGGCTCCACGTCACCTCGGTCGGCTCGGGCGTCGTGGTGGTGGTCGTGGTCGGGATGGTGCCGCTCGGCGCCGTGGTGGAGCTCGAGCCGGTCGAGGCCGTGGTCGACGAGCTGGTCGGGGCGGCGGCCACCGTGGTGGTGGTCAGGGCGCCCCGGGTGCCGGTCGTCGAGCAGGAGACGTTGAAGCCGGCGGCCTTGAGGCTGTAGGCGGGGTTCTGGCGGACCCGCACGCTGAGGGCGGTGCCGGCCGCCGCGCTGGCGGTCAGGCCGAACCGCAGCGTCGCCGGCTTGAAGGTGGCGCCGTTGGCGACGGGACCGGCCGCCTTGAGCTGGACGACGTTGCCGCTGACGGACGTCGTCACCGCACCGAGGTTGGCGGTGCTCGTGCCGACGAGGGTGGCCGAGCCGCTGACGACCGAGGTGCCGGTCGGGGCCTCGAAGCTCCACACCAGGTTCTCGATCGAGGCGCCGCTGGCCGTGGCCGAGGCCACCGAGAGGTCGACGGAGAAGGTCCCGCCGGCGACGACGGTGCCCGGCGCGGTGCCGGTCACGTTCATCGTCTGGCTGCCCCCGATCCCGCAGTCGAGGCCCTGGGCGACGGTGGCCGCCCCGGCCGCACCCCCGAAGGTCGAGGCCACGACCCCGACGACGGTGACGAGCACGGCGGCGAGCACGGACACCCACGCAGCACGGCGAGCGGCGACGGTCGACATGGATTCCCCCCTGGGTCCCCCGGCGCACCCCCCTGGCACGCCGGGGGACACCCTAGGCGCGCCACCCGTCCGGATGAGAACACGTTCTAACGGGAGACGGGCCGGGCGGGCCCTCGTTCCCCGGTCGAGGCGACCGCAAACCCTTGGATTTCCTGGGTTTCACGCTTGTGACGCGAACTGACGTTCGCTATGCTGTCGATATGGACCCGGATACGCTGACCGATGGCGAGATCGTCTCGCGGTTGCTGGCGGTCCATCGCGAGAAGGCCCGGATCGAGGGTGAGCTGGTCGCCCTGACCGGAGCGTTTGACCGACGTGGCCTTCACGCCGCCGACGCGGCTCGGTCGACTGCGGGGTGGCTCTCGGCCCGCGTCGATCAGACCCGAGTCCGGTGTGCTGCGGATGTAGAGGTGGCCCGACGTCTGCGGTCCATGCCCGCCGTCGACGCGGCGTTCCGAGCGGGTCGCATCGCCCGGGTGAAGGTCGACCTCCTCATCGCCACCTGCACCCCCGAGGTCGCTGCGGTGTTCGCCGAGCAGGAGGCCTGGTTGGTGTCGGAGGTGGCGGATCTGCGGGTGCGGGATGCGAACCGGTTCCTGCGGGGCTGGCTCGAGCAGGCCCGGCTCCACGTCGGATCGATCGACCCCGACGCACCGGTCGAGTCCTCCGCTCCCCGGGTGGCGGTGTCCCTCGCCCAGACCTTCGAGGGGCGCTACGTCCTCGACGGGGAGATGGACGCCGAGCACGGCGCCATCGTCCGCAACGCCATCGACGCCGAGGTCGACGAGATGTTCCGCGTCGGCGTGTTCTCCTCAGGCGACGGGTTGTCGCCGGCCGAACGTCGGGGACAGGCGTTGGTCCAGCTGCTCACGCGCAAGGCCATGCCCGCGCAACGCCACGGACGCCCCCGGCCCTCGGTCGAGGTCATCTGCGACGAGAAGACCCTCCGCGGGATGCCCATCGTCGACGGCGACGACCTCCGCACCCGGGTCTGCCAGCACCTCGACGGAACACCCGTCGCCCC
>JBQGCF010000018.1:0-12075 GCA_052038315.1 Iamia sp.
GGCGTAGGCCGTGGTCCGCAGGACGGCCGGGTGCGGGTACCAGGGCGGGCGCGGGCTCTCGGGCGCGTCGGGTGGGTACGGCACCCGGCCCCCCTACCCAGGAGGGTGACCGTCAGACGGCGACCAGAGTGGCGGCGACGGTCACCATGCTGGGTGCCGTCCTGCTGGTCGTCGGTCTGATCGCGGCCATCGCCCCACCGATGGTCGACGAGTTCAGCCACCTCGGCCCGACCCTCGACGAGGGCGTGGGGGAGATCGAGGACTGGCTGGTCGAGGACAGCCCCTTCGACCTCACCCGGCAGGAGGTCGAGGACGCCGAGGACGAGATCGTCGCCCGGGGCCGTGACCTGCTCGAGAACAGCGAGGAGCAGGTCACCCAGGGCGTGCTGCTCGTCGGCAGCGGCCTGGCCGGCCTCCTGCTCGCCCTCATCCTCAGCTTCTTCGCCCTCAAGGACGGCCCCCGCTTCGTGGCCTGGGTCGACCACCGCCTGCCCGACCACCGCCGGGAGCAGGTGCGCACGGTGGCCCGGGCGTCGTGGGACGCCATCGGCGGCTACCTGCGCGGCGCCGCCCTGCTCGGCCTCCTGGAGGCGGTCGTGATCGGGGCGACGATGGCGATCATGGGCGCCGGGCTGGTGATCCCGGTGATGCTGCTGACCTTCGCCGCCGCCTTCGTCCCGATCGTCGGGGCCACCGTCGCCGGCGTGATCGCCGTGCTGGTGACCCTGGCGGCCGGCGGCGTCGTGCCCGCCCTCGTCGTCGGTGTCGTGGTCGTCCTGGTCCAGCAGCTCGACAACGACCTCCTGGCGCCGTGGATCTACGGCAGGTCGCTCGAGCTCCACCCGGTGGTGATCCTGCTGTCCATCGCCGCGGGCACCGCACTGTTCGGCTTCGCCGGGACGGTCCTGGCGGTCCCCGTCACGGCCACGGTGGTGAGCTCGGCGCTGGCGCTGCGGGGCGAGGGCCCGGGGGATGCCGACCCCGCCCGACCGCGAGCGCCCGCCGACCCGTAGCCTGCCGGCGTGGCGATCCACCACGTCCAGATCTGGGTGCCCGACCTGGGCCGGGCCGAGCGCTCGTGGGGTTGGCTCCTCGACCAGCTCGGCTTCGTCCTCAGCCGCACCTGGGAGCACGGCCGGGTCTGGCGCAAGGACGGCACCGGCATCGCCATCGAGCAGTCGCCCGACATGGTGCCGGGGATGCTCTACTCACGGCTCCGGCCCGGGCTGAACCACATCGCCTTCCACGTGGGCTCGGCCGACGAGCTGGTGCGGCTGGCCACCGACGGCGGGCCCTACGGCTGGACTCCGCTCGAGGGCAGCCGCCACCGGTTCCCGCCCGGGACGACGACCGCCTTCATCGAGGACGCCGACGGCTTCGAGGTCGAGCTGGTCGCCCCCGAGACCGTCCCGGCATGAGCCGGCGCGACGGCCTCCTGCCGGCCACCCTGACCGGGAGGTACGGCGACCGGTCGCAGCAGCCCCGGCGCTCGTACCACGCCGCCCCCGACACGCCGGTGGGCCAGCGCTGGAACCACAACATCCACCTCCACCCGGTGCTGCTCGGCGTCCTGCCCGACCCGTGCGGCCGGGCCCTCGACGTCGGCTGCGGCGAGGGCGTCCTCGCCTGGCAGCTGGCGGACCGGGCCGCGTCGGTGCTGGCGATCGACGTCGACGAGGCCTGCGTCGCCTCGACCCGTGACGCCGTCGCCGGGAGGGAGGACGTGGAGGTGCGGCAGGCCGACGTCATGGCGCCCTGGCCGGAGCTGGCGGCCTCCGGGCTGGAGCCGGCCGGCTTCGACGCCGTGCTCTCGGTGGCGGTGGTGCACCACCTGGGGTTGCGGCCCGGCCTGATCCGGCTCGCCTCGCTGGTGGCGCCGGGCGGGACGCTCGGCATCGTCGGCCTGGCCCGCACCCGCAGCGGCTACGACCTGGCCCACGACGTCGTCGGCACCGTCGGCACCCGCCTGCTCCGCCGCCGGCGCAAGGTCTGGGAGGTGCAGGCGCCCGTGGCCGACGTGCGCGACTCCTACACCCAGGTCCTGCGGGCCGCCGCCCTGCTGCTCCCGGAGGTGCGCTACCGGCGTCACCCCCTGTTCCGCTGGTCGCTCGTCTGGACCCGTCCGGACGGCTGGGAGCCGCCGGACGGGCCCGACTCGCGACCCTCCGGCTAGGCCGGGACGGCCCGCTCGAACACCATCACGGTGTTGCCGGCCTGCTCGAAGACGTGGGCCAGGCGCCAGCCCTCGCTGCCCTTGGTGTTGAGGTCCTTGGACCACGAGCGCATGTTGATGCTGCCCTTGTTGACCTCGGTGTGGTACTCGTACCGGTACATGGCTCCCCCCGGGGGATGCGGTGTGGTGGATGTGGTGTGGCGGCCGGGACGCTACCCGTTCGGGTGACCGACCTCGGGCCGACCGTCCTCCGCTGTCACAGGGGGTCGGCATGATGGGGACATGACCTCCTCCGCCCCACCGACCACGCCCCAGGCGCTGCTCGAGCAGCTGGCCGGGCCCGGGGCCGTGCTGCGCCCGGAGCAGGCGGCGGCCATCGAGGCGGTCAGCACCGACGGCGGGCGGGCCCTCGTCGTCCAGCGCACCGGCTTCGGCAAGTCGGCCATCTACTTCATCGCCACCCGGCTGCGTCGCGACGCCGGCGCCGGCCCCACGCTGGTCGTGTCGCCGCTCCTCGCCCTGATGCGCGACCAGGTGGCGGCGGCGGAGCGGCTGGGCGTGCGGTCGGCCACCATCAACTCCACCAACATCGACGACTGGGACGCCATCGAGTCGGACGTGGCCTCGGGCGAGCTGGACCTGCTGTGCATCAGCCCCGAGCGGCTCAACAACCCCGGCTTCGTCAACCGGGTCCTGCCCCGGCTGAGCGCCGGCCTCGGCCTGCTGGTGGTCGACGAGGCGCACTGCATCAGCGACTGGGGCCACGACTTCCGGCCCGACTACCGCCGCATCCGCGACGCCATCGCCTCGCTCTCGCCGGGCACGCCGGTCCTGGCCACCACGGCCACGGCCAACGAGCGGGTGTGCGCGGACGTGGCCGAGCAGCTCGGGGCCGACGTGGTCACCATGCGGGGCACGCTCGACCGCGAGTCGCTGCACCTCGGGGTGGCGACCCTTCCGTCGATGGCCCACCGGCTGGCGTGGATCGCCCAGCGGGTGGCCGCCGTCCCGGGCACGGGCATCGTCTACTGCCTCACCGTGGCCCAGACCGCGCTGGTGGCCGACTTCCTGCGGTCCGAGGGCATCGACGCCCACGCCTACTCCTCCGACACCCACCCCGACGATCGGCTGCGGCTCGAGGACGACTTCAAGGCCAACCGGCTCAAGGCCCTCGTCGCCACCTCGGCGTTGGGCATGGGGGTCGACAAGCCCGACGTGGCCTTCGTGTTCCACCTCGGCGCCCCGCCGTCGCCCATCGCCTACTACCAGCAGGTCGGGCGGGCCGGGCGCGCCGTCGACCGGGCCGAGGCGTGGCTGCTGCCGGGCGAGGAGGACCAGGCGATCTGGTCGTGGTTCGCCGGGGTCGGGCTGCCGCCCGAGGACCTGTGCGTGCGGGTGCTCGACGCGCTGGGGTCGAGCGGTGGCGTGCCGCTGGGGCTGGCCGACCTGGAGAAGGAGGTCGACCTGCGGCGGGGGCGGCTGGAGACCCTGCTCAAGATCCTCGACGTCGACGGTGCGGTCGCCCGCGAGGGTCGGGGGTGGGTGCGGACCGACCGGCCGTGGGCCTACGACCGGGAGCGGGTCGAGCGGGTCCGGCGGGCGCGGGACGACGAGGCCGCGGCCATGCTCCGCTACGCCGACGGCTCGCGGTGCCTGATGGAGTTCCTGCGCGCCTCGCTGGACGATCCCCTCATCGAGGCCGACGGCCCGTGCGGCCGTTGCGCGGTGTGCACGGGCGCGGGCGACCCGGTCGTCCTCGACCCGGCGGTCGTGCGGCGCGCCACCGAGCTGCTGCGCGGCATCGACGTCCCCATCGAGCCCCGCAAGCAGTGGGCCCGCGGGCTGGCCGAGCCCAAGGGCAACATCAAGGCCGACCGCCGGGCCGAGGAGGGCCGGGCGCTGTGCCGGGTCGACGACTCGGGCTGGTGGCCGGCCGTGCAGGCCGCGCTGGCCGCCGGCGGGCCCGATGCCCTCGACGACGAGCTGGTCGGCGGGATCGCCCGCGCCCTCAAGCGCTGGCCGTGGGCGGAGCGGCCCACCTGGGTCACCTGGATCCCGTCCTCCCGCCCGGGTCGGGAGGCGCTGCTCGACGCGGTGGCCCACCGCATCGGGGCGCTCGGCAAGATGGAGGTGGGCAACGCCGTCGTCCGCCGCCGCCCCGGCGCACCCCAGGCCGAGCAGCAGAACGCGGCCCACAAGCTGACCAACGTCTGGGGCGCCTTCGCCGTCGAGCGCTCCGAGCTGCCGGGACCCGACGTGCTGGCCGGCCCGGTCCTCGTCATCGACGACGTCTGGGACTCGGGCTGGACCATGACCGTCGTCGCCGACCTCCTCCGCGCCGCCGGCTCCGGCCCCGTCCTCCCGCTCGCCCTGGCCCGGAGGTGACCCGTGGACGAAGGGCTACATTTGTCGCACATGGCCGAGGTCCCGTCCCGTGAGCTGCGCAACAACACCGCCGCCGTCCTGCGCCGCGTCCAGGAGGGGGAGGAGATCACCATCACGGTCCGGGGCAAGCCGGTGGCCGAGGTGGTGCCGATCGGGTCCCGCCGCAAGAAGGGCCTGACCTTCGCCGAGCTCGACCGCAGGCTGGCCAAGATCCCCTTCGACCCGACCTTCGCCAAGGACATCCGGGAGCTCACCGTCGAGTACACCGACGAGACCCCGCTCCACCCGTGGGAGGAGACGTGAGCCCGGACGCCGTCGCCGACACGAGCTACTTCATCGCCAACGAGTCGGGCCGTCCGATCCGGCGCGATGACGTGCCCCCGGATGTTGCCGTCTCGGTGGTGACCATCGCCGAGCTGCATGTCGGCGTCGGCTCCGCCCGTGACGAGTCCACCCGGGCGCGCCGCCAGGAGACCCTCGATGCTGCGCAGGGAGCGACCGTCCTCGACATCGACGCCGACGTGGCCGAGGTGTGGGCCGACATGCGGGTGCACCTGGCCTCGACTCGCCGACGGGTCCCGGTCAACGACCTGTGGATCGCGGCCACCGCGGCGGTCCACCACTTGCCGGTGGTCACCCAGGACGACGACTTCGCCCCCGTCCTCGGCGTGCGGGGCCTGGAGGTCATCCGGGTCTGAGGGCGAGAGGGTTCCGCCTCGGGGGCGGGGGCAGGGCCTCCCGGCCCTCGACCGACGACCCGAGAGATCCACGCCATGGCGGACCCCACCGTGCCCCCGACCACCACCGATGCCGGGATCCCGGTCGAGAGCGACGAGCACTCCCTCACGGTCGGTCCGGGCGGCCCGATCCTCCTGCAGGACCACTACCTCATCGAGCAGATGGCGCAGTTCAACCGGGAGCGGATCCCGGAGCGCCAGCCCCACGCCAAGGGCAGCGGCGCCTTCGGCCGCTTCGAGGTCACCGACGACGTGAGCGCCTACACCAAGGCCGCCGTCTTCCAGCCCGGCACCACCACCGACGCCCTGATCCGGTTCTCCACCGTTGCCGGCGAGCGGGGCAGCCCCGACACGTGGCGTGACCCCCGTGGCTTCGCCCTCAAGCTGTACACGTCCGAGGGCAACTACGACATGGTCGGCAACAACACGCCGGTCTTCTTCGTCAAGGACCCGATGAAGTTCCAGCACTTCATCCGGTCGCAGAAGCGGCGGGCCGACAACGGTCTCCGCGACCACGACATGCAGTGGGACTTCTGGACGCTGTCGCCCGAGTCGGCCCACCAGGTCACGTGGCTGATGGGCGACCGCGGCATCCCCCGCACCTGGCGCCACATGAACGGCTATAGCAGCCACACCTACATGTGGGTCAACGCCGACGGCGAGCGCTTCTGGGTCAAGTACCACTTCAAGACCGACCAGGGCGTCGAGACCTTCACCCAGGACGAGGCCGACCAGATGGCCGCCGTCGACACCGACTACCACCAGCGCGATCTGTTCGAGCACATCGCCGACGCCGACTTCCCGAGCTGGACGCTCAAGGTCCAGGTGATGCCGTACGAGGAGGCCAAGGACTACCGCTTCAACCCCTTCGACCTCACCAAGGTGTGGCCCCACGGCGACTACCCGCTGGTCGACGTCGGGAAGCTCACCCTCGACCGCAACCCCACCGACATGCACGCCGAGATCGAGCAGGCGGCGTTCCAGCCCAACAACCTCGTCCCCGGCATCGGGCCCAGCCCCGACCGCATGCTGCTGGCCCGGCTGTTCTCCTACGCCGACGCCCACCGGTACCGCATCGGCGCCAACTACCAGCAGGTGCCGGTCAACAAGCCGCAGTGCCCCGTCCACAGCTACAGCAAGGACGGCGCCATGCGGGTCGAGAACGTGAGCGACCCGGTGTACGCGCCGAACTCCTACGGCGGCCCGGCGGCCGACGTCGCCCGCTACGGCGAGCCGGCCGGCTGGGAGGCCGACGGCGAGATCACCCGCGCCGCCTACGTCGACCACGCCGAGGACGACGACTGGGGCCAGGCCGGCACGATGGTCCGCGAAGTGCTCGACGACGACGCCCGCGACCGCCTCGTCGACAACGTGGTGGGCCACCTGCTCAACGGGGTCAGCGAGCCGATCCTCGTGCGGGCCTTCGCCTACTGGTCGAACATCGACGCCGACCTCGGGAAGAGGATCGAGCAGGGCGTGCGCGACCAGCAGGACGACCCCGACCCCAAGGCCGACGAGCAGTCGAACCCCGCCCGCGACGCCGCCCAGGCCAAGGCCTGACCGCCCCCACCCCCACATTGCGACCCTTAGCGGGCCCCTGGCCCGCTCAGGGTCGCAATTTCGGGGGGTTTGGGGTCAGGTGGCCTGCTGCTCGGCCTGCTCGGCGGCGTGGGTCTGGATGGCGGACATGATGGCGGCGCCGGCCTCGCCGATGAAGGTCGGGCGGTTCTCGGCGGCCCAGTCCCGGCTGGCCGTGAGGGTCGCCGCCGAGCCCTGGAACACCGGCATCACGTAGCGGGCGAACAGCTCGTAGGAGCGCTCGGTCTGGGGCCGGTCGGCCCACTCGTGGGCCATCAGGAGGAAGGCGCCGAAGCCCTTCGACTGCTCCTCCAGCCGGGCGATCTGGGCGATGGCGTCGTCGGGGGTGCCGATCACGGCGAAGCCGGAGGCGTTGAGGGCGTCGACGACGGTGTCGTGGTCGGTCGTGTCGGGGGCGAGGGGGAGGGCGGCGACCCGCTGGAAGTAGTCGACCCAGTCGGCCAGGCCGAAGGCGACGTCGGCGACCGCCTGCTCCCGGGTGTCGGCCAGGTGCATCGGCCCGACGAGCCGCCAGGCCGACCGCTCGGCGACCGTGCCGAACTCGGCGGCCCGCTGCTCGACCACGTCCCAGTGGTAGCCGAGGGCGTCGAACCCGCCCTGGCTGGTCGCCCCGATCGAGAGCAGCCCGGTGCCGAAGCGGCCGGCGGCCCGGGGCCCGGCCGGCGAGACCTGGGCGGCCACCGCCACCTCGAAGTGCGGGCGCTGGAGGGGCCGCAGCTGGAGACGGGCGTCGCGCAGCGTGAACCAGTCGGTCTCGTAGGTGACCGGCTCGTCGCTGCGGAGCAGGAGGAGGATCGCCTCGAGGGCCTCCTCCATCATGTCCCGCGGCCGGCCGACCTCGATCCCCATCATGTAGGCGTCCGACGGCAGGGCACCGGGCCCGACGCCGAGCATGACCCGCCCGCCCGAGAGGTGGTCGAGCAGCACCATGCGGTCGGCCAGCATCAGCGGCTGGTGGTAGGGGAGCGAGGACACGCCGGTGCCCAGCCGGATGTGGCGGGTCCGCTCGGCGGCGGCGGCGATGAAGACCTCGGGCGAGGCGATGATCTCGTAGCCGGCCGAGTGGTGCTCGCCGATCCACGCCTCGTCGAAGCCGAGCCGGTCCAGGTGCTCGATGAGCTCCAGGTCGCGCCGCAGGGCCAGGGTCGGGTTCTGCCCGACGGGGTGGAAGGGGGCGAGGAAGATCCCGAACCGTGACGGCATGCCCGGCAGCCTGCCCGATCACCCCGTTCCGTGTGCGCGTTCGTACCTATGCGGCGTGTTTTCGCACACGGTTCGATGTCAGCGGAGCTGCTCCAGGGCTCGCCGGGCGAAGGCGTCGCGGCGGGCGGTGACCACGTCGAGGGTGAGGTCGGTGCGGCCCTGGGCATGGAAGTTCGGCAGCCACAGGGCCAGGTCGGGGGGCGAGGCCAGCACGGCGACCAGGTCGGCCCGGGCCACGTCCTCCGGGGCGAGGCGCCGGCCGCTGGCCTCCTCCCACCCCCGCACCACGTCGTCGTGTCCCTCGCCGGCCAGCACGGCCAGGTCCCAGCGCAGCGACCCGAGGTCGACCAGCGGGTGGCCCACGCCGGCGTGGTCCCAGTCGAGGGTGCCGACGTGCTCGTCGTCGTCCCACACCGTGTTGCCCTGCCACAGGTCGCCGTGGACGAGGCCGGTCGGGCCCTCCGGCAGGGGAGTGGCGGCGACGGCCGCGGTCGCCTCGGCCAGCAGGCCGACGAAGGGCTCGGGCACCGGCAGCTCGGCGAAGGGCACCGTGGCCAGCGACGACGCCCGGTGGGGCAGGTGCTCGGTGGGGCCCATGGCCACCGCGTGGATGCGGGCGGCCACCCGCCCCAGCTCCCGGCCCCTCGTCGGCTCGCCGGGCCCGGGCACCCGGCTCTCGCCGGTGACCCACGACTGCACCAGCACCGGCCGGGTCGCCTCGTCACCGCTCACGTCGACGGCGAGGACCCGCGGCGCCGGGACGCCGGTCATGGCGCAGACGCCGAGCGCCGCCACCTCGGTGGCCAACCCCGGATCGCCCGGGGTCCCCAGGCGGATCACGGCGCGGGTCGGCAGCGGCTCGTCGCCCAGGTCGACGCGCCAGGGCCCGGCCTCGTCGGTCTGGGGCAGGGCGCGCCACCCGACGACGGGGCTGCGCAGGACGCCGACCGCCCAGGCCAGGACCTCGGGTGGGGGACCGCCCGGGCCCACGGGGGCGCTCAGCGCTCGGCGGCGATCAGCTCGGCGATCTGGACCGCGTTGAGGGCGGCGCCCTTGCGCAGGTTGTCGTTGGAGACGAAGAAGGCCAGGCCCTTGCCGTCGGGCACCGTCTCGTCGACCCGGAACCGGCCCACGAAGGTGGGGTCGGCGCCGGCCGCCTGCAGCGGCGTGGGCAGGTCGCTCAGGGCGATCTCGGGACCGGCGGCGGCCATGGCCTCACGGGCCTCGGCCGGGCTGATCGGGTTGGCGAAGCGGGCGTTGATCGACAGCGAGTGGCCGGTGAAGACCGGGACCCGCACGCACAGGGCGGACACCAGGAGGTCCGGGATGGCCAGGATCTTCTTGCTCTCGTCGCGGAGCTTCTGGTCCTCACCGGTCTCGTCCCGGCCGTCGTCGACGTAGGCGCCGCACTGGGGGATGACGTTGTAGGCGATCGTCGTCGGGAACTTGTCCGACTCGGGGAAGGCGACGGCCGAGCCGTCGTGGGTGAGCTCGACGGCCTTGTCGCCGGCCGCCGCGACCTGGGCGGCGAAGGCCTCGACGCCGGCCAGGCCCTGGCCCGAGGTGGCCTGGTAGGTCGAGATCACCATGGCCTCGAGGCCGGCCGCCCGGTGCAGGGCCTGGAGGGGCGCCATGGCCGCCATCGTCGTGCAGTTCGGGTTGGCGATGATGCCCTTCGGGCGATCGGCGGCGGCCTCGTCGTTGACCCCCGCCACGACCAGCGGGACCTCGGGGTGCATGCGCCAGGCCGACGAGTTGTCGATGACGACCGGCCCGGAGGCGGCGATCTCCTCGGCGATGGCCTTGCTGGTCGAGCCGCCGGCCGACATCAGCACGATGTCGAGGCCGGAGAGGTCGGCGGTGGCGACGTCCTCGACGGTCACCTCGCCCCCCCGCCACGGCAGGGCGGTCCCGGCCGAGCGGGCCGAGGCCAGGAACCGGACCTCGTCGGCGGGGAAGGCCCGCTCCTGCAAGATGTTGCGCATGACGCCGCCGACCTGGCCGGTGGCACCGACGATCCCGATCCTCATGGCGGGCCAGGCTACCGGCGCGGTCGCCGGGGGCTCCCACCGGATTCGCCTGTGACCCCACCCCCGCTCATGGTGCGGCCGCGACGGTCGATGCGGGTGACGTGTTCCCGATCTGGACCAACCAGACGCCGGTGCGGGTCTCGACCGACCCGGGTCGCCCGCACCGGATGCTGCGGACGGGGTGCGCGGTGATCGAGCTGGCGGCCGGGGTCGCCGCGGCCGGGGTGGCGGTGGCCGCCGGCGCCGCGCCCCGGCCGGCCCTCCTCGGTGGCGTCGGGGCGGTCGTCGCCCTCGGCGTGATCGGGACCCTGGCCACCGGGGCCACACCGGCCCGGGCCGCCATCGGGTACCGGGTCGAGGCGCTCGGGGGCGGGCGCCCGCCCGTCGCCGGCGTCGTGCTGCGGGAGCTGGTGCGCCCGCTCGGAGCGGTCCTCGTCGTCGACACCGTGGGCTTCGCCGGCCTGGTCGGCTTCACGCCGGGGCTGGAGCGGTGGAGCCGGCGGCTGACCCGGACCGTCGTCGTCGGCCTGCCGCGCCGCGGCGGTGCGGCGCTGGTGGCCGGGGCGAGCGGGGCCCTGGCCGTCGGCGCAGGCGCCGCCGCCGTCGCGACCTGGGGCGGGTCCCTCTGGGAGGACGCCTTCTTGGCCTGGGCCGCCGTCGCCGCCGCCTTCGGTGCGGCGGTGGTGGTGATGGCCCGGGAGGGCGTCCGCTGGCTGGAGGTGGTGGGCGAGCTGGCGCCGACCGAGGAGGCGACGGCCGCCGACGAGCTGGACCTGGTGACGGTGTGGGACCACCCGATGCCGGACCACGGCGCCGAGGTCCGCCTCCGCGACGGTGCCGCGAGCGAGGGCCCGCCCGACGTGGTCGTCTCGCCCCGCGGCTCGGTGGCGACCCACAAGCGCCGGCCGGGGCCGGGCGAGGAGCGCTAGGTGTAGTTCCTAGGAGCGTTCGTCAGCCTCGAGGAGGCTGGCGGGGGTCTTCTTGCCGAGGGCGCCGTGTGGTCGGTGGTTGTTGTACCAGTCGAGGAAGGCTGGGAGGGCAGCGGTGCGGTGGTCGCTGTTGCGGTAGACCGCGGCGTAGGCCCATTCGCGGAGCATGGTCTGGATGAACCGTTCGGCTTTGCCGTTGGTTTGGGGCCGGTAGGGGCGGGTGCGGAGGTGGCGGATGTCGGCATCAGCGCACCAGCGTTCCCAGAGCGTGGAGCGGTACGGGGATCCGTTGTCGGTCATGACCCGCTGCACGGTCACGCCGCGATCGGCGAACCAGGCCACCGCCCGGGCCAAGAACCCGACCGAGGTCACTGCCTTCTCGTCAGGGAGGACCTCGACGTAGGCCAGGCGGGTGGTGTCATCGACGCAGACGTGCACGGCGTCCCAGCCCGCTCCTCGGGACCGGGTCCCGGTGCGGGTGCCGGTGACGCGGTGGCCAGGCTTGTTGAACCGTCCGAGCTTCTTGACGTCGATGTGGATCAGTTCGCCGGGGTGACGGCGCACGTAGCGGTTCGGCGGCTCGGGCGCTTCGAGCCGGGACAGCCGGTGCAGACCGATCCGGCGCAGCACCGCGCCCACCGTCGAGACGGGCATGGCCAGCTCTCCGGCGATCCGGGTCGAGGTCCATCGCAGACGGCGTAACCGCTCGATCACCTCTTCGATCTCTGCTGGTGTCCGGCGCGGCACCGAGCGCGGCGCAGAGGACCGATCGACGAGCTGCTCGCCCGCGTCGTAGCGGGCCAACCAGCGATACACGGTCCGTTCCGAACAGCCGGCCGCCGCGGCAGCGGCCTTCACCGTCCAGCCTTCGCAACGGACACGACGACACATCAGCTCCCGCCCGAACGGCGTCAGACGAGCATTACCGTGCAGATCCACGGGTCTCCTTGAGGTGAGGGTGGCTTCAGCACCCCCGAGTCTCAAGGAGACCCGCCTGACGAACGTGGATGGGATCTACA
>JBQGCF010000019.1:0-3844 GCA_052038315.1 Iamia sp.
CGGACCCGTCACCGGTCGCAGTGCGGGCGCCGTCGGGTCGGCCACCGCGACCCGGGGACCCGTCGCCCCTCGTCGCCGCGCCGTCGCCGCCGCGAGCGGACGCCGGCGACGGACCGTCGCTGCCGTCGCCACCGCCCGCACCGTCGCCGGACCCGCCGCCGCTGCGGCCCCGTCCGCCCCGGGAGCCCCGGCGACGCCGGTTGCCGCCGCCCGACGAGCCCTCGCCCGTCGAGCCGTCGCCCGCAGGGCTCGTCGTGCTCGTCGTCTCGGATCCGCCGGCGGCCGGCGGGCGCTCAGGCCTGGTGGTGGTCTCGGAGACCGGGGACCCGGGGGTCTGGTCGGCATCGGTCATGGGTGCGATCCCTTCTCATGACGCACGCGCCTCGGCGTGCGGAGCGGGCACCGGGGTACCGACCACGAGGGGTTCGGACCGGGTGCCGTCGTGCTCTGTGAACTGGTGGGTCCTGCACACGAGGACCTCGCGGAGCTCGGGGCCCAGGAGGGCGACGAGCTCGCTGGGCCGGAGACCGCGGTTCTGGGCCCCGAGCTCGGTGACGAGCACGGGGACGCCGTCGCGGTCGACGACCTCGAGGTGGTGCAGGTGGGCGCGGACGTCGTCGGTGACGTCCTTGCCCTTGCGCTGGCGGGTCATCACCAGCTCGGGCGCGGCGAGGAGGGCCTCGGACCGGGCCGCGAGCGTCGGGACGTCGAGGCCTGCGACCTCGATCTCCCAGCGGCTGCTGGTGACGGCGTGCTGGAGCGACGGGGTGCCGGGAGCGATCTCGCCCGCGGCCGTGGCCTCGATGCCACGGGGCAGCGCGGGGGTGAGCAGCTCCGGCAGGGTGGCGACGTCGACGGTGGTGCCCTCCACCAGGTCGACGTCGAGGTACTCGGCCAGGGACTCGTGGCCCGTGGACAGGGCCAGGCCGAAGTGGAGCTTGGGGCGGGGCGAGAACCCCTGCGAGCGGGCGACGGGGAGCTGGACGCGGCGCAGGGCCCGCTCCCACATCCGGGCCACGTCACGGTGGCTGGTGAAGCGGACCTTGCCCCGCTTGGAGAAGCGGATGCGGAGCTTGACCAGCTGCACGGGCTTGGTGCCGGGCGCCATCTGGGTCACCGGACCGGTCACGCCAGCGCCCCCTGGGGCTTCACGCCCAGCGTGACCGGGACGGCCCGGCCGGTGCCCTGGCTGCCACCGGCCGGCGGCGTGGCGTTGGCGACGACGTGCTCGATGCCGTAGCCGGTGCAGGCGCCGCAGTCGTAGCAGGGGGTCCAGCGGCAGTCCTCGAGCCCGACCTCGTCGAGGGCGTCACGCCAGTCCTGCCAGAGGAAGTCCTTGTGGAGGCCGGCCGAGAGGTGGTCCCACGGCAGGGCCTCGTCCTCGGTGCGGTGCCGGTAGACCAGCTGCTCGACGGTGAGGCCGTGGCGCTCGAGGGCGTCGAGCCACAGGTCGAGGTCGAACTTCTCGCTCCACTCCTGGAACGTGCCACCGTGGCGCCAGACGTCCTCGATGACGTCGGCCAGCCGGCGGTCACCCCGGGACATGATCCCCTCGACCGTCGTCGCCTTCGGGTCGTGCCACTTGAGCTGGACGCCGTGGTCCCGGCGGGTGGCCTCGCGCAGCAGGGTGACCTTGCGGTGCAGCTCCTCCCGGGTGTTCTGGCCGAACCACTGGAACGGGGTGAACGGTTTGGGCACGAAGCCGCCGACGCTCACCGTCACGCTCGGGCTCTTGTGGTACCGCTTGCCGATGGCGACGACGTTGCGGGCCAGCTCGGCGATGCCGAGGGTGTCCTCGTCGGTCTCGGTCGGGAGCCCGATCAGGAAGTAGAGCTTCATCCGCCGCCAGCCCTGCGAGTAGGCCGACTCGACCGCGCCGTAGAGGTCGTCCTCGCTGATCAGCTTGTTGATCACCTGGCGCATCCGCCACGTGCCGCCCTCGGGGGCGAAGGTCAGACCGGTGCGGCGCGCCCGCTGGATCTCCGCGGCGATGCCGACGGTGAAGGCGTCGACCCGGAGGCTGGGGAGCGAGACGCTGACGTCGCCGCAGCCCATCTCGCCCTCGGCGTTGCGGACGATGTCGCCGACGACGCCCTCGATGCCGCTGAAGTCGGCCGTGCTCAGGCTGGTGAGGGCGACCTCGTCGTAGCCGGTGCGGCGCAGGCCGTCCTGCACCATCGTGCGGACCTGGTCGGCCGGGCGCTCCCGGACCGGGCGGGTGATCATCCCGGCCTGGCAGAAGCGGCAGCCCCGGGTGCAGCCCCGGAAGACCTCGACGTTGAGCCGGTCGTGGACCACCTCGGTGAGCGGGACGAGCTGCTGCTTCGGGTACGGCCACTCGCCCAGGTCGGCGATGGTCCGCTTCTCGATGCTCTCGGGCGCCTTGGGGTTGGTGGGCCGGGTCTCCTGCAGGATCCCGGTCTCGGGGTCGTGGATCGCCTCGTACAGGGCGGGGACGTAGACGCCCTCGATGCCGGCCAGGATCTCGTGGGCCTCGGCCCGGGTGACCGGCTCGCCGGCGTCCCGCCGGGCCTTCCACGGGTGCAGGGCGGCGCTGATGTCGCCCACCGCCTCCTCGCCGTCGCCCAGGACCACGAAGTCGAGGAACGGGGCGATGGGCTCGGGGTTGTAGGTGCAGTGGCCGCCCACCCCGATGATCAGGTCGTGGGGGCTGCGCTCGGCGGCCCGGACCGGGCAGCCGGCCAGGTCGACCATAGCCAGGAGGTTCGTGTACGTCAGCTCGGCGCTGAGGTTGAAGGCGAGGATGTCGAAGTCGCCCGCCGGGCGGTGGGTGTCGACCGAGAAGAGCGGGATCCCCTCCTCCCGCAGCAGCTCCTCGAGGTCGGTCCACGGGGCGTAGGTCCGCTCGGCCACGCTGTCGGGCCGCTCGTTGAGGATCTCGTACAGGATCTGCAGGCCCTGGTTGGGCAGGCCGATCTCGTAGGTGTCGGGGTACGCCAGCAGCCACCCGACCTGGCCGGGCTCGTGGACCGGCTCCTGGCTGCCGTCCTCGCCGCCGATGTAGCGCGCCGGCTTGGCCACCCGGGGGAGGATGGCCTCGAGGGCGGGCCAGACTGACGACATGATCGATCGAGTCTACCGACGACCCCTGGTCAGGACGCGATCTGCGCCCGTGGCCGGCGGGGCGGCCGGTGGGGCGGCCGGTCGGGTCAGGCTCCAGGGGGTCATCGGCGCCGCCGGCTTCGCATCGGGTGATCGGGTGGTCGTCGGGCACTGGGCCCGCTCCCCCGTCGGCCCGCTGTCGGACGTGATGTGGGCCGCCCCCTCGGGCGAGCGCACGCTGATCGCCCCGTCGCAGGCCGGCGCCGACTTCGTCACGTCGGTGTACGACTTCGACGCCGTGGTCGTCGACCCCGACCTGGTGGTGACGGGTGACGGCCGCTCCCTGGCCGTCTCGATCCCCTCCCGGTCCGCCACCGTCTCGCTGGTCGGCGGCCGGGGCTGGCCGATCCCGCCACCCCGCCGCCCGGCCTGGCTCACCCGCTGGGTCGAGCGCCCGATCGCCCGGGCCCTGATGGGCGTCGAGACCTACGGCGTGTCACCGACCGGCGTCGAGGAGTGGTACCAGGCCACCGCCTGGCGCCCCGTCGTGAGCGCCCGGGCGGTGGTCGCCGACCATGACCTCGGCGCCCTGTCCCCCGTCGACCCCCCGTGCCGCTTCGGCTTCAGCGAACCCCCGCGCCGCCCCAGCCTCACCCAGGTCCGCCCCCTCCTCCGCTTCCCCCGACCCCCACCCCGCGAGGTTTGAGCGATTTGCCCTACCAGGCAGGGTGAATCGCTCAAACCTCGTGGGGATCAGGCCGCGCCGCCTCGGATGAGACGG
>JBQGCF010000020.1:0-22181 GCA_052038315.1 Iamia sp.
ACCTCACCGACTGGGCCGGCACCGACCGGGCCGCCATCACCGTCGAGGACCTGCTCCAGATGTCCTCCGGGCTCGACTGGGTCGAGGACTACGGCGGCTCGGGCGAGGCGTCCGACATCGTCGCCGCCGTGACCGGGGCGACGGACCACCTGGCCTTCGCCCTCGACCAGCCGCTGGCGGTCGAGCCGGGCACCCGGTGGAGCTACTCGAGCGGCGACACCATGCTCCTCTCCGGCATCGTCGAGGAGGCCACCGGCGAGCCGCTGGGCGACTACGCCGCCGACGTCCTCCTCGACCCGATCGGCATCGACCCGGTCGACTGGTGGCAGGACCTCGAGGGCCACACCCTGGGCTACTGCTGCCTCGACATGTCGAGCCGCGACTTCGCCCGGCTCGGCCTGCTCTACGCCCGGGGCGGCCGCTGGGGCGACGAGCAGGTGGTGCCCGAGGCCTGGGTCGAGGACTCCCTCGTGCCGGCCGAGGCGTCCCGCGAGCAGTACGGCTACCAGTGGTGGCTGGGCGACATGGAGGGCGTCCCGGCCGACGCCTTCGCGGCCAGCGGCCACGACGGGCAGAACATCTTCGTGGTGCCGAGCCTCGACCTCGTCGTCGTGCGCAACGGCACCTACGCCAAGGACCCGGGCCCGCCGGTCGCCGACCCGACCCTCTTCAGCAGGTACCCCAGCGACGGGCTGGTGCCGGGGAGGGGCACGGTCCCGCCCGACGAGTGGGACGACGCCGCCTTCCTCGCCCCGATCGTCGAGGCCCTGGGCTAGGACCCGACTAGGGGAGCGTGCCCGGCTGGGCGACCGGCGGCGGGACGATCGGCTCGCCGGTCTCGGGGTCGACCACGACGTGGACGGGGAGGTCGGGCAGGGCCTCCTGGTAGCCACGGGCGGCCCGCAGCACGGCGTCGACGTAGGCGTTGGAGTGGTTGTAGGAGAAGTAGCCGGCCCGCAGCTGGTCCTCCTGGGTCAGGTCGGTGCGGCCGTAGCAGAGGTAGGCGGTGGCGGCCGCCGCGGAGTCGTAGATCGTGAACGGGTCGGCCCGGAGGTCGCCGTCGCCGTCGCGGCCCCACGCCGCCCAGGTCGACGGGATGAACTGCATGGGCCCCACGGCCCGGTCCCACACCGGGTCCTCGTCCCAGCGGCCGCCGTCGGTGTCGCGGATCGGGGCGAAGCCGCCCGACCCGTTGAGCTGGGGGCCGATGATCTTCTCGCTGGGGTAGCCCCGCGCCCCGAGCCGGCCGCCGCCGTGGGTGCCGTGGCGGCCCTCGATCTTGGAGATGCCGGCCAGCGCCCACCACTCGATCCGGCACGGGGCGGTGGCCGCCGCCTTGACCCAGGCGTCGAGGGCGACGAGCGGGAAGTCGATCCCGTCGCCGACCACGTCGGCGCGCAGCCGGGCCGGGGCGATCTCGGCGGCGGCGAGGAGGACGTCGGCCTCACGGTCGGCCAGGTCGGTGACGCTCTGCGCCTCGTCGGCCTGCGTCTGCACCGTCTCGGCGTCGACGTCGACGATGTGCTGCTCGGCCGCCTCGCGGGCGGCGACGGCGTCGCGCTCGGCCTGCTCGGCCTGCTCCCGCTCCTCGGCCGCCCGCTCCTCGGCGGCGACCGCGTCCTCACGGTCGCGGATCCGCTCCTCGACGTCGCCCAGGCGGCCGTCGACCGACGTCGAGCTGAGGGCGAGGCGCAGCATCGAGGCGTCGATGTCGCCCTCGCTGGCCAGCACGGTGAGGGCGTCGGCGGTGGAGGAGGAGGCGTTGACGTAGGCCGCGACCATCAGGTCCCTGAGGTCGTCGCGGGCCCGCTCGAGGCGGCGGGCGGCGGTCTCGGCGTCCTCGATCCGCCGCTCGTGCTCGTCGACGGCGTCGGCCCGCTCCTCGCCCCGCTGCTCCTCCTCCTGCTGGCGCTGGGCCAGGGCCTCGACCGACGAGACCCGCTCGGCGGCCAGGTCGACCAGGTGCTGGCGGAGGCCGTCGCGGTGGGCGATGGCGTCGTCGCGGTCCCGCTCGGCGTCGATCAGGATGCCCTCGACGTCGTCCAGCTCGTCGCTCTCGGCGGGGACGTCGTCGAGCGAGGGCGATGGTGGGTTGGTCCCCAGCGGCATGTCGATGAAGCCGGGGTCGTAGGGCCCGGCGTTCGGGTCGCCGGCCGGGGCCTGCCGGCGGACGGGGCCCGGCACCGCGGCAGGCCGGTCGGCAGCGATCGGTCGGGGGGCCGCCGCCGTCGGGTGGCCGGCGGGACCGACCGCGACGAGGGTGGCCACGAGCGCGCCGGCGAGCTGCCGCGCCCGTCTCGACCTGATCGTGCTCGCCGTCGTCACCAGTCGTCCCCGGACGTTCCCTCGCCGGGGGGCGAGGCTACCCACCGACCCGCGGGCGCCGGGCGCGGGTCGGGGCGGCGACGGCGGCGGATGCGGCCAGCTGCCCGCAGGCGGCGTCGATCTCCGTGCCCCGGGTGTCGCGCACGGTGACGTTGGCGCCGCGGTCGGCCAGGTCCCGGCGGAAGCGCTCGACACCCTCCGGCGGCGTGCCCCGGGTGGCGTAGCCGGGCGTGGGGTTGAGCGGGATGAGGTTGATGTGGGCCCGCAGGTCCCGGGCGTAGGCGGCCAATCGGGCCGCGTCGGCCGGGCGGTCGTTGACCCCGTCGATCAGGGCCCACTCGAAGCTGAGCCGGCGCCCGGTGCGCTCGACGTGCTCGGCGCAGGCCTCGGCCAGGACGGCCAGCGGGTACCGCTTGTTGATCGGGACCAGCTCGTCCCGGAGCTCGTCGTCGGCGGCGTGGAGCGAGACGGCCAGGTTGACCGGCAGGTCGGCCTGGGCGAGCCGGCGGATGCCGGGGACGATGCCGACGGTCGAGATGGTGAGGTGGCGGGCGCCGAGGCCGAGGTCGTCGTGGATGCGGTGGACGGCGGCCCAGGTGTTGTCGAAGTTGGCGAGCGGCTCGCCCATCCCCATGAAGACCACGTTGGCCAGGCGGCGGCCGTCGGCCCGGGCCCGGCGCGAGGCCCGCACGACCTGCTCGACGATCTCCCCGGAGGTGAGGTGCCGGGTGAAGCCGGCCTGGCCGGTGGCGCAGAAGCCGCAGGCCATGGCGCACCCGGCCTGGCTCGACACGCACACCGTCGAGCGCTGCGGGTAGTGCATCAGGACCGTCTCGACCCGGCTGCCGTCGCCCAGGGTCCACAGCCACTTCACCGTGTCGCCGCCGTCGGCCACCGACTCGGTGGTGAGGGCCAGGGCGTCGGGCAGGGACTCGGCCAGCTGCCGGCGCAGGGCGAGGGGGACGTTTGTCATGTCCGCCGGCTCGGCGAGCTGCTCGTGGAGCCCGGCCCACACCTGGTCGACCCGGTAGCGGGGCTGCCCGGCGAGCAGCTCGGCCAGCGCGCCGCGGTCGACGTCGTAGCGGGTCGTCGCGGCCATCCCCCGAGGCTACGTACCCTGAGGGCATGACGGACATCCCGCCCCCGGAGCAACCCGGCTGGTACGCCGACGCCCACGGGGCCTGGTGGTGGTGGGACGGGCAGGGCTGGTACCCGGCGCCCGGCAGCGGGCCGGCGACGGTCGGCGGCCCGGGCACGGGTCCCGATCCCCGGCAGCAGGAGCGGACCAACGCCCTGCTGATGTGGATCCTCTACCTGGTCATCGGGGGGTGGATCGTCGCCCTGGTCTTCTACCTGATCTCCAAGGCCAAGCCCTTCGTCCGCCACCACGCGGCCGAGGCCCTCAACCTCACGATCCTGCTGCTGGTCCCGCAGATCGTCGGCTTCGCCCTCCTGGTGCCCGACTACATCGGGTGGATCGGTGACCTGGTCGACGACCCCGAGGCGACCTTCAGCCCGTCGGGCACCTTCTGGCTGGGCATCGGGGTGGCCGCCCTGACCTCGATCGCCAACCTCGGCCTCGGCATCCTCGGCGCGGTCAAGGCCCACCGGGGCGAGTGGTACCGGCTGCCGATCGGGATCCACCCCGTCCGGGGCGTGCTCAGGAAGGGCGAGGCGCCGCCGTACGACGTCGGGACCTGACCCGCCGGGTGCGGATGAGGGCGAACCCGAGGCGGTCGTAGAGCCGGCGGGCGGCGGTGTTGTCGGCGTCGACGTAGAGCAGGGCCCGGGTCAGGCCCCGGTCGGCCATGTGGTCGAGCCCGGCGGTGACGAGGGCCCGGCCCAGGCCCCGGCCGCCGGCGTCGGGGTCGACGCCGATGACGTAGATCTCGCCGGCCGCCGGCTCCTCGTCGGTGGCGGGGTGGACCTTCACCCAGCAGAACCCGTCGAGCCGGCCGCCGTCGTCCACCGGCGGGTCGCCGTCGAGGAGGAGCATGTCGGCGGCCGCGAACCAGGGCTCGGCCATCGCCGCGTGGAGGCTGGCGACCGTCTCCCGGCCCTGGTCGGGGTGGTGGGCGAAGGCCCGGTTGTTGGTGGCGACCCAGGCGGCCTCGTCGGCCGTGCCCGGGCGGAGGGGGCGGACGGCGATCGTCGGTCCGTCCTGCGGGGGGAGGGGGAGGGGGCGTTCCAGGCGGAGGATGTCCCGCACCTCGTCCAGGCCGGCCAGCCCGGCGACGGCGGCCACGTCGGCCTCGGACCCGTCGGACTCCCAGTGCACCGCCGTGGCCCCGGCGGCCTCGGCCCGCTCGGCGAGGGCGTGGACGACGGCGGCGAAGGCTCGGCGGTCGTCGCCAGCGAGAGGCCGGTCGAGGGGGTCGGGGCCGGTGATCCAGGCCTCGCCGTTGCGGGTGCGGACCTCGGCCCGGAGCCCCGGCGTGCCCGGGACCCGTCCTGCCTCGGCGGTGAGCTCCACGTCTGCCACGCCGGTGACGCTACCGGTCCGGGCGGCCGAGGAGCCGGCCCGATGTGACCAGTGGCACGGACGGGCGCGCTGGTCAGGGGGCTAGCCCTTTCAGGTGATCTGCCCTCCAGACGGGTGAGGTGGCGTCGCGCCGTACCAGGTCACGGGTGTTCCACCCGGTAACCTCGTCGAGCGGGAAAGAGGCAGCCACTGCCGAACAAAACCGGTCTCATCACGTCGATTCGCTGGACGCGGCGTCCGTCGTGCGTATGATGGGCGCCGACCAGGTTCCCGCCACCTGGTTCCTGCGACGCCGGGATCCGCCGCCTGGCGTCGCCCCGACGGGGGCGCCTCTGGCGCCCCCGTCGCCTTTTTCCGGCAAGGTCGCCTTTTCCGGCAAGGTCGGTCCCGGGCCCCGCCCGACCCGTGGTCGCTCAGGCCGGCGAGGCCGTGCGGGTCGCCTCGGCCCGCACCATGGCCAGGGCCTCGGCCGCCGGCACCGCCGGGCTCCACAGGAACCCCTGGCCCACGTCGCAGCCCAGCTCGGTGAGCAGCCGGCGCTGGTCGGCCCGCTCGATCCCCTCGGCCACGGTCCGCAACCCGAGCGCTCGAGCCAGGTGGAGCACCGAGTCGACGATCACGTTGTGCTGGTGGCGGTCGGGCAGGCCGGCGATGAAGGTCCGGTCGACCTTGAGGTGGTCGAGCGGGAAGCGGGAGAGGTGGCTGAGGAAGGAGAAGCCGGTCCCGAAGTCGTCGATGGCCAGCTCGACGCCGACGTCCTTCAGCCGGCGGAGCGTCACCACGGCCACGTCGCTGTCGGCCAGCGAGGACTCGGTCAGCTCGAGGCAGACGGCGCCGGGCGGGACCCCGGCCTCCTCGGCCGCGGCCCGGACCGTGTGGGGCAGGCCCACCGCCGCCAGCTGGCGGGGCGAGATGTTGACCGCCACGTGGAGGCCACGGTCCGGTGCCGCCCCCCGCCAGGTGGCCAGGGCGGCGGTGGCCTGGGCCAGCACCGAGCGGCTGAGCCGGTCGACCAGCCCCTCGGCCTCGGCGGTGGCGACCAGCTCGTCGGGCGCCACCGGTCCCCTCCGGGGGTGGACCCAGCGGGCCAGGGCCTCGAAGCCGACCAGGCGGCCGTCGGCCAGGTCCACCAGGGGCTGGAACCAGGCCTGGACGTCGCCGTGGGCCAGGGCGGTGTCGACGTCGTCGGCGATCGACCGGCGCCGGCGCGAGCGGTCGAGCCCGCCGTCGGCGAAGACCTCGACCCGGGCCTTGCCGCCCGCCTTGGCCGCGTACATGGCGGCATCGGCGTCGCGGACCATGGCCTCGGCCTCGACGCCGGGCTGGGAGAGGGAGACGCCGACGCTGGCGGTGACGGTGATCGTCGCCGTGTCGAAGCGGAACGGCGAGGCCGAGAAGGCGTCGACCATCCGCTGGACCACGGCGGTGGCCTCCTCGGTCCCGGTGACCTCCTCGCAGCAGATCACGAACTCGTCGCCCCCGAAGCGGGCCACGTGGTCGGTCGCCCGCAGCACGCCCTGGATCAGGTCGCCCACGGCCCGCAGGATCTCGTCGGCGGCGAGGTGCCCGACCGTGTCGTTGATCGCCTTGAAGTCGTCGAGGTCGACGAAGATCAGCGCCGTGCGGGCCCCGGTCCGGGCGCTGCGGGCGAGGGCCTCGTCGACCTTCTCCATGAACAGGCGCCGGTTGGGCAGGCCGGTCAGCGGGTCGTGGAGCGCCTGGTAGGCCAGCTCGTCCTCCAGCAGGCGCCGGTCGGTGATGTCGATGACCGCGCTGACCTGGCCCTCGAAGCCGATGTCGGGCTCGCTGATGCGCTCGATCCGGGCGTGGACCGGCGTGACCCCGCCGTCGAGCCGCCGGGCCTCGAGCTCGCCCTCCCAGCGACCCGCCTCGCCGACCGCCCGGGCGATGGCCTCGCCCGTCTCGACGTCGTCGGGCCCCAGCCCCAGCTCGCCGGCGAGGCGGCCGATGGCCTGCTCGGCCGGGTAGCCGTAGGTCTCGGCCGCCATGTCGTTCCAGTAGACGACGACGCCGCGGTCGTCGAGCACGACCACCGACGTCGGGAGCTGCTTGAGCAGGCGGGACTCGAGCCGGCTGGTGACGAGGGTCCGCCGGCCGTGGGTCAGGTCGGCGCCGATCACGGCCACCGCGGCGATGGTCGGGTCGTCGAGCAGGTCGACGACGGTGAGGTCGAGGTCGTGCCAGCGGCCGGCGTCGTCGACCACCCGGGCCATCACCGCGTGGCGCTGGCCGGGGGTGGCCCGGGCCGCGGCGATGGCCTGGTCGACCTCGGCCCGATCGGCCAGGTCGACCCGGCCCAGGGCGGGGAGGGCGGGCTGGCCCGGCACCAGGCCGGCGATCGCCCCGGCCAGGTCGGAGGCGTGGAGGACGACGCCCTCGGCGTCGATCAGGGCGAAGACCGGCGCCGCCTCGCCGAGGGCTCGGGCCAGGCCGACCTCGGTGCGGTGCAGCCGGCGCTCGACCGCCTTCAGGTCGGTGATGTCGAGGTGGGTGACGACGGCGCCGCCGCCGGGCAGGGTCAGCGGCGTGACCCGGGTGCTGAACCAGCGGTGCGGGTGGTCGGGCGACGGGCAGCGGTAGTCGGCGAAGAAGCGCTCGGACCGGCCGCTGAGGACCTGGCGGATGCCGGAGGCGACCTCCCGGGCCCCCTCGACGTGCTCGCCCACGGCCCGGTCGCAGGCGGCGAGGTAGCTGATGCCGACGCCCACGCTGCCCGGGTCGGCGCCGCCCAGGACGGCCGCGGTGGCCCAGGCCTGGTTGACGGCGACGATGCGACCGGAGGCGTCGAGCGTGGCGGTGGGGGAGTCGATCGAGTCGAGGACCTCGACGGCCCGGCTGGTGGCGGCCCGGCCGTTGCGCCCGCCGTGACGGCGGTGCGTCGCCCGCTCGACCAGGTCGCGCAGGCGGGCCGGGTCGAGGTCGGCCTTGGGCAGGTACTCGTCGGCGCCCTCGGCCATGGCGCCGAGCTGGGCGGCCTCCGACTCCCGTCCGCTGACCACGATGATCGGCACGTCGGGGGCGGTGCCGCTGATGACCGTGACCGCACCCAGGCCGTCGACGTCGTCCAGCGAGAGGTCGAGCAGCACGCAGGTGAAGGCCTGCTCCCCGAGGGCCCGGCGGGCCGCGTCGAGCGACGCCACCACCGTGATCGACCCCGGGCCGAAGCCCGCCTCGACCAGGGCCGCGGCGACCAGTCGCCGATCGGCCGGTGAGTCCTCCACCACGAGGACCGTGGGCTCCTGCTCGCCCTCTCGGACCACGGTCCCTCCTCGCGTTCGCACCCGTGTGCACGCCGTCACCCCAAGGATACGACGCGACGCTCTGACCAGCGTGGATAGCCCGATCGGGTGATGGACGTCACGACTACGCTGCGTGCCGTGGGTGGGTCGGGCCGGCCAGGAGAGGACGAGGTCGCCCAGCTCGTCGCGCTCGCGGTGCACGACCTCCAGGCGCCGCTGCGGGCCGTCGCCGGCATGGTCGGGCTGCTCGCGCACCGCTACCGCGGCCGCCTCGACGACGAGGCCGACGAGATCATCGGCCTCGCCCTCCAGGAGTGCGAGCGGATGCGCTCCCTCGTCGACCACGTGCTCGACGTCTCCCGGGCCGGGTCGGCCGGGCTGGTCATCGAGGAGATCGACCTGCGGGGCGAGGTCGACGTCGTCGTGCGGGCCCTCGCCCCCCACGCCGCCGAGACGGGCGCCACGGTGGTGCGGGCCTCCGAGCTGCCCGTCGTGCGGGCCGACCGGGTGCTCCTGCTCCAGGTGCTGCAGAACCTGGTCGACAACGCCCTGACCTTCAGCCGCCCGGGCGTCGCCCCCGTCGTCGAGGTCTCGGCCCACCGCATCGCCGGGGCGTGGCGCATCACCGTGACCGACAACGGCATCGGCGTCCCGCCCGAGCACCGCACCCGGGTCTTCCGCATGTTCGAGCGGCTCGTCTCGGCCGATGCCGGCAGCGGCTCGGGCATGGGCCTGGCCATCGCCGAGCGGGCCGTGCGCCGCCACGGCGGCGACATCGGCGTCGTCCCCGCCGACGCCCCCTCCGGCGGCTCCACCTTCTGGTTCACCCTCCCCGACTGACCTCGGCGACGCCGGCGTCGTGGGCCGAGGTGCGGAACGGGGGTTGGTACCGTGGGCGACAGGGAAAGGAGCCGGCCGTGGCGTTGCGTCGAGAAGACCTCACCTCCGAGCAGCGGGCGCGCCAGGAGGCCCTCGACCGGTCTTGGGCCTCGGCGCAGCGGGAGCTCGCCGACCCGGTCTGCCGGGCCTTCCTCGAAGCGGCGATCCGTCGGCTCGACACCGGCGAGCCCGTCCCCGAGGACCTCGATGCGGCGTACCGGGCGCGACCCCGCGGCGTGCTTCCACCACAGCGAGCGGCCGGAGTCGGTACCGTGGTCCGGGAGGAAAGGGAGCCGGCCGTGGCGTTGCGTCGAGAGGATCTGACCCCGGAGCAGCGAGCGCACCAGGAGGCTCTCGATCGCTCCTGGGCCTCGGCGCAGCGGGAGCTCGCCGATCCCGTCGTCCGGGCGCGCCTGGAGGCAGCGATCCGCGAGCTCGATGCCAAGGACCCGCCGCCCCCGGTGCTCACCCGTGAGGAGTTCCTCGCCCAGACCGCGTACATGGACGAGTAGTGCCGCTGCGGGACGTCGCACCGCTCCACCGATGGGTCGAGCGGGAGTCCCCTTCGGCGGAGGCGCAGCGGAAGGCGCGTCACTTCCTGGCCGAGGTCGGTGACGAGTCGTGGCGGAGCCCGAGCATCCCGCTCGCCGAGCTGTCCGATCAGCCTGAGTTCGAGGTGCGGCGGGCAGAGCTGGTCGTCCCGGGCGAGGAGCGTCCCGTGCGCATCTGGTACCGGCACTTCTACGCCAACGACGTGGTGGACGTGATCGACGTGACGAACCGCTGAGGCTTGACGACGACGCGGGAGGGGAGGAGCGGGGGATGGTGGAGGCTCGGTTCTCGCACGTGATGGTGGACTGCACGGACCCGGAGCGGCTGGCCCGGTTCTGGGGGGCGGTGCTGGGGGTGGAGGTCGACCACCGGTTCGGGGAGGACTACGTGTTCCTGCGGCCGACGGTCGAGGGCGGGCCGGCCCTCGGGTTCCAGCGGGTGCCCGAGCCCAAGGTCGCCAAGAACCGGGTCCACCCCGACCTGCTCACCGACGACCTGGAGGGGACGGTCGCAGCGGTCGTCGCCCTCGGGGCGAGCCGGGTCGGCAGCCTGGACGAGGACGGCCTGAAGCTCGAGGTCCTGGCCGATCCCGAGGGCAACGAGCTCTGCGTCGTGCTGCGAGGGTCGTAGAGCGGACGGTCAGGCCGACGGGCGACGGACGACCAGGGTGGGAGCCGAGGTGGGCACGAAGCCGGCGGCGATCCGCTCCGCCTCGGACTCGCCGCCCCACATGCCCTGCTCGCCGTGGGCCCGGCCCTGCTCCCGGCACGGCAGGTTGACCGGGCAGGTGGCGCAGACCCGACGGGCGGCGTCCTCCCGGCGCTCCCGGGCCTGCGGGCGCTCGGCCCGGGGTGCGTAGAAGAGGTCGACCCGGCCCTTGCAGGCGGCCCGAGCGCTCCAGGGGAGAGCCTCCATGGCGGCCGCTGCTCCCCGGGGCCGGCGAGCCGAAACCCGGACCGAGACGGTGGGGACCGTCAGTCGTAGGTGCGCTCGGCCCGCTGGAGGGCCCGGCGGGCGGAGCGGAGGGCCCGCTCGGCGTCGTAGAGGGCGGCGGCGAGGGACTCGGTGGGGGAGACGTCGGCCGCCGTGGCCCCGTCGCCGACCCGCCGGAGCAGCTCGTCGACCTGGTCGGTGAGGGCGCTCAGGGTGGCGGCGGTGGGGACGTCGGCAGCGGCCATGGTCGTCAGTGTGCCGTCTCGTCCGCCCGCACTCCTCGGCCGAGTGCACACCCACCGGCCCTCACCCCCGTTCTGATGAGCCCAGGGCCCAGAGCTGGCACCAGGGCCCATCAGAACGGCTCGACCGGGTCAGGGCGCGGGCCCGGCGGGCCAGGGCGCGGGCGGCGTCGCCGTGGGTCGTCCGCCACGGCAACCGGTGGCTGACCCACCGAGGTGCTTCGGTAGCGTGCGGGGGTGCTCACCCGCCTCGACCTCCGCGGCACCGATGCCGCCGCCGTGGCCGGCGCCCTGCCGCCGCTGACCCTCGACGACGAGGGGCCGCGCCATGCGGTGCGGGAGGTGCTCGACGCCGTGCGGGAGCGGGGCGACGCCGCCGTCCGGGAGCTGACCCGGCGCTTCGACGGCATCGACGTCGCCGAGACGCGGGTCCCCGACGAGGTGATCGCCGCCGCCCTCGACAGCGTCGACGAGGACGTGGAGCAGGCCCTGCACGCCGCCGCCGCCGGGATCGAGGACTTCCACCGCCACCAGCTCCGCCCGCCGTCGACCTACCGGCGGGACGGGATCGTGATCGAGGGCCGGGCCCAGCCCGTCGACCGGGCCGGCTGCTACGTCCCCGGCGGCCGGGCCCTCTACCCGTCGACCGTGCTGATGACGGCCATCCCGGCCAAGGTCGCCGGCGTCCCCGAGGTCGCCCTGTGCGTCCCGCCCGGCCCCGACGGCGAGGTGCCGGCCCTCACGCTGGCCGCCGCCGCCGTCGCCGGGGTCACCGAGGTCCACCGGATCGGCGGGGCCCAGGCCATCGCCGCCCTGGCCTACGGCACCGAGACGGTCGCCGCCGTCGACGTCGTGGTCGGTCCCGGCAACGTCTACGTGGCGGAGGCCAAGCGCCAGGTGGCCGGGGAGGGGCGGGTCGGCGTGCCCTCCGCCTTCGCCGGTCCGTCCGAGGTCATCGTCATCGCCGACGGCTCGGCCCCGCCGGCGCTGGCCGCCGTCGACGTGATCCTCCAGGCCGAGCACGGCCCCGGCGGCCGGGCCTGGTTCATCACCTGGGACGAGGCCGTGGCCGACGCCGTGCTGGCCTCGATCGAGGAGCAGGTCGCTGCGTCCCCGAGGAAGGACGACATCACCGCGACCTTCGCCTCGGGTGGCTTCCTCGCCCTGGTCGACGGGCCCGAACAGGCGGCGCAGGTCGCCAACCTGGTCGCCCCCGAGCACCTCGAGGTCATCTGCGAGACGGGGGCCAGCGAGGCCGTCGTCGGGCGGATCCGCCACGCCGGCGCCGTCTTCGTCGGGCCCTGGAGCCCGGCCTCGGTCGGCGACTACGTGGCCGGTCCCAGCCACGTGCTGCCCACCGCCGGCACCGCCCGGTTCGGCTCGGCCCTCACCGTCGCCGACTTCACCAAGGACATCCACGTCGTCACCCTCGACCGGGCCGCCCTGGAGCAGGTCGCCCCGCACGTCGCCGCCCTGGCCGACGCCGAGGGCCTGCCCGCCCACGCCGACTCGGTCCGCCGCCGGCTGACGACCGCCGAGGACCAGACGTGATCGCCCCCCGCGACGACGTGTCCCTCATGGCCGGCTACCACTCGGCCCAGGTCGACGTCGACGTCCGCCTCAACACCAACGAGTCGCCCGAGCCGCCGCCGGCCGCCTTCCTCGACGCCGTCAGCGCGGCGGTCGCGACCGTCGACTGGCACCGCTACCCGGACCGGGCCGCCGCCGCCCTGCGCACCCGCATCGCCTCGCTCCACGGCGTCACCCCCGAGCAGGTCTTCGTGGCCAACGGCTCCAACGAGGTCCTCCAGACCCTGTCGCTGGCCTACGCCGGCCCCGGCCGCAGCGTCGCCGTCTTCGAGCCGACCTACGCCCTCCACGCCCACATCGCCCGCATCACCGGGGCGACGGTGGCCGAGGGCGAGCGCACCGCCGACTTCGCCCTCGACATGGACGAGGTGAAGCGCGTGCTGAGCGAGAGCGACCCGGCCCTCACCTACCTGTGCTCGCCCAACAACCCGACGGGGATGGTCGAGACGCCCGAGACGGTGGCCGACGTGCTCGACCTCGCCCCCGGGCTGCTCGTCGTCGACGAGGCCTACGGCCAGTTCGCCCCGTGGTCGGCGCTCTCCCTGGTCGACGACGACACGCCGCTCGTCGTCACCCGCACCTTCTCCAAGACCTGGTCGATGGCCGCCGCCCGGCTGGGCTACCTCGTGGGCCCGTCGTGGGTCGTCGAGCAGCTCGACAAGGTGGTGCTGCCGTACCACCTCGACAGCCTCAAGCAGGTCGCCGGGCTGGCCGCCCTCGACCACGTCGACGCCATGGAGGAGCGGGTCAGCCGGCTGGTCGAGGAGCGGGGCCGGGTCGAGGCCGCCCTGCGCGACCTGCCCTGCGAGGTCTGGCCGTCGTCGGCCAACTTCATCCTGTTCCGCCCCACGACGGTGGCCGGCGGCGAGGTGTGGCAGCAGCTCGTCGACCGCTCCGTCCTCGTCCGCGACTGCTCCTCGTGGCCCCGGCTCGACGGCTGCCTGCGCATCACCATCGGCACCCGCGCCGAGGACGACCGCTTCCTCGCCGCCCTCACGGAGGTCCTGACATGACCCGCTCGGCGTCCAAGCAGCGCACCACCAAGGAGACGTCGATCGCCATCTCGATCGACGTCGACGGCCCGGAGGGGAAGGTCGCCACCACCACCGGGCTGCCCTTCTTCGACCACATGCTCGACCAGATCGGCCGTCACGGCGGCTTCGACCTCGCCATCGACGCCACCGGCGACCTCCACGTCGACGGCCACCACACGGTCGAGGACGTCGGCATCCTCCTCGGCGAGGTGTTCCGCGAGGCGCTGGGTGACAAGGCCGGCGTGCGCCGCTTCGCCTCGGGCCTGTACCCGCTCGACGAGGCCCTGGTGGAGGTGGCCCTCGACCTGTCGGGCCGGCCGTACTTCGTCTACGACGTGCCCTTCGGCGAGGTCCTGCCCCTCGGCGACCCGCCGTTCAACCCCGAGATGGTGGAGCACTTCTTCCAGTCGTTCGCCACCTCGGCCGGCATCACCCTCCACATCACCAAGAAGGCGGGCAAGAACACCCACCACGTGATCGAGGCCACCTTCAAGGGCGTGGCCCGCTGCCTGCGCGACGCCGTGCGGGTCGAGGGCACCGGCGTCCCGTCCACCAAGGGCTCGCTGTGAGCGCACCGCTGATCGCCGTCCTCGACTACGGGATCGGCAACCTCCGCTCGGCCCAGAAGGGGCTGGAGAAGGTCGGCGCCGAGGCGCACCTCACCTCCGACCCCGGGCTGATCGCCGAGGCCGCCGGCCTCGTGCTGCCCGGCGTGGGCGCCTTCGGCCGCTGCATGGAGGCGCTGGCCGAGGCCGGCCTGGCCGACGTCGCCCGCGAGGCGGCCACCGCCGCGGCGGCGGGGGAGGGGCGACCGTTCCTCGGCGTGTGCGTCGGCATGCAGATGCTGTTCGACGGCTCCGACGAGTCGCCCGACGTGCCCGGTCTCGGTGTGGTCGGCGGGCGCATCCGGCTGCTGCCCGAGGGGGTCAAGCGGCCCCAGATGCAGTGGAACGTCCTCGACCGGACCCGCCCCAGCCCTCTGACCGACGACCTGCCCGACGAGGCGTGGGTCTACTTCGTCCACTCCTACGCGGCCGAGGTGGCCGATCCCGCCGACGTGGCCGCCACCTGCGACTACGGCGCCCCGGTCACCGCCGCCATCGAGCGCCGGGCCCTGTGGGCCACCCAGTTCCACCCCGAGAAGTCGGCCGCCAACGGCCTCCGCCTCCTCGGCTCCTTCGTCGACCGCTGCCGCACCCCGGTGACCGCCTGAGCACCCCCGAACTTTGAGCGATTCATCCACACCTGTGTGGATGAATCGCTCAAAGTTCGGTCACTCGGTAGTGGTAGCGGTGGCTCTCGGTGAAGCCGAGGCCGCGGTAGAGGGCCTGGGCGCCGGGGTTGTCCACCTCGACCTGGAGGTAGGTGGCCCGCCCGGCGGCCAGGGCGGCGAGGACGGAGCGGGCCACGCCGCGGCGTCGGTGGGCAGCCGCCGTGCCCATGCCGAAGACCCCGAGCCAGCCCCGCTCGGCCACGGCGAAGCCCACCCCGGCCAGCTCGCCCTCCCGGCGGGCGACGGCGGCGACGGCCGCCGGGCCGAGGTCGGTCAGCATGCGGCCGTAGGCCTCCACCCGGGCCCGGGACCCGGCGTCGTCGCCGTGGATCTCGCCGTAGCGCCGGGCCCAGGCCTCGTCGACGCCGACGGTCACCTCGACCTCGACGGCGGCGCGCCCGGTGGTGGTGAGCGGGGTGGCGACGAGGACGTCGACGGGGGCCTCGACGGCCAGGCCGCGGGCGGCGAGCAGGGCGTCGAGGGCCGGATCGGTCGACGGGACCTGGACGACGAGCCGCCGACCCTGGTCCCGGTACCAGCCGGCCAGCTCGTCGACCACCGCGCCGGCCCGGTCGGGGTCGGCCCCGGCGCCCTCGGCCGGCAGGACGGCGTTGGCCCGGCGGAAGGGGAGGCCGGGGGCCGACTTGGCCAGCCAGCCGTCGACCAGCCGGGTGATCGGGGCCGGGGTGGCGTTGGCGGCGACCTCGTCGAGGACTCGGGACACCGCCGGGTCAGGCCGAGCCGACCGCGGCCAGGGCGTCGTCGATGGTGATGCTGCCGTCGTACAGGGCCCGGCCCACGACGACGCCGGCGAGGACCCGGTTGCCCTCTTCCAGGGTGGCCAGGTCGCGCAGGTGGGCGGCCGAGCCGACGCCACCGGAGGCGACGATGTCGGTCTCGCACTCCTGGAGCAGCGTCCGGTAGGTCTCGACGTCGGGCCCGGAGCCGACGCCGTCGACGTCGATCTGGGTCACGACGTAGGCGACGAAGCCGGCGTCGTCCATCTCGGTGGCCACGTCGAGCAGCTTCCGGCCGGAGCCTTCCTCCCAACCCCGCACGGCGACCTCGTCGCCCCGGACGTCGAGCCCGAGCACGACCCGGCCCGGGTTGCGGAGGGCGACCGAGCGGGCCCACTCCGGGTCGTCCATGGCGGCCGTGCCCAGGACGACCCGGCCGACGCCGGCATCGAGCAGGGCGGCCACGTCGGCCTCGGTGCGGATGCCGCCACCGGTCTGGACCGGGGTGCCGACGGCCTCGACGATGGCGGTGATGGCGTCGCGGTTGGCCCCGTCGCCGGTGCGGGCGCCGTCGAGGTCGACGACGTGGATCCAGGGCGACCCGGCGTCGGCGAACAGCCGGGCCTGGGCCACGGGGTCGTCGCCGTAGACGGTCTCACGGGCGAAGTCCCCCTGGGTGAGGCGCACGCAGCGGCCGCCCCTCAGGTCGATGGCGGGGAAGAGGTCCACCCGCCGATCATCGCATCACGCCGGCCGGGAACCGAGCTCCCGATATCCGATGTCGCAGGCGGTGGTCCCGTCGCCGTCCCCGTCGAAGGGCCGCACGGCCCCGCCGAAGTCGGTGGTGACGGTCGTGCCGCAACCGGCCTCGCCAGCGGGCACGGCGTCGACGCGGACGGTGCCCTCGGGACCGAGCTCGTTGGGGAGCGGGACGTAGATGCCGAGGTCGGTGGGGTGGTTCAGCCGGCAGGTCCCGTCGTAGGAGAGGTTGTAGCCCTGCGAGACCGGCTTGGTTCCGGCGCAGGCCTGGCCGACGCCCTTCTTCCCGATGAGGTTGGTCGCCTGGAGCGTCGTCGTCCCGGTGCTGCCGGTCTGGATCATCCGCGGCGCGGCGCCGGATGTCACCGTCGTGTAGACGAGCGAGAGGCGGCCGTTGTTGGTGAGGGCGGCACTGTCCCGGCTGGTCGCGACCAAGGAGCTGGTGATGGTGGCCACGCCGCTGGGGTCGACCTTGAAGCGGCGCATCCCCATCAGGCCGGCGCGATCGACGTTCACCCGGCCGCGCACCGTCATCCAGCCGTCGAGGTAGACGCGCCGGACGGTGAAGGTGGCGCCCTTCTCGACGGTGACCTGCTCCATGGACAGGTACTGGCGGTCGCCGGTGGCGATGCCGGTGACGGTGATCGCGCCGCGGATCGAGCCGGTGTAGCCGCCGGGGCCCCGGGCGATGATGGTGCCCTTGCGGAGGGCGACGGCCTCCTCCATGGCGGCCTGGAACGAGCAGCCGCCACCGGCCACCGCGCACACCCCGTCGCCCGGGTCGGTGTCGGGCCCGAAGGCGTAGGTGGTGGTGAACGTCTTGGCCGGGGCCGCCGCGGCCGGGGCCGCCGGGGCGAGGGGCGCCAGGGCGCCGAGGCCCAGGAGCGCGACGAGCAGGACAGCGATCCGGCGGGTCATACCGGCCAGATCGGGCCGGGGCCCGGGATGTTGAGCGCTCAGACGGCGACGATGACCTTGCCGGTGTTCCGGCCGGTGAAGAGCAGGTTCAGGGCGTCGACGGCGTTCTCCAGCCCCTCGACGACGTGCTCGCGGTGCTTGATCGTGCCCTCGGCGACCCAGCCGAACATCTCCAGCTGGCCCTCGAGGAAGCGGTCGACGTAGTCGAGGACGAGGAAGCCCTGCATCCGGGACCGGGTGTTGACCAGCTCGAAGGTGTTGGCGATGCCGGGGGCGGCGTCGCGGTCGTTGTAGACGGAGATGGCACCGCACAGGACGACCCGGGCCCGCAGGGCGAGGTTGTCGAGGGCGGCCTCCAGGATCGAGCCGCCGACGTTGTCGAAGAAGACGTCGATGCCGTCCGGGCACAGCTCGTGGAGCCGGGCCCCCACGTCCTCGGCCTTGTAGTCGATCGCCGCGTCGAAGCCGAGCTCGTCGACCAGCCAGGCGCACTTCTCGGGCCCGCCGGCGATGCCCACGACCTTCCCGGCACCCTTGATCCGGGCGATCTGGCCGACGATCGACCCGGTGGCGCCGGCCGCCCCGCTGACCACGACGGTGTCGCCCTCCTGGGGCTGGCCCACGTCGAGCAGGCCGAAGTAGGCGGTCATGCCGGTGACGCCGAAGACGCTGAGGGCAGCGGTGGGCTCGATCCCCTCGGGCAGCACCTGGGCGCCGTTCTCACCCTCGTCGACCACAGCGTGGTCCTGCCAGCCGAGCATGCCGAACACGGATGCACCGACCGGGTAGCGCTCGCTGTTGCTGGCCACCACCTCGCCGATGCCACCGCTGCGGACGACGGCGCCGAGCTCGATCGGCGGCAGGTAGCCGGGCCGGTCGTCCATCCAGCCCCGGATCGTCGGGTCGATCGAGACGTAGCGCACGGCGACCACCGCCTCGCCGGGCGCCGGCTCGGGGATCGGGACCTCCTGCAGCTCCACGACGCCCTCGTCGACCATGCCGTCGGGGCGGGAGGCGAGGACGTAGCGGCGCGAGGTGCTGGTCATGGCCGCATCCTGGCACCGGTGCGGGGCCGGTGCCGGGAGGCGTCGATCAGCTCGCCGGGGTCAGCTCGTGGGCGCCCGAGTCGCAGGCGGGCGTCTCGTCGAGGTCGCCGTCGTAGGGCCGGTTGCCCGGGCCCCGGGCGTCGTCGTCCCAGCCGGCGCCGCAGTGCAGGGTCCCGACCGGGACGGTGTCGACCCGCTCCGAGCCGATCCCGGCCGTGAGCTGCGACTCGTGGAAGTCCTGGCGGTCACCGGGGCTGGCCAGGGCGCAGGAGGTGTCGGGCAGCAGGTTGTAGCCGTAGGACGTGATGGCCTCGCCGGCACAGGTGGCGACCGGGGTCCCGTCGGCCACCGCCACGCTGGCCGAGAGCCGGGTCTGGCCGCCCTCGACGGTGGTGATCGCCGCCGGGCCGGGAGCCGCCCCCAGCGCGACGGTGGAGCCGTGGAGCGACAGGACGCCGGCGTTGCGAGCGGCCGGGGCGCCCCATGCGATGACCATGCTGTTGGCGAAGAGGGCCGTGCCGGTGGCGCCGACGTCGATCAGGGCGTCGACGCCGGAGACGACCGCGTCGAGGTCCGCCCCGACGCCGACCCGGCGGGCGAAGAGGTTGCCGTCGACGACGACCGAGGCGAGCTGGGCGTCGGTGACGGTCAGCTGGGCGTCCTCGGCGACGGTCCAGGTCACGTCGGCCAGGTCCATCCCGGCCCCGCCGGGGATCAGCTCCACGGTGCCGGTGACGGTGAGGTCCGCCGGGGCGACCTCGCCGGCCGGGACGGTGATCTCGACCGGCGTGTCGAGGGCGTTGGCCTCCTCGACCGCGGCCCGGAGCGAGCAGCGGCCGTCGCCGTCCTCGCAGACGCCGTCGCCGGGGTCGATGTCGGCGCCGGCGGCGGCCGGGACCACGGTGAACGCGGGCGGCGGTCCGGTCGGCTCGCAGGCGGTGGTCCCGGTGGCCAGCAGGGCGCCGACGGCCAGGACGAGCGCGGCCCGCCGGGGCCGCAGGGTGGGCAGGGGGGTGCGCATGGGGGATCGCTCCTCGCCGAGGCGCCCTCCCGTCGGGGCGCCGCATCCCGGAGCCCGTCGGCCGGCAGCCGCTCAGTGTGAGGATTCGACCGCAGAGGGTGGTGGGTTCCAGCGTTCGACCACCGGTGTCTCCCGCTCCCAGCCCAGAAGGCCCCAGCCGCCCGGGTCGAGGGTGAGGTGGCGACCGGTGACCGGCGGGAGCCCCAGCCATCGTGCGGCCAGGATGCGCAGGAGGTGGGCGTGGGCGACCAGCACCACGGTGCCGTCGAGGGCCCGGGCCCGCTCGATCACCCGGTCGACCCGGGTGCCGACGGCGGTGCACGTCTCGCCGTCGGGCATCGGCGCGTCCCACACCGTCCACCCCGGCCGCTCCTCGCGGATCTCGGCCGTGGTGCGGCCCTCGGCCGAGCCGTAGTCCCACTCGATCAGGTCGTCGACCAGCTCGTCGACGGCCAGGCCGGCCAGCTCGGCCGTCCGCCGGGCCCGCCCGAGCGGGCTCGACCACACCGCCACCACGCCGTCGAGCGGGAGGTGGCCCCGCAGGGCGGCGGCCCGGCGCTCGCCGTCGGCGTTGAGCGGGACGTCGGTGCGACCGGTGTGGCGGCGGGCCGCGGCCCAGTCGGTGTCGCCGTGGCGGACGACGAGGAGACGGGCGCCGGTCATGCCGCGACCAGCCGGGGGTCGAGGCCCGTCAGCGCCGCCGGGCGCGGGGGTCGATGCGCTCCTGGGCGGAGATGGCCTGGACCACGTCCTTGGCCTGCTCGAGGCTGAGCCCCGTGTGCTGGCGGACCAGCTTGATGGCCTTGATGGCCTTGCCCCGGACGAGCAGATCGACGATCTGGGGCCGCAGCCCCTCCGCCGTGGCCAGCGCCTGCTGCGGGATCGGGTCGGACATCGCCGGAACCGTAGCCAGTGTTCACCCGGTCACGCCCCGAACGCCTCGCGCTGGTCGTCCCACGCCAGACGGGGGAGGTCGGGGTCCGGTTCGCCGTGCTCGAGGACGTGGCGAGCGCCCTGGACGAAGGCTCCGTAGGCCAGGCTCGACAGGCCGCTGCCGGTCGACACCCGGCGCACGCCGAGCTCGGCCAGGCCGGGCACGGTCAGGCCACCCGGGACGAGGAGGACGTTCACCGCCGTGGCCGTCTCGGCGACGATGCGGGCCACGTCGTCGGCGGTGAAGGCGAGGCCCGGGGCGTAGACGACCTCGGCCCCGGCGTCCCGGTAGGCGACCAGCCGCTCGATGGTGGCGTCCAGGTCGTCGACGCCGTGGAGGTGGTGCTCGCAGCGGGCGGTCAGGACCAGTCCGGCGTCGTCGGCCGCCCCGGCCGCCGACTCGACCCGGGCCACCGCCTCGGCGAGCGGCGTGATCTCCGAGCGGGCCGGGTCCCAGTCCTCGATCGAGCAGCCGGCCGCGCCGGCCTCGGCGAGCAGGCGCACGGTCTCGGCCACGCCGGCCGGGTCGTCGGCGAAGCACCGCTCGGAGTCGACGTGGAGGGGCAGGTCGGTGGCCGGGGCCAGGTCGGCCACGTGGGCCAGGAGGGTGTCCCGGTCGATGCCCATGTCGACCGCCCCCCGGCTGTTGGCCAGCCCGGCGCTGGTGGTGGCCAGGGCCTCGAACCCGAGGCTCGCCAGGAGCCGGGCCGATCCGCGATCGAAGGGGTTGGGGATGACGAAGGTCCCCTCCCGGTGCAGGTCGCGGAGGCGGGACCGGCGGGCATTCGCATCCATGGCCGCAGCCTCGCGCGGCCTACCCTCGACCGTCGTGCGCTCCGCCCGGGTGATCCCCTGCCTCGACGTGACCGGTGGCCGTGTGGTCAAGGGGACGAACTTCGTCGGCCTGCGCGACGCCGGCGACCCCGTCGAGCTGGCCGCCCGCTACGACGCCGAGGGGGCCGACGAGCTGATCTTCCTCGACATCACGGCCAGCTCCGACGAGCGCGACACCATGGTCGAGGTCGTGGCCCGGACGGCCGAGCAGGTCTTCATCCCCCTCACCGTCGGGGGTGGGATCCGCACCGCCGAGGACGCCCGGCGGATGCTCCGGGCCGGGGCCGACAAGGTCTCGCTCAACACCGCCGCCATCGTCCGGCCGGAGGCGATCACCGAGGTGGCCACCGAGTTCGGGTCGCAGTGCGCGGTGGTGGCCATCGACGCCCGGCGCCGGGACGCCGACGACCCGCTGAAGGGGTGGGGCGTGTTCACCCACGGCGGGCGGAACCCGACCGAGCTCGACGCCGTCGAGTGGGCCGTCGAGGCCGTCGAGCGGGGGGCGGGCGAGATCCTGCTCACGTCGATGGATCGCGACGGCACCCGCGACGGCTTCGACGTCGAGCTGACCCGCGCCGTCAGCGATGCGGTGTCGGTCCCCGTCATCGCCAGCGGGGGCGTGGGCACCCTCGACCACCTGGTCGACGGGGTGCTGGAGGGCGGGGCCGATGCCGTGCTGGCGGCGTCGATCTTCCACTGGGCCGAGCACTCGATCGCCGAGGCCAAGGCCGTCATGTCCGCTGCGGGGATCACGGTGAGACCGCCGGGGTGAGGCCCCCAGCCGGGGGCATGCGGTTCGGGATGGTGGTCCTGGCCGCGACGGTGCTGGCCGTGGGTGTGCGGCTGGCCTACACGGCCGCGTCCGAGGTGCCGTCGGAGCCCGGCTTCCTCGTCACCTACGACCCGATCTACTACCACCAGCAGGCCCTGGCGGTGGCCGACGGCGACGGCTTCGTCGCCCCCTACCGCAGCGACGGCGCCCCCAGCGCCGACCACCCGCCGCTGCTCGTCCTGGTCCTGGCGGCGGCCTCGAAGGTCGGGCTCGGCTCCTTCGCCGCCCACCGGGGCATCACCGCGCTGATCGGCGCCCTGGTCGTGCCGCTGCTCGCCCTGCTGGCCCGGCGGCTGGCGGGGGAGCGGGCCGGGATGGCCGCCGCCGGCCTGGCCGCCGTCGCCCCGATCCTGTGGGCCAACGACGGCCAGCTGATGCCCGAGTCGCCCTACGCCGTCCTCGTCGCCGCCGCCCTCCTCCTCGCCCACACCCTCTGGGACGGCCCCCAACCCCGAAATTGCGACCATGAGCGGGCGTCCCGCCCGCTGCTGGGCGCTATTTCGGGCTCGGCCGCGCGGGGGGCGGGGATCG
>JBQGCF010000021.1:0-14060 GCA_052038315.1 Iamia sp.
GGCACGGTGCTGATCACGACGGCCGGGTCCGAGCCGCCGCCCGAGGAGACCGAGGTCGAGATCGGCTGGCACCTCCACCCCGACGCCTGGGGCCGGGGGCTGGCCCGGGACGCGGCCGCCGCGCTGCTCGCCGCCGGGCTCGAGGAGGTGCCCCGGATCCACTGCTTCATGTACCCCGACAACGAGCCCTCGGCCAAGGTGGCCCGGGCCCTCGGCATGGTCGAGCAGCCGGTCTCGGTCGACCGCTACTACCCGGGCGAGTCCCGCCACTTCATCGCCGCGCGCTGACCTCCTCGGAGGTCATGGCGAGGAGGAGGGCGCCGATCACCGACGAGCGGCCGCCGAGCGCGGAGGCCCGCAGGGTGACCGACGAGGCCACGCCGGCGAGGGTGCGGCGGCGGAGGGCGACGGCGACGGCGTCGATGAGCAGGTCGCCGGCCTGGGCCAGGTCGCCGCCGATGACGATGCGCGTCGGGTTGATCAGGTTGGCCAGGTGGGCGATGCCCCAGCCGAGGTGGTGGCCGGCGTCCTCGATGGCCCGCACCGCGGCGGCGTTGCCGCGGGTGGCGGCCTGGACGATCTCGGGCAGGTCGGCGCCGGGCAGCTGGTCGGCCAGCAGGGCCCGCACCGTGCCGATCGAGCAGTAGGCCTCGAGGCAGCCGCGCCCGCCGCAGCGGCACAGCGGGCCGTCGTCGTCGATCGTCAGGTGGCCCAGCTCGCCGGCCATGCCGGTGCCGCCCCGGAACACCACGCCGTCGAACACCAGCCCGCAGCCGACGCCGGAGGAGACCTTGACGTAGGCCAGGCAGCGGTGGCCCCGCCCGGCTCCCCAGCGGTGCTCGGCGAGGGCGCCGAGGTTGGCGTCGTTGTCGACGTGGACGGTGCGATCGAGGCGCCGGCCGACGACGGCGGCCGGGTCGACCCCGACCCACCCCGGGAGGATCGACGTGTCGGTGATGCGCCCGGCGACCTCCATCGGCGTCGGCAGGCCCATGCCCACGCCGACCACCGCGCTGCGGCCGACCCCGAGATCGGCGAGCAGGCGGTCGAGCAGCCGCTCCATCAGGTCGAGCGCCTCGTCCAGGGCGTGGGTGGGGGCGAGGCGCTGGCGGGCCTCGCCCACGATCGTGCCGCCGAGGTCCCCGATGGCGACGCGCAGGTGGCTGTGGCCCACGTCGATCCCGACGATGTAGCCGGCCCGCCGGGAGATGCGCACGGTGGTGCCCCGGCGCCCGGAGCCGGCCGTCGTCTCGACCACCTCGGCGGCGACCAGCTCGCGCACGATGTTCGACACCGTCGCCGGGGCCAGGCCGGTGGCCCGGGCGATGGCGGCCTGGGTGACCTCGGCCGGACCGGGCCGGTCCCGCAGGACCTCGATGACCCGGCGCTGGTTGGCGGTGCGCAGCGACGCCACCGACCCCGGAGGGGGGTGGAACGGGCCCCCCGCCGCCACCGAGCCCGGCGGGGGGCCGGGCGACCGCCGCGTGGTCATGTCGTCAGGGTGGCCCGACCGGCCCGTAGCGGTCAAGACCTGAACATTAGGGGTGGTCCACGCAGTCGGAGTGCGATCTTGTGTTCACCTCTTGACGACAAGCGTCACATTCGCGAACGTGACCGACGTCCCAGGACCGGCTCCCCCCGACCGGTCCGTGACCCCGATGGGGTGCGAGATGATGCGTGTTCGTCGCGCGGCCGTGCTGGCCGCGGCCGTGGTCCTGACCGTCGGCAGCGTGGCTGCCTGCGGTGCCAACGACGAGGAGGGCGGCGGCGACGGCGGGGGCGGCGGGGGAGGGGGTGGGGGCAAGAAGATCGCCCTGCTCCTGCCCGAGTCGCAGACGACGCGCTACGAGTCCTTCGACCGCCCGCTGTTCGAGGACAAGGTCGCCGAGCTGTGCGACGACTGCGAGGTCGTCTACTTCAACGCCGACCAGGACGAGAACAAGCAGGCCGACCAGGTCGACAGCGCCATCTCGCAGGGCGTCGACGTGATCGTCCTCGACCCGGTCAACGGCGAGTCGGCCGCCTCCAAGGTGGCCGACGCCCAGGCCGAGGAGATCCCGGTCATCGCCTACGACCGCTTCATCGCGGGCGCCGACTACTACATGTCGTTCGACAACGAGACGGTCGGCCGGCTGCAGGGCGAGGCGCTGGTCGAGGCCACCGGTGGCGAGGGCGACATCCTGATGCTCAACGGCTCGCCCGACGACCCCAACGCGGCCCAGTTCAAGTCGGGCGCCCACAGCGCCATCGACGACAGCGGCCTGACCATCGTCGCCGAGTACGACAACCCCGACTGGAGCCCGGGCAACGCCGAGGACTTCACCAGCGACCAGCTCGACACCATGGACGACCCCTCGTCGCTGGCCGGCGTCTACGCCGCCAACGACGGCCAGGCCGGCGGTGTGATCGCGGCGCTGACCGAGGCCGGCATCGACCCGGCCGAGCTCCCGCCCGTGACCGGTCAGGACGCCGAGCTGGCCGCCATCCAGCGCATCGTGGCCGGCGAGCAGCACATGACGATCTACAAGCCGTACCCGATCGAGGCCGAGACGGCCGCCGAGGTGGCGGTCGACATCGTCAACGGCGACGACGTGGGTGAGACCACCGACTACGAGGGCGTGCCGTCGTTCATCTTCGACCCGATCGTCGTCACCGTCGACAACGTCGCCGACACCGTGATCGCCGACGGGCTCTACTCGGTGGAGGACGTCTGCACCGACGAGTACGCCGACGCCTGCACCGAGGCCGGGCTGTCCTGATGCCCATGGGTGGCCCGATGCCGGGCGGTCCGGGGGGTCAGCCCGTCGTCGTCGTCGAGGGCGTGAGCAAGCGCTTCGGCTCGGTGCAGGCCCTCTCCGACGTCCACCTCGAGGTCCACGCCGGCGAGGTCGTGGCCCTGGTCGGCGACAACGGCGCCGGCAAGTCGACGCTGGTCAAGGTGCTGGCCGGGGTGCACCAGGCCGACTCGGGGACGATCCGGGTGGCGGGCCGGCCGGTGCACCTGCCCCACCCCCGGGCCGCCCAGGCCGCCGGGATCGCCACCGTGTTCCAGGACCTGGCCCTGTGCGACAACCTCGACGTCGTCGCCAACCTCTTCCTGGGCCAGGAGCGCACCGGTCTCGGGGTGCTCGACGAGGTCGACATGGAGCGCGAGGCGTGGGGCCTGCTCAAGCAGCTCTCGGCCAAGATCCCGTCGGTCCGCATCCCGGTGGCCGGGCTGTCGGGCGGCCAGCGCCAGACGGTGGCCATCGCCCGCAGCCTGGTTGGCCGGCCCCGCATCGTCATGCTCGACGAGCCCACCGCGGCGCTCGGCGTGGCCCAGACGGCCGAGGTCCTCAACCTGATCGAACGGCTGCGCGACCAGGGCCTCGGCGTGCTGCTGATCACCCACAACATGGCCGACGTGCAGGCGGTGGCCGACCGGGTCGTCGTGCTCCGGCTCGGCCGCAACGCGGTCGACCTCGACGCCTCGGAGGCCACCACCGAGCAGCTGGTCGCCGCCATCACCGGGGCCGACGACAACGTCGTGGCCGCCCGGGCGGCCCGGGGGTCGCGACCGCACGCACCGCCGGCCGCGGCGCCACCCACCGGGCCGTCACCCACCGGGCCGTCGCTGAGCAAGGAGATCGATCGATGACCGCACCGTCCGTCGCCTCGGACATGGCCGACGAGCGGCTGATCCGCCACGCCGGGCTGCGTGGCGCGCTGGTCGACTTCCGCCAGCGGCTGGCCGGTGGCGATCTCGGCAACGTCCCCGTCGTCCTCGGCATCATCGCCATCGCCATCGTCTTCTACCTCCAGGACGCGACCTACCTCTCGTCGTCCAACCTGGTGAACATCACCCTCTCGGCGGTGCCCTACGGGGTGATCTCGCTGGGCATCGTGCTGGTGCTGCTGCTGGGGGAGATCGACCTGTCGGTGGGCTCGGTCAGCGGGTTGGCGGCGTCGATCACCGCCGTGCTGTTCGTCGACCAGGACCTGCCGCTGTGGGTCGCCCTGGGCGCCGGCGTCGGGGCCGGGCTGGCGATCGGGCTGGTCTACGGCCTGCTGTTCACCAAGGTCGGCGTGCCCAGCTTCGTGATCACGCTGGCCGGCCTGCTCGCCTTCTACGGCCTCCAGCTGAGCGTGCTGGGCGACAACGGCACGATCAACATCCCCCGCGAGTCGGGGCTGGCCGAGTTCGCCCGCTCCCGCTTCCTGGGCGACGTCGCGTCCTACGCCCTCGTCGCGCTGATCACGGTCGTCTACCTCCTGTCCCGGCTGTGGGTGATCCGGGCCCGGACGAAGGCGGGGCTGTCGGCGCCGTCGCTCCCGCTGGTCGGCATCAAGACGGCGCTGCTCGCCGGGGGGCTCGGCTACCTCACCTACTACCTGAACATCGGCCGGGGCTGGGGCTACAGCGTGATCGCCTTCGCCGCCCTGGTGGTGCTGGTGGACCTGCTGCTGCGCCGCTCCCGCTGGGGCCGTCACCTCACCGCGGTCGGCGGCAACGTGGAGGCGGCCCGGCGCTCGGGCATCAAGGTCGACCGGGTCTACATCTCGGCCTTCGCCCTCACCGGCTGCTTCGCCGCCATCGGTGGCCTGATGTTCATGGGCAAGCTGACGTCGGTCTCCCAGCAGAGCGGCGGCAACGACGTGAACCTCACCGCCATCGCCGCCGGCGTCATCGGCGGGACGAGCCTGTTCGGCGGGCGCGGCTCGGCCTACTCCTCGCTGCTGGGCGTGCTCGTGCTGACGATGATCACCAGCGGGCTCAACCGCATCGGGGTCGACTCGTCGATCCGCTTCATCGTCACCGGTGCCGTGCTGCTGCTGGCCGTGTCGATCGACTCGATCGCCCGCCGGGCCCGGGCCAACCGCGGCCGGGGCTAGGAGCTCGGAGCGACCTGGGCGAAGAAGTCGCGCAGGCCGTCCTCGCCCAGCTCGCCCGACGAACGGGCGGCGATGTTGCCGTCGGCGTCGATGGCCACCAGGAAGGGGTAGCCGGCCACGCCGTAGGCCCCGAAGGCCACCGGGATGCTGCCCGACTCGGCCTCGCTGTCGACCATGGCCGGCGCCGGCCAGTCCTCCCGGGCCAGCCAGTCGCCGGGCGGGAAGTTGTCGAGGTTGGGGTCGCTGGCGGTGAGCACGGCGGCGAAGCGGACACCCTCGATCTCGTCGGCGCCGTCGGCCACCTCGACGATGCGGGGCACCTCGGCCTGGCAGTGGGGGCCCCAGTGGGCGAGGAAGGCGATCACCATCGGGCCCTCGGCCGGGTCGATGGTGACCGGGTCGCCCGAGGGGGTCTCGCCGACCAGCTTGGGGGCCGGCTCGCCGACGGCCGGGTCCTCGGCCGTGGGGTCCTCGGGGTACTCGGGGAGGGGGTTGCCGGTAGCGGTGACCTCGCCGAAGGCCTGGTCCCCGGCGGCCAGGCTGCCGGTGTCGGAGTCGTCGCCCCCGAACACGAGGACGCCGACGACGGCGGCGATCAGCACCAGCACCAGCACGGCGACGCCGATGGCGAACACCGGGACGCCGGACCCGTTGCGGGCGGCGTCGACACGGCTGAGGGGCTGGCCCTTGGTCGGCTTGTAGCTCATCGGTGCACCTTCGGTTGGTGGGTCGGGTTCGGCTCGGTCTCGGTCGGGCGGCACCGATGAGCGCTGACGGCTCCGCCGGCTCCGCCGTCAGAACGCCCGTGCCTTCGGATTCGCTCGCTCATGAGGTCGAGGGCTCCTGGGGGAGACGGGGCCCGCGGTCGAGGGCCAGGGCGAGGAGGACGAGGGCGAAGGCGACGGTGGCCATCCGGGGGATGGTCCAGAACCCCCACACCTCGACCCAGCGGAGGGCGCAGGGGTTGTTCGGGTCGCAGCCGGAGCCCTCGATGGTGGGCCACAGCTCGACGGCGAGGTGGTAGAGGTTCACGGCCAGGCCCAGCCCGGCCAGCACGGCGGCGGTGAGGCGGGCGCCGGCGTCGCGGCGCAACCAGCCCAGGCCGAGCACGACGACCAGCGGGTACATGGCGATGCGCTGGTACCAGCACAGCCGGCAGGGCGTGAAGTGGGCGCCCTCGGAGAGGTAGAGGCTGCCGAGGGTGGCGACCAGGGCGACCAGCCAGGCGAGGGGGACGCCCTGGCCGGCGATGGCGGCCCGCACCCGGGGGCCCACGCCGGGGAGGACGGCGGCGACCAGCCCGAGGACCCCGAGGACGGCACCGACCGTGGCCAGCACGGCGAGGATCGTCGTGGCGTCGTCGGTGCTCATCGTCCCTTCCGGTCGTCGGTCATCGGGTTGAGGTTCCTGAAACCTACGAGGTGGGCCGGCGAACCGACCCGGCAGCACCGGGAGATAGGTTCGGGCCGGCCTCGCGGGCGGCGGGGCGAGACTGGAGTCGACGTGCCCACCCCCTGCACCCGCTGCGGCGCCCCGCTGCCGGACACCGACGGCGCCCGGGTCTGCGGCGCCTGTGGCCGGTTCCACGACGCCGCCCCCACCGGCGGCCGTCGACCCCGGTTCGGAGCCGGGGCCGCCCCCGGACGCCCGTCCCCGCCCCGGTCCGACGGGCCCCGCCCCGACGGGCGACCGGCGAGGGCCCAGATGTCGGATCGGGCCCGCGAGGCCCGCCGCAGCCGGATCATCCTCGGGGTCGTCGTGGTGACCGTCGTGTTCCCGGTCGTCGCCATCCTGATCGCCGTCTTCGTCAGCATCAGCGGCGACGACGGGGTCGACAGCAGCGTCGAGGGCGTGGCCGGCACCGACCTGTCGCCCACCTCGGGCGACCTCCTCGTCCTCCCCGGCGACCTGGCCGACGATCCCCAGGTGGTCACCATGGCCACGCCGATCGGGGTCGACGGCCGGGTGATCGCCCTGGTCGACCTGGCCGACGGGCCGGTGTGGGAGGCCGCGGTCGTCCCCGACGACGTGTACTCGGCCCAGATGGTGGCCACCGACGAGGTCGTCGTCGCCAGCCTCGGGCGCCGGGTGGTCGGGCTCGACCGGGCCGACGGCACGGTGCTGTGGGAGGGCGAGGCCTCCGACGTCGTCGACCCGTTCTGCACCGCCTGCTTCGCCCTGGTCGACGGGACCCTCCTGGTGCGGGGCACCGACGGCGAGGTCACCGTCTTCGACCCGGCGACGGGCGACCTCCTCTGGTCGCACCGCTTCACGTCGGTCAGCGGCCAGGCCGTGGTCGTCGGCGACGCCGTGCTCCTGGTCGACGACAAGCCCGAGGACCAGCCGGAGGCCGCGGTGTCGATGGTGCTGGTCGACCCGGCCGACGGCTCCGAGCTCTCCCGCTTCGCCCCCGGCTGCGTCGACACCCGCGACCCCGACACCACCCGATCCGTCTACGCGAGCCCCGACCTGCCGGTCATCCCCGTGCCCGACAGCGACGACGTCGTGATCGTCTACGGGTCGCACCCCTCGTGCGTCCAGCGCTGGACGGTGACGACGGGGGAGCAGCGGTGGTCGAACCTGGCCGAGTCGGCCTTCGACTGGTACGGGACCGACGAACAGCCGTGGGCGATGGGCCGGTCCGAGCTGGTGATCGCCGGGCTCGAGTCGTGGGTGGTGGTCGGGCTGTCCGAGGGCGGGCTGCGGGAGGTGCCGGTGCCGCCCGACAGCGCGGCCGAGCCGCAGGTCCAGATGGTCGGCGACGACCTGTTCGTCGGGGCCGTGACGGACAACCGGGGCACGCCGGAGGTGGCCCTGGTGGCCCACGACCTGCGCAGCGGGGCCGAGGCCTGGACCCACCGCCTCGGACCCGATGCCGTGCTGGCCGAGGTCGGTCCGCAGAGCACGACCGAGTCGGTCTACGACGGCCCACTCGTCGCCCCGCTGGTGGTGGGGGAGGAGCTGAGGCTGCTCGCCATCGGGCCGCCGGGGCCCCGGTTCGAGCTGCTGGACGTCGACCTGGCCGACGGCGAGGCCGAGACCGTCGGCGTGGCGCCGCTGCGCGCCGAGAACCCGGACAGCGTCAGCGCCCGGATCGACACCCTGCGCGACGGCCACGCCGTGGTCGACGCCGACGGCGTGATCCAGGTGGTCGACCTGGGCACCGGCGCGGTCGGCGCAGCGTGGGGTCGGTAGCGGTGCGGCGCCACCGGTGACGGTCGCCCCCACCGGGCTGCCGGTCGAGGAGGCGGTGCCGGCGGTGCGGTCGGCCCTGGCGGAGGTCGGGGCCGCTGTCCTCCACGCCCCGCCCGGCGCCGGCAAGACCACGGTCGTCCCCCTCCGCCTGCTCGACGAGCCCTGGCTGGGCGGCGGTCGCATCGTCGTGCTCGAGCCCCGCCGTCTGGCCGCCCGGGCCGCGGCGCGGCGCCTGGCCGACCTGCTGGGCGAGACGGTCGGCGGCACCGCCGGCTACCGCACCCGGGACGAGGACGTGACCTCGCCGTCGACCCGCATCGAGGTGGTCACCGAGGGGATCCTCGTCCGCCGGCTGCAGCGCGACCCGTCGCTCGAGGGCACCGGGCTGGTGGTGCTCGACGAGGTCCACGAGCGCAGCGTCCACACCGACCTGGCCCTGGCCCTCGCCCTCGACGCCCGCAGCGCGCTGTGCCCCGACCTCCGGCTGCTGGCCATGTCGGCCACCCTCGACACGGACCGGCTCGCTGCCCTGCTGGGGACCGATGGCGCCGCTGCGCCGGTCGTCTCCAGCACCGGGCGGACCTTCCCGGTCGACGTCCGCTGGGCGCCGGGCCGCGACCGGGAGCGGCTCGACGCCCACGTCGCCCGGGTCGTGTCCGGCGCCCTGCGGTCCGAGACCGGCGACGTCCTCGTCTTCCTCCCCGGTGCGGCCGACATCCGCCGGGCCGCCTCGGCCCTGGCGAGTGCGGGGCCGGGGCCCGATGTCGACGTGCGACCGTTGTTCGGCGCCCTCTCGCTGGAGGAGCAGGACCGGGCCCTGGCGCCCTCGCCGCCGGGCCGGCGCCGGGTGGTCCTGGCCACCGACATCGCCGAGTCGAGCCTGACCGTCGCCGGCGTGCGGGTCGTCGTCGATGCCGGGCTGGCCCGGGTGCCCCGGCTCGACCCCCGCACCGGCCTGACCCGGCTCGTCACCGTGACCGCCAGCAAGGCCTCGGCCGAGCAGCGGGCCGGCCGGGCCGGGCGCACCGAGCCCGGTGTGGCGATCCGCCTCTGGTCGAAGGTCGAGCACGCCCCCCGGCCCCGCTTCGCCACCCCCGAGATCGAGCAGGTCGACCTGGCCCCGCTGGCCCTGGAGCTGGCCGTGTGGGGGGCGGCCGACGACGAGCTGCGGTTCCTCGACCGGCCGCCGGCGCCGGCGCTGGCCGAGGCCCGGACCCTCCTGCGGTCGCTGGGCGCCATCGACGGCGACGGGAGGCCGACCGCCCTCGGTCGCCGGCTGTCCGACCTGCCCCTGCACCCCCGCCTCGCCCGGATGGTCGTCGCCGGGGCCGAGCAGGGCCACGGCTGGGAGGCGTGCCTGCTCGCCTGCCTGCTCGAGGAGCGGGACGTGCTCCGGGGGCGTCCCGACGAGGTCCCGGTCGACGCCGCCGAGCGGCTGCGCCTGCTGGCCGACGAGCGGGCATCGCACCCTCGTGCCGACCGGGACGCGGTGCGCTCGGTCCGGCGCCGGGCCGGCCAGGTGGCGCGCCGGGCGGGGGTGCGCCGCTCGTCGGGGGTCGACCTGACGGTGGCCGGCCCGCTCCTGGGCCTGGCCTACCCGGACCGGTTGGCCCAGGCCCGGACCGGCCGCCGCTTCCGGCTGCGCAACGGCATCGGGGCGTGGGTGCCCGACGGTGACGCCCTGGGCGACGAGCCCTTCCTCGTCGTGGCCGAGCTCGACGTCGGGCGAGGGCGCGACGCCGATGGGCGGATCCGGATCGCCGCGGCTCTCGACGAGGCCGACGTGCTGGCGCTCGGCGGTGCGTCGGTCGAGAGCCGCACGGTCGTGGGCTGGGACGACGAGCGCGACGACCTCCGCTCGGTCACCGAGCGCCGGCTCGACGCACTGGTGCTGTCCCGCGCCGAGGGCCGGCCGGACGCCGGTCCGGACACGACGGCGGCGCTGGTCGAGCGGGTCCGGGTCGCCGGCCTGGCGCTCCTGCCGTGGACCGATGCCGCCCGCGCCCGCCAGGCCCGGGCCACCTTCGCCGCCGGTCGGCGCGAGGGGTGGCCCGACCTGAGCGACGAGGCCCTGCTCGCCGATCTCGACGGGTGGCTGGCGCCCCTGCTCGGTGGGGCCCGCAGCCGCCGCGACCTGGAGCGGGTCGACGTGCTGACCGCCCTCCGGGCCCGGCTCGGGTACCCGAGGCTGGGCGACCTCGACGCCGTCGCACCCCGCACCGTCCGGCTGGCCGGGGGCCGGGAGGTCGCCATCGCCTACGCCGACGGCACGCCGTCGATCTCGACCCGCGCCCAGGACCTCTACGGCACCACGGTCCATCCGACGGTCGACCAGGGCCGGGTGCCGATCGTCGTCCACGTCCTGTCGCCGGCCGGCCGCCCCGTCCAGGTCACCGCCGACCTCCCCGGCTTCTGGGCCGGCTCGTGGGCCGAGGTCCGCAAGGAGATGGCCGGCCGCTACCCCAAGCACCGCTGGCCCACGGACCCGGGCTCCTTCAGGTGAAGTCGGACTTGGTGCCGGTGGCGGCTATGGCCTCCTCCAGACGGCGGAGGGCGAGGACGTAGGCCGCGGTGCGGAGGTCGACGTCCTCCTCGGCGGCGTGGTCGAGGACCTCCTCGGTGGCCCGCCGCATCACCTCGCGCAGCCGCTCCCGGACCTCGCCGAGCGACCAGGCCAGGCCCTGGCGGTTCTGGACCCACTCGAAGTAGGAGACGGTGACCCCGCCGGCGTTGGCCAGGATGTCGGGGAGCACGGTCACGCCCTGGTCGGCGAGCACGGCGTCGGCCGCCGAGGTGACCGGGCCGTTGGCCACCTCGACGATCCAGCGGGCCCGCACCGCCTTGGCGTTCTCCTCGGTGATCGCCCCCTCCAGGGCGGCCGGCACCAGCACGTCGACGTCCAGGGCGAGGAGGTCGTCGTTGGTGATCTGCTCGACGTCGTCGGCATCGCCCACCGCACCGTCGGCGTAGACGTCGGTCAGCTCCCGCTTGCGGGCCTTGGCGTCGGCCAGGGCGGGGACGTCGAGGCCGTCGTCGCTGCGGATGCCGCCCTGCGAGTCGCTGACGGCGACGACCCGGTAGCCGTCGGCGTGGAGCAGGCGGGCCACGCTCTGCCCGGCGTTGCCGAACCCCTGGACGGCGACGGTGGTGTCGGCCGGCTCCCACCCCTCCCGCTCCTCGACGACCTTGATCGCCTCGTAGGCGCCCCGCCCCGTGGCCTCGGACCGGCCCCGGCTCCCGCCCAGGGCGATGGGCTTGCCGGTGATCATGGCCGGGACCCGCCGGCCCCGGGCCCGCGAGTGCTCGTCGACCATCCAGCCCATCACCATCTCGTTCGTGTAGACGTCCGGCGCCGGGATGTCGGTGTCGGGACCGACGAAGTCGCCGAGGGCGGTGACGAAGCCCCGGCTCAGCCGTTCGAGCTCCATGGCCGACAGCGCCTTGGGATCGACGACCACGCCGCCCTTGGCCCCGCCGAAGGGGATGTCGACGAGGGCGCACTTGAGGGTCATCCAGAGGGCGAGGGCCTCGACCTCGGCCAGGCTGACGTCGGGGTGGAAGCGGATGCCGCCCTTGGCCGGTCCACGCGTGTCGTCGTGGCGGACCCGGTACCCGGTGAAGGTCTGCAGCGAGCCGTCGTCGAGCCGCACCGGGACGGCGACCTGCAGGATCGCCCGCGGGTGGCGCAGCCGCTCGACCACCTCGGTGTCGATCCCGCCCACCTCGGCGGCGCGGTCGAGGGTGCGGAGGGCGTCGGTGAACACGTCGTCGGTCACCGCCGGACCCTGCGCGCCCCCGTCGCCGGGGAAACCTCGCCCGGGGCGCTCAGGTCTCGGCGGTGGCCTTCAGCCGGGTGAGGCCCTTCTCGAAGTCGGGACCGATCATCCTGTCCATCCCGCCGACGATGCTCATCAGCCGGCTGGCGATGGTCTTGGGCCCGACCATCGTCCACGTCACCTTCGTCCCCGCCCCCTCGGGATCGAGCCGGAAGGTGGCCGTCGAGGTCGACTTGAACGGCTTGAGGAAGGTGACGGCGACGACGACCTCCAGCGGCTCGTCACCGGTGATCTCCATCCTCCCCTGGCCGGCCTTGCGGTTGCCGCTCCACTCGTAGATCGAGCCCACGCCGCGGTCGGGGCCGGAGTAGGTGCGCCCGAGGTCCGGGTCGAGGTCCTCCCACGGCGACCAGCGGACCCACTCGCGGAAGTCGGCGATCAGGTCGTGGATGACCGCCGAGGGGGCTTCGACGGTGCGGGTGCGGACCACTTCGTAGGTGTCGCCCATGGCGGCACGCTACGCCACCACCTCAGCCCGGGTGGCTGGGACCGGGGACGTCGCCGGTGGTGGGCTGGATGACGACGAGGACGGCGTCGAGCGGGCGCTTGTGGGCGTTGCGGTAGACGTGGTCGTGGTGCCCGTCGAACAGGACGGCACCCCCGGCCCCGATCGTGTAGGTCTGGTCGCCGACCTCGAGGGTGAGGGTGCCCGACAGCACCGCCAGCATCTCCCGGGTCCCCTCCATGTGGCCCTCGGAGGCGTGGCTGTCGCCGGGGGCGATCGTCCAGCGCCACAGCTCGACGTGCTCCCGCCGGTCGACGCCGACGAGCAGGTCGCCGGCCGAGCCCTCCTCGCCCGACCACAGCCGGATGACGTCGTCGGGCGCGACGACCCGCACCGAGGCGGTGTCGGACAGCTCGACCAGCTGGGCGAGGGTCACGCCGTAGGCGTCGGCGACCCGGCACAGCGTCCCCACGCTGGGGTTGGTGCGGGCCTGCTCGATCTGGACGAGCATCCCCTTGCTGACCCCGGACCGGCTGGCCAGGGTCTCCAGCGACCACTGGCGCTCGGCGCGCAGCGCCCGGGTGTTGCGGGCGATGGCGGCCGCCACGACGTCGGCTTCGGGCACAGGGTGCACGCTATCGCCGGCGCGCCGACGGACCACTCGGGTGAACCGGGTGGTGCATCCTGTTGTCAGACCTCTAGGCTGCACCGGCCGGTCCACCGCACTGATCCGAGGAGGTCGTCCATGTCCGTCGTGCTGGCGCTGGGAGCCGCCGTCGTGTTCGGCTCCGCCGACTTCCTGGGCGGCCTGGCGGCGCGTCGGCGGGCGGCCCTGGCCGTCGCTCTCGGCACCCAGGCGGCCGGGTTCGTGGCCCTGCTCGCCGTCCTGCCCCTCCTCCCGCCGGCCACGGTGACGAGCCGCGACCTCCTGCTCGGCGCCCTCGGCGGCCTGTTCGGCTCCAGCGGCGTCGTCCTCCTCTTCCGCTGCCTGGCCAAGGGCCCGATGAGCGTGGTGGCGCCGGTCGCCGCCCTGACCGCGTCGGTCGTGCCCATCCTCGCCGGCGTGCTCCAGGGCGAGCGGCCCGGCGCCGCCGCCGGGTTCGGCATCCTCGTCGCCCTCGCCGCCGTCGTCCTGATCACTCGGGAGGGGCGCGACGAGGCGGTCGACGGGTCGACGGCCCGGGCCGGGGTCGAGGTGGTCGTCACCGCCCTGGCCGCCGGTGCCCTGTTCGGCCTCTTCTTCGTGTGCCTCCACGGGACGGGCGACGACGCCGGGCTCTACCCGCTGGTCGGCGCCCGCCTCGCCTCGCTGCCCTTCCTCGCCGTGCTGATCACCGCCCGGGGCGAGGGGCTGCGGGAGGCCTTCAGCGGACGGGGCCTGCCGGTGGTCCTGGTCAGCGGCGTGCTCGACATGGCCGCCAACGTCCTCTACCTCGTCGCCCTGCGCCACGGCCTGCTCGCCGTCGTCTCGGCCCTCACCGGCCTGTACCCGGCCGCCACCGTCGTCCTGGCCCAGACCGTGCTCGACGAGCGCATGCGCCGCACGCAGGTCGCCGGGCTGGCGGTGGCCGCCGTCGCCGCCACTCTGGTCGCCGTCTGACGGTCACCCTCCTGGGTAGGGGGGCCGGGTGCCGTACCCACCCGACGCGCCCGAGAGCCCGCGCCCGCCCTGGTACCCGCACCCGGCCGTCCTGCGGACCACGGCCTACGCC
>JBQGCF010000022.1:0-8952 GCA_052038315.1 Iamia sp.
TCGTCGGTGGCGAGCATGCAGGGCCGCAAGATCGCCGAGCACGCCCTCGGCCTCCACCGCGGCCCGCACCGCCACCTCGACTACGAGAAGGCGGCGTCGGCCATCTTCACCGACCCCGAGATCGCCGACGTGGGCCTGGCCGAGGCCGATGCCTTCGCCAGCGGCCGCAAGGTCCGGGTCACCAAGGTGCCCTTCTCGGCGTCGGCCAAGGCGCTGATCAACGACGACCCCCGGGGCTTCGTCAAGATCGTCTCCGACCCGGCCACCGGTGTGGTGCTGGGCGGCTCGATCGTCGGCCAGCACGCGGCCGAGCTGATCTCGGTCCTCGCCCTCGCCGTCACCGCCGGGCTGCGGGTGACCGACATCGTCGAGAGCCTGCTCGTCCACCCCGCCCTGTCCGAGTCGCTCGCCGACGCCGCGGACTGAGGAGGACCAGATCGTGGAGATCGACGAGTGGCACCCGCCCACCCAGGACCCGATGCCGGTCGGGCCGCAGTCCTTCCCCCGCACCGGGGTGAACTCGCTGGCGTCGCTGCGCGACCGGGGGATCGCCCGGATCCTCGACGCCCTGATCGTCGGCCTGCCGTACTCGGTGATCGCCGGCGGCGTGATGCTGGTGCTCAACGGCGGCGACCCGACGGCGACCGACTCGATGGAGGGGTCGTCGGCCTCCGGCTACGTCGCCCTGGTGGCGCCGCTGCTCGCCGTGGCCGTGCTCTACGAGACGATCGCCGTCGCCCTCTGGGGCCAGACCCTCGGCAAGCTCGCCCTCGGCATCCGGGTCGCCCGCCAGCTCAACGGCCGCTGCCCACTGTGGTGGGAGGCGGCCCTGCGGATCGGGCTCCCGGCGGTCGTCGCCGTCATCCCGCTGCCCTTCGCCCTCGCCCTGTCGATGATCATCTTCACCACCGCCGGGTTCGACCCGATGCGGCGGAACCTGGCCGACCGCGCCGCCGGCACGGTGGTGGTGCGCGCTCGTTGACGTAGTTTCGACGTCCTGATGCGCGACTTCTCCGACGACCTCTCACGGCTCCGCACGTCCCTGGCCGAGGCCCACCAGTACCTGCGCGTCGACGACCTGCGGGACCAGCGGGCCGAGCTCGAGACCGAGGCCAGCCGGCCCGACCTGTGGGACGACGCCGAGCGGGCCCGGGCCGTCACCGGCGAGCTGGCGTCGCTGGTCGACGACATCGAGGCCTACGAGGGGCTCGAGGCCGGCATCGAGGACGCCGAGACCCTGGCCGAGCTGGCCCGGGAGGAGAAGGACGAGAGCCTCGAGCCCGAGATCGAGGCGGCGATCGCCGAGCTGGCCGAGCGGTTCTCCCGGCTCGAGCTGCGCAGCCTCTTCACCGGCGAGCACGACGAGGCCGACGCCATCATCGAGGTCCAGGCCGGCGAGGGCGGGGCCGACGCCCAGGACTGGGCCAACATGCTGCTGCGGATGTACCTCCGCTGGGCCGAGAAGCGGGGCCTCGACACCGAGATCGAGGAGGTCTCGGAGGGCTCGGAGGCCGGCATCTCGTCGGCCACGGCCATGGTCAAGGGCCGCCACGCCTACGGCCTGCTCCGCTCGGAGCACGGCGTCCACCGGCTGGTGCGGATGAGCCCGTTCAACGCCCAGGGCAAGCGCCAGACCGCCTTCGCCGCCCTCAAGGTCACGCCCTTCCTGGAGGACATCCCCGACGTCGTCATCGACGACAAGGAGCTGCGCATCGACGTGTACCGCTCGTCGGGCGCCGGCGGCCAGCACGTCAACGTGACCGACTCGGCGGTGCGCATCACCCACCTGCCCACCGGCATCGTGGTGTCCTGCCAGAACGAGCGCAGCCAGCACCAGAACAAGGACCGGGCCATGCAGATCCTCAAGGCCAAGCTGGCCGAGGTGGCCCGGCTGGAGCGGGAGGCCGAGCTCGACGCCATCCGGGGCGTGCAGCACTCCGTCGGCTTCGGCAGCCAGATCCGCTCCTACGTGCTCCAGCCGTACCAGATGGTCAAGGACCTGCGCTCCGAGCACGAGACGGCGCAGGTCGACAACGTCCTCGACGGCGACGTCGACCCGTTCATGGAGGCCTACCTCCGGTGGCGGCGGGCCGAGGACCTGGGTGCCGCGGTTTGAGCGTCACGCGCCTGTAACGTCGATCGCCGGATGATCAAGCTGGAGAACGTCACCAAGGTCTACAAGGGCGATGTGGTCGCCCTGAAGGACGGATCCTTCGAGATCGGCAAGGGCGAGTTCGTCTTCCTGGTGGGGCCGTCGGGGTCGGGCAAGTCGACGCTCCTGCGCCTGCTCAACCGGGAGGAGCAGCCCCAGGCCGGGCACATCTTCGTGGCCGGCAAGGACATCGGCGAGCTCAGCTCGTGGAAGATCCCCTACCTGCGCCGCAACATCGGCAGCGTCTACCAGGACTACAAGCTGCTCCAGAACAAGAACGTCTACGAGAACGTGGCCTTCGCCCTCGAGGTGATCGGCCGCCCCCGCCACGTGATCAAGACCCAGGTCCCCGCCATCCTCGAGCTGGTCGGCCTGGCCAAGAAGCAGAAGAACTACCCCGACGAGCTCTCCGGCGGCGAGCAGCAGCGGGTCTCGATCGCCCGGGCCTTCGTCAACCGGCCGCTGATCCTCCTGGCCGACGAGCCCACCGGCAACCTCGACCCGGCCACGTCGGTCGGCATCATGCGGCTGCTCGACCGGATCAACCGCACCGGCACCACGGTGGTCATGGCCACCCACGACCGATCGATCGTCGACACGATGCGCCGCCGTGTCATCGAGCTGGACCGCGGGACGATCATCCGCGACCAGGCCCGCGGCGTCTACGAGTAGGTCGGCATGGCTCTCAACGTCGGATACGTCGCCCGGGAGACCGGTCAGAACCTGGGGCGCAACCCCACCCTCACCATCGCCTCGGTGGTGACGGTGGCCATCGCCCTCACCCTCGCCGGGGTCGCCCTCCTCGTCAGCGAGGGCGTCGACGGCGTGGCCGGCAAGTTCCGGGACGACGTCGACATCATCATCTTCCTCGACCCCGAGGTGACCCAGGAGCAGGTCACCGCCCTCCAGCGGTCGCTCGACGACAACCCCGAGGTGCGGGAGGCGACCTACGTCGACCGCGAGGAGGCCTTCGCCGAGGCCCAGGAGCTGTTCGCCGACGAGCCCACCATGCGGGACCTGCTCCGGCCGGAGGACGTCCCCACCTCGTTCCGGGTCAAGCCGACCAACCCCGACTCCGACTCGGTGCAGGCCCTGCGCGGCGTGTTCGAGAACGAGGCCGGCGTCGAGCAGGTGCAGAGCGCCCAGGACGCCATCCGGGCCATCCAGGAGCTGTCGAAGAAGCTCAACCTGGGTGTGTTCCTGGCCTCGGCGGTCAGCGCCGGCATCGCCATCCTGCTGATCTACAACACGATCCGGACGGCCATGTTCGCCCGCCGCCGCGAGATCGAGGTCATGAAGCTGGTCGGCGCCACCAACTGGTTCATCCGGGTGCCGTTCATCCTCGAGGGCATGATCCAGGCCCTGCTCGGCGGCATCCTCGCCATCGGCCTGCTGCTCGGCCTCAACTCGATCCTCTTCCAGGCCCTGGCCAAGGAGGAGTACCTCGAGCTGTTCCAGAACTTCGACTTCTCCATGGGCACGGTGATCGGCCAGTCGGTCCCCCTCGTCCTGGCCGGCGCCCTGATCGGCGCCGTCGGCTCCGGCTTCGCCGTCGGCCGCTTCTTGGACGTCTAGGTCTCTCGTCAGGAAGCTCGCTGCGCTCGCTTCCTTCCTCGAACTGAAGGGCCTCGCTGCGCTCGGGCTGTTGTCGACGGCCTTCGCCTCGTTCCTCGCCTCCGGCCGTCCCTCCCGGGGGGAGACCCCCCGTACCCCCCAGCGGCTGCGCCGGGCCTGGGCCATCCTCTGCCTTCGATCGCGCTCGCGGTCCGGCCTGGTGGCCGGATCACGTCGTCGGTGGGCGGGAACGTCTCTCGTGCGCTGCGGCCGGGCGTCGTAGCGTGCCGACGATGGGTGACGAGATCGTGCCGGACGACAAGGACTGGACGTGGGTGCTGGAGCGGGACTGCCCGGAGTGCGGGTTCGTCGCGGCGAGCGTGGCGCCGGGCGACGTCGCCCCGATCGTGCGAGCCAACGCGGCGACGTGGGTCGGGATCCTCGGGGCCGACGGGGTCACCGAGCGGCCCCGGCCCGATGTCTGGTCGCCGCTGGAGTACGGCTGCCACGTCCGTGACGTCTTCGCCCTGTTCGACGCTCGGCTCCACCTGATGCTCGACGCCGGGCCCGAGGGCGCCGCCTTCGCCAACTGGGACCAGGACGCCACCGCCGTCGAGGAGCGCTACGGCGAGCAGGACCCGGCGATCGTCGCCGACGAGCTGGCCGCCGCCGCCGAGGTCCTCGCCGCCTCCTTCGCCGCCGTGACCCCGGACCAGCACGGGCAGGTCGGGCTGCGCAGCGACGGTTCCCGCTTCACGGTGACGACCTTCGCCCAGTACCTCGTCCACGACCCGCTCCACCACGTGTGGGACGTGACCGGGGCGTCGGCCGCCGCGCAGGTGCCCGCATCGTCGTAGGGTCCGGCCCCATGGCCGACGGACCCATCCACGATGTCATCGACCGCTGGCACGCCCACCTCCGGGGCGAGCTGCCGGGCGGTCTCGACGAGCTGCTGCACGACGACGTCGTCTTCTACTCGCCGATCGTCTTCACGCCCCAGGAGGGCAAGGCGATCACGACGATGTACCTGATGGCCGCCGGCCAGACCCTGCCGGGCGAGCGGCCCGAGGGTGCCGGCGTCGGGGAGGGGAGCGGGGGCTTCCGCTACACCAAGCACGTCCTCGACGGCGACACCGCGGTGCTCGAGTTCGAGACCACCGTCGAGGGCAAGCACGTCAACGGCGTCGACATCATCCGCTGCGACGCCGACGGCAAGATCGTCGAGTTCCGCGTGATGATCCGCCCCCTCCAGGCCGTGAACCTCGTCCACGCCCAGATGAAGGCCACCCTGGAGAAGATGCAGGCCGGGTCGGCCTGACGATCAGGCCTCGGGGCCGAGGGTCACGGGGAGGGCCTTGACGCCGCGCAGGACGATGCGGCCGTTCCACTCGATCTCGTCGGTGGCCAGCTCGGCCGACGGGAAGCGGCGGAGGACCCGGGGGATGGTGGTGCGGCCCTCCAGCCGGGCCAGCGCCGCGCCCAGGCAGTGGTGCACCCCGCTGCCGAAGCTGATGTGGTGGTGGGCGTCGGCCCGGGTGACGTCGAGCTGCTCGGCGGTGGGGCCGAACTTGGCCGGGTCGCGGTTGGCGGCGCCCAGGCCGGTCATGACGATCTCGCCGACCTCGACGGTCTGACCGGCCACCTCGAAGGGCTCGATGGCGATGCGGCGGGAGAACTGGACCGGCGAGTCGTAGCGGAGCAGCTCCTCGAGGGCGCCGGCGTCGAGCGACGGATCGGATCGGAGCACGGCGGCCTGGTCCGGGTGGCGGAGCAGGGCGAGGAGGCCGTTGCCGATCAGGTTGACGGTCGTCTCGTGGCCGGCGAGGTAGAGCAGGGTGACGTTGTCCCGCAGCTCCTCGTCGCTGAGCGTCGCCCCCTCCTCCTCGGCCAGCACCAGCGCCGACAGGAGGTCGTCGGACAGGTGGTCCCGCTTCCAGCGGATCGCCTCGGCGACGAGCCCGAACAGCTGCTCGCCGGCCTCGGCGATCTCGTCGGCGTTGACGGCGGCCAGCACCGGGTCGAGCGACTGGGTGACCGTCTGCGAGAGCCCCCGCAGCACGTCGGCCTCGACCGAGTCGGGCATGCCCAGCATCTCGTGGATGACCTGGAACGGCAGCGGGAAGGCCAGCGTCTCGATCAGGTCGACCGAGCCGGCGTCGGCCGAGACCGCGGCCGCCGCGGCCAGCCGCTGGTCGGCCACCTCGGCCACCCGCGCCTCGAGCCGGGCGACCGTGCGGGGCGTGAAGGCCTTCGACACCAGCTTGCGGATGCGGGTGTGGTCGGGCGGGTCGGTGCTGAGGATCGACTTGCTGCGGCGCCCGCCCCGCTCCTCGAAGGCGGCCTGCAGCTCCTCCCGCCGGATCATGGTGGAGTTGCGCTCGTCGACCGACGTGCCCGGCAGCCGCAGGACCTTGTGGCAGTCCTCCCAGCGGGACAGGAACCACAGCCCGAGGGGTGAGTGGTGGACGGGATCGGTCTCCCGCAGCTGCCGGTACTGCTGGTAGGGGTCGTCGAAGAAGCCGGGGACGAAGGGGTTGAGCCCCGTCGCCAGCGGCTCCCCCTCGGTGACGCGGTCGGCGGTCTGCTCCATGTGGTGACAGTACGCCTGTCGGCAAGAACTTGCACGCACCATGCAGAGATGCGCCCCGTTCCGTGTGCGAAAACACGCCGCAGCCGCACGACCTCGCACACAGAACGAGTTGACCCGCGGGTCAGGTCTGCTAGATCAGACGGCGTGCCTGACCACCCTCTCCGCGGCGCGGCCGCCATCGTCGGCGTGGCCGACGCGGCCGACGCCAGCGGGCAGATCCCGGGCACGATCGCCCAGATCGAGGCCCGCATGATCCGGGAGGCGCTCGACGACGCCGGCCTCACGCTGGCCGACGTCGACGGCGTCGCCATCAACAACGCCGTGGGCTGGGCCGCCAGCCTCGAGCTGGCCGAGCGCCTGGGCATCACGCCCCGCTGGACCGACACGACCCAGACCGGCGGGTCGAGCTTCGAGATCCACGTCCAGCACGCGGCGGCGGCCATCGCCCTCGGCCTGGCCGACGTGGTGGTCGTCGTCTACGCCGCCACCCCTCGCTCCGACTTCAAGCGGGGCACCGGGGGTTGGGGCAGCCGGGCGATCGGCGGGGTCACGCCCAACATGGAGTGGGAGTTCCCGCACGGCCTGCGCCTCCCGATGGGCGCCTACGCCCTGGCCGCCAGCCGCCACATGCACGAGTTCGGGACGACCTCCGAGCAGCTGGCCGAGATCGCCGTGCAGACCCGGGAGTGGGCGACGATGAACCCGCGGGCCCGGCTGCAGGACCCGATCACCGTCGAGGACGTGCTGGCCTCGCCCATGGAGGCCTCGCCGCTCCACAAGCTCGACTGCTGCCTGGTCACCGATGGCGCCGGCGCCGTCGTGCTCACCAGCGTCGAGCGGGCCCGGGACCTGAGGAAGCCGCCGGTCGCCGTGCTCGGCGCCGGGGTCGGCCACACCCACTCGATGATCAGCGAGATGCCCGACCTGACCACCACCGGTGGCGTCGTCTCCGGCCGGGAGGCCTTCGGGATCGCCGGGCTGAGCCCGTCCGACGTCGACGTGGTCGAGCTCTACGACAGCTTCACCATCACCGTGCTCCTCGCCCTGGAGGACCTCGGCTTCTGCGCCAAGGGCGAGGGCGGCGCCTTCGTCTCCGACGGCCCGCTGCGGCCCGGCGGCTCGCTCCCCGCCAACACCAACGGCGGTGGCCTGGCCTACACCCACCCCGGCCAGTACGGCATGTTCCTGCTGGTCGAGGCGGTGCGCCAGCTGCGCGGCGAGGGGGGACCCCGCCAGGTGCCGGACGCCGAGGTGGCGGTGGCCCACGGCAGCGGTGGCGTGCTCAGCGCCATGGCCACGGTGATCCTCGGGACGGAGGCGACGATCTGATGGCCGACGACCAGCCCACCGAGGAGCGCCCGAAGCGCTTCGCACCGCCCCAGTCGCCGGCCGGCACACCGTTCTGGGACGCCAGCCGGGAGCAGCGCTTCACGCTCCCGTGGTGCGCCGACTGCGGCGAGCCCCACTGGTACCCCCGCGGCTTCTGCCCGTCGTGCCTCTCCGACGACATCGAGTGGCGCGATGCCGAGGGCGAGGGCACCGTCCACGCCGTCTCCGTCCAGCCCAAGCCCAACCACCCCGGGTTGGGCGACCGGGCGCCGTACGCCGTCGTCCTCGTCGACCTGGTCGAGGGCGTCCGCATGATGCTGCAGGTCGCTGCGCCGGCCGACCCGTGGGCCGTCGCCGTGGGCGATCCCGTCCGCATCGGCTGGGAGGAGCTGCCCGACGGCCGCCACCTCCCGACGGCGGTCGTCGCCGGCCGCTAGCGCCGGGGGACCGACGCGGCGATCTCCGAGGCCGCGGCGGCGACCGTCCGGACCTCCTGCCACGGACCGGCCCGCCGGCCGATCTCGAGCCGGCGGCGCACGGCCACGTACAGGACCGGGCCTGTCCATCCCTCGGCGGTGTGCGGTCCCGTCCAGACCATGAAGCCGTCGACGGTGTGCAGCCGCTCCCGGTAGCGCACGGCGTGGACGCTGGCCTGGTAGCGCCGGTCCATCCGCACGGCGACGGCCTTCATGGCGTCGATGGTGAGGTCGCGGCCGCCGTCGTCCGAGTCGCCCTCCAGCCCCATCGCGATCATGCCGCCAGTCCAGCACGGGCTGAGGATCCGGAGCGCAGAGATGGCACAATGGTGCGCTGCCCTTCGCGCCCCAGGAGCCTGCTTGTGACCTTCAAGGTCGGTGACCGCGTCGTCTACCCGCACCACGGTGCTGCGGTGATCAAGAAGAAGGAGAAGATCGAGGCCTTCGGCGAGAAGAAGGAGTACCTCGTCCTCCACATGGTCCACGGCGAGCTGACGCTGCGGGTCCCGGTCGACAAGGCCGAGGAGGTGGGCATGCGCCCGCCGATCTCGAAGTCCGACGTCGAGGACCTCTTCCGGCTGATCGGCAAGCGCGACGTGCGCGAGCCCGCCAACTGGAGCCGGCGGTTCAAGAACCACCAGGAGAAGATGAAGTCGGGCGACGTCTACCAGGTCGCCGAGGTGGTCCGGAACCTCGCCCTGCGCGAGGCCGGCAAGGGCCTGTCGACGGCCGAGAAGTCGATGCTCGAGCGGGCCCGGGGCATCCTCGTGTCCGAGCTCAGCTTCGCCCTCGACGTCACCGAGGAGCAGGCCCTCGACAAGCTCAACGCCGGCCTGCAGTAGGAGACTCGG
>JBQGCF010000023.1:0-5175 GCA_052038315.1 Iamia sp.
CTGGCCGGGGCCGAGGTCGAGATCCGCATCACCGCGAGCGGCCAGGAGCGGACGATCACGGTCACCACCGACGCCAGCGGCCGGGCGACGGTCGACGTCGGCGGCTACCTCTACTACGCCGGCTACGGGACCGGGTCGGTCACCATCCGGGTCACAGCCGTCCCCGCGCCCAACGGCACCTGGGACGGGAACGGCCGCACGACCACCATCTACGCCCCCTGACCTGACAGTTCGCTGACAGACCTGTCGGCGGCTGACCGGCACGTGGTGGAGTGGGGTGGTGGCCCGGGTCCTGCTGATCGACGACGAGCCGGCGATCGTCACCGGGGTCGGGCGGGCGCTGCGGGGCGAGGGCCACCTCGTCGATGCCGCCACCGACGGCTCGGTCGGCCTGGAGCTGGCCCTGAGCGGCGACTACGACGTGATCGTCCTCGACGTGATGCTGCCGGGCATGAACGGCCACAAGGTGTGCCGCACGGCCCGGGCCCGGGGGCTGCGGACGCCGATCCTGATGCTGTCGGCCAAGGGCGGCGAGTGGGACGTGGCCGACGGGCTCGACCTCGGCGCCGACGACTACCTGACCAAGCCCTTCTCGATCGTCGAGCTGCTGGCCCGGGTCCGGGCGTGCGTGCGCCGCTCGTCGGACCCCGTCCAGGTCAACGGCGACCTCCGGTTCGACGCCGAGCTGCGCCGGTGCTGGCGCGGCACGACCGAGGTCCGGCTGACGGGCCGGGAGACCCTCGTCCTGGCCGCCCTGTTCCAGGACGTCGGCCGGGTCGTGAGCAAGGACCAGCTGATCGACCGGGCCTGGGGCCCCGGCGCCGCCCGGGACCCCAACGTCGTCGAGGTCTACGTCGGCCGGCTGCGGCGCAAGGTCGACCCGCCCGTCGGTGCCGACGACATCGAGACCGTCAGGGGCGTCGGCTACCGGCTGCGGCCCCGGCCGCCCCGGGCGGACGTGGGCACGGAGGCCCGGTGAGCGGCGTCTCCCGCTCCCGGCGCGACCTGCGCCGGGCCCGCATCCGCATCGCCGCGGTGACCTCGCTGGGCCTGGTGGCGGTGCTCGCCGTGGCCGGCCTCGTCCTCGTCCGCCTCCACCAGGGCGAGCTGGTGGCGGACATGGACGCCGAGCTCGAGCGGGCCACCGAGGCGGCGGTCGACTGCCGGGGCGTCGAGGTGCCGGCGTCGGTGTCGAGCGAGGTCCCGGTCCAGCTGCTCGACACCGACGGCGCCATCGCCTTCGCCGGGCCGCCGCTGGAGGGCGAGCCGGCGCTGTGGCGGCCGGGCGACCCGCTCGGGCCCCGCACCGTCGCCACCGCCACGCATGGCGACCACCGCATCGCCGTGACCCGGTTCGGCGACGGCTGGCTGGTCCTGGCCGCCCCGCTGGGCCCGGTCGAGGAGAGCGTCGCCACGCTGCGGACCGTCCTGCTCGTCGCCGGGCTGCCCCTGGTGGTGGCGGTCGCCGCGGTCGTCTGGTTCGCCATCGGCCACGCCCTGCGCCCGGTGGCGGCGGCCGCCGAGCGGGAGGAGAGGCTCGTCGCCGACGTGAGCCACGAGCTGCGCAGCCCGCTCGCCGGGATGCGGGTGCTGCTCGAGACCGAGACCGCCGACGCCGACGAGGTGGCCGCCACCCGGCGCGACGCGCTGGCGACCCTGGCCCGGATGGAGGGCCTCACCGACCAGCTGCTCGCCCTCACCCGCCACGAGCGCTCGCCGGCGCCGGCGGCCCAGCCGGTCGACCTCGACCAGACGGTGCACGACCTGGTCGAGCAGGTCGCACCCCGCACGGCGGTGGCCATCGACGTCTCCGCGGTCGGGCCCGGCCAGGTCCTCGGCGCCCCCGACGCCCTGGAGGGGATGGTCGACAACCTGCTGGCCAACGCCGTCCGCCACGCCACCGCCCGGGTGCGCATCGGGCTGGGGGAGGAGAGGGGCTGCGTCACCCTCACCATCGACGACGACGGCCCCGGCGTGCCCCCGGCCGAGCGGGAACGGGTCTTCGAGCGCTTCACCCGGCTCGACGAGGCCCGCTCGCGCGCCGACGGCGGCTCCGGGCTGGGCCTGGCCATCGTCCGGGCCGCGGTCGACGCCCACGGCGGCGAGGTCGCCATGGCCGAGGCGCCCCTCGGCGGCGCCCGGGTCGTGGTCCGGCTGCCGGCCAGCACCGCCTGACGCCTCCTGACGGCCCCGCCCGTGTCGTCAGCGGGCTGACAGGAACCGGCGCGTCGGGGCCGGGGACCGGCGTGAGGCTCCGGCCACGTGACGGACCTCGGCCACCAGCCCGCCCTCGACGGGCTGCGGGGCGTCGCCGTCGTCGCCGTGCTCCTCTTCCACGGCGGCTTCGGCTGGGCGTCGGGTGGCTACCTCGGCGTGTCGGTCTTCTTCACCCTGTCCGGCTTCCTGATCACGCGCCTGCTGCTCGACGAGCACCGGACCCGGGGCCGGATCGACCTGCGCCGCTTCTACGCCCGGCGCATCCGGCGCCTCGTCCCGGCCAGCACCCTCACCCTGCTCGCCGTGGTGGTCCTCGCCCGCTCGGGGGCGCTGCCGGCCGATGCCGACCTCCGGGGCGACCTCCTCGGCGCCGCCCTCCAGGTCGGCAACTGGTCCCAGCTGGCGTCGGGGCGGTCCTACGCCGACCTGTTCGCGACGCCCTCGCCGGTCACCCACTTCTGGTCGCTGGCGGTCGAGGAGCAGGTGTACCTGCTGTGGCCGCTCGTCCTGGTCGCCCTCACCCGGCGCTCGCCGGGGACCGCCCGCCGCGGCGTGGTGGTGGCGTGCGTCGTCGCCGCCGGGGCCGCCCCCCTGATCGCCCTGGCCTGGGGGCCCGACGCCGCCTACCTGGCCACGCCGGCCCGGCTGGCCGAGGTGCTGGTCGGGGCGGTGCTGGCCGCGGTCCTCGACCTCGGGCGGATAGCCGGCTGGTGGCGGTGGGCGGGGGTCGCCGCCGCGGCGCTGATCGCCGTCCTCGTCGTGGTGACCCCGGCCGACGGCGGCTGGGCCTACCGCGGCGGGCTGCCGCTGTTCGCCCTGCTCTCCGGGGCGGTCGTGGTCGCCGCCCTGGTCGAGGGGCCGGTGCGCACCGTGCTCGGGTGGCGGCCGCTCGTCGCCCTGGGCACGATCAGCTACGGCGTCTACCTCGCCCACTGGCCCGTCTTCCTGCTCGTCGACGCCGAGGAGCCCGACCTCGGCCGCGCCCCGGGCTTCGCCGTCAAGGTCGCCGTGACCCTCGGCGTGGCCCTGCTGTCGTACGCCCTCGTCGAGCACCCCATCCGCACCGGCCGGCCCTCGCGGGCCACCGTCCCCCTCGGCGTCGGGGCCGTCGGGGCGGTGGTGGCGGCGGTCCTCGCCGTCGCCCCGGCCGGTGCCCCCGGGTCGGCCCGGGTCGACGCCGCCCTCGCCGCCCAGGTCCGCATCGAGCCGCGGTCCGGTGACGCCGAGGAAGCCGGACCGGTTCGGATCATGGTCGTGGGCGACTCGACCGGCGACGTGATCGGGGCCGGCTTGGTCGCCTGGGCCGCCTCCCGGCCCGGCCAGGCCCAGGTCGACGTGCGGACCCTCGCCGGCTGCGGCCTCGTCACCGGTGGCCGCTTCGACTCGATCGCCGACACCAACCGGGAACGCTGCGAGGAGATCGTCCACCACGAGGTCCCGGCCGCCTACCGGACGCTCCGCCCCGACGTCGTCGTCGTCTCGATCTCGCTGGCCGACACGTGGGACCGGCGCTGGGACGACGGTCCGCCGCGGCGCCCGACCGACCCGGCCTACGCCGAGCGCATCCGGGACGCCTACGCCGGCTTCTTCGCCACCGCGGTCGACGCCGGCGTGCCGCACGTCGTGTGGCTGCGGCCCCCGGTGGCCGGCGGCCTGGAGGGTGACCCGCCGGACCCGAGCTTCTCCGACGGCAGCCAGGAGGTCGTCGAGGACGCGGTCCGCGCCGCCGCGGCCCGCCACCCCGGCGTCGTCTCGGTCCTCGACTACCGCACCTGGTTCGAGGGCACGACCCTCGCCGACCGCGACACCCGCCCCGACGGCGTCCACCTCATCGCCGAGGCGGCCGAGCAGGTCGCCACCGACTACCTCGCCCCCCGGCTCCTCGCCCTGGCCGGTTGAGGGTCAGCGGACGGGGCGGAGGACCTTGGCCGGGTTGCCGACGGCGACGACGCCGGGCGGGACGTCGCGGGTGACGACGGCGCCGGCGCCCACGACGCTGCCGGCGCCGATGGTGACGCCGGCCAGGACGATCGCCCCGCCGCCGATCCACACGTCGTCCTCGATCACGATCGGCTCGCCCGCCTCCCAGCCCGCTCGCCGCAGGTCGGGGTCGACCGGGTGGGTGGCGGTGAGGAGCTGGACGTTGGGGCCGATCTGGACGTGGTCGCCGATGGTGATCGGGGCCACGTCGAGGGCGATCAGCCCGGTGTTGACGAACGAGCGGGCGCCGATGGTGGTGTGGCTGCCGTAGTCGACCCGGATCGGCGGCCGGACCTCGGTGTCCTCGCCGACCGAGCCGAGCAGGGCGACCAGGGCGGCCCGCCGGGCCCCGGGCTCGTGCGGGCTGGCGTTGAAGGCGTCCTCCCGGGCCCGGCCCAGCATCGCCTGCTCGGTCATGTGCGGGTCGACGCCGGCCCGGTAGAGGTCGCCGTGGGGTGAGACCTAGGCGGCGGCCGCCTCCAGTGCCGGGCGGAGCAGCTCGAGGGCGTAGGGGATCGAGAGCGGCGTCGGCGTGTTGAGGGCCACGGCGGCGGCGTAGTCCATCTCCAGGGCGGCCCCGGCGGCGACGGCGGGGAGGTCGGCGTAGCCGGGGACCTCGGCCGGGTCGGCGTCGTTGGTCAGGATCATCACCAGGTCGGCGTCGAGCAGGTCGACCAGCTCCAGGCTGAGCTTGACCCGGCCGGGGGAGTCGTCCTCGGCGTCGAGGATCGCCGGGGCGATCACCAGGCCGAGCTGGCCGAACAGGACGTTGGCCCCGTCGTCGGGGTCGGACAGCACGTACATGGCGTCGCCGGGGACGTAGTTGGCGAAGGTGAACGTCTTGCCCTCGAGCCCGGGCAGCTCCTCGGTGATGGCGGCGACCTGGTCGTCGATCCCGGCGACCAGGTCGTCGGCCGCCTCGCCGGCGCCCAGCACGTCCCCGGCGGCGCCGGCGATGTCCTGCCCGGTGTCGACCTG
>JBQGCF010000024.1:0-3172 GCA_052038315.1 Iamia sp.
GGCGGGCCCGGCGCCGGTCCCGGTCGTTCGGGATCGTCCACCAGCCGGCGGCCGCGGGCCCGACGAGGTAGGGCAGCGCCAGCACGTCCCTCGTCAGGACCGTGGCCACCGCGCCGATGACGAGCACCTGGACCACCAGCCGTCGGCGCCGGACGCGGACGTGGTCGGGGTCCTCGACGTCGTCGAAGACCCAGCCGATCCACTCGGGCCCGAGCCGGAACCCGAGGGAGTACGCCAGCACCGTGGGCCAGGGCGGGCGGCGCCGGGCCCGCACCCGCCAGCCACCCCGCACCAGGTCGAGCTGCACCCGCCACGGGAGCCGGCCCCGTCCCGCCGGCAGGGCGTCGAGCACGGTGGCGACGATCTCGTCGCCCTGCTCGGCCCGAACCCGCCACGGGTAGGCGCCGAGCAGCCGTCGGGCCCGCGCCTCGGCCCCCTCCCCCCGGACGGTCACGGCCGCCCGCCCCCGGTGAGCCGGGGTCGCCAGGGGGTGGCGCCGGGGTGGCCGTCGGGCAGCACCTCGGCCCCGGGGACGAGGTGGACGGCCCAGCGGGCGACGGCGACGACCTTCGGGCGCGGCGCCACCGCGGGCACCAGGTCCCACAGCCCGACGGACCGGCCCCGGCGGCGACCGGTGCGGGCCAGCAGGCCGGCCCCGGCGAGCAGCCCGAGGGCGGCCGGTCCGACGGCGGCGGCGACCGGCGCCAGCTCCCACGGGGCCTGCTGGGCCCACAGCAGCAGCACCCGGACACCGGCGCCCAGCGCCAGCGCGCCGGCGACGAGGGCGCAGGCGACCCGGGTCCCGACCCCCGAGCTTTGAGCGGCTGACACCGGTATGGGGGATGAGGCGCTCAACGCTCGGGGGTCGGCACGGGGGCGACGGCCGGCGGTGGCCAGGGCGGCCAGCAGCACGGCGCCGAGGCCGAGGCCGATCAGGGCGGGCGGGAGGCAGGCGGCGAGGAGGTCGCCGGGCGCGGCCGGTTCGGTGGCCGGGCCCAGCCAACCGGGGGCGGGGACGGACGTGGCCCCGGCGACGACCAGGGCACCGGCGCCGAGGGCCAGCGGCAGGGCCACGGCGGCGAGCAGCGGGGCCACGGCCAGGTCGGGCAGGGTCGACCGGGCCGGCATCCGGACCCACACCAGGTCGGCGGCGGGAGGGGGCCGCTCCAGGTGGTGGCGGGCGGCGATCAGCCGCCGGCTGGCGTCGGCCCGGAGGACGCTCCCCGCCGTGCCCAGCCCGATCATCCCGGCCGACCAGGCCCAGGTCCACCCGCCGCCGATGCTGAAGAAGGGGACCAGCAGCGAGAGGTGGAAGGCGGTGCGGAGGGCGAGGCGGCGACGGAAGCCCGGCGCCTCGAGGTCGTCGACCACCCAGGGCAGCCAGCGGTCGTCGACCCGCAGGCCGACGGCGTAGCGGAGGTGCGCCCACGGCGACATCCGGCGCCGGGCCCGGGCCTGCAGCCCGCCCCGCACCAGGTCGACCTGGTCCCGCCACGGCATCCGGTGGGCGCCCGGCGGGAGCACGTCGAGCACCGTGGCCACGATCTCGTCGCCCTGCTCGACCCGGACCCGCCACGGGTAGGCGACCAGCAGCCGCCGGGCCCACCGCTCGGCGCCGGTCGGGCTCACGTCGCACCTTCCAGGCCACCGACGCCACCCACGCCGGGGAGCCCGGCGACCTCGGCCTGGGCGGCGGCGACCACCGCGGCCCGGCGCTCGACCTCGGCGGTCAGCGTGCCCTGCCCGGCATCGGTCAGCCGGTAGTAGCGCCGCTCGCGACCGTCGACGGTCTCGGTGCGGGTGGCCACGACCTGGCCCTCGGCGGTCAGCCGGTCGAGCGCCCCGTAGAGGGTGCCGGCCCCGAGCCGCACGGCGCCGTCGGTGAGCTGGGCCACCCGCTGGATGATCCCGTAGCCGTGGCGCTCCTCGCGCGCCAGCGCCACCAGGATGTGGAACGTCGCGTCCCGCATGGCCACGGGCGCAGCATATGTCGCCTACCGATGCATCGGCAAGCGATGCATCGGGGGTGGACGGTGGCTAGGAGGCGGCGCGGCGGGGGCGCTGGGCCCGGCGCTCGGAGCCCCGGGGCACGAGCGTCGGGTTGACCTTCTCCTGCACGACCTTGGCGTCGATCACGCAGCGCTCGACGTCGTCACGACCGGGGAGGTCGTACATGGTGTTGAGCAGGACCTCCTCGAGGATCGCCCGCAGGCCACGGGCCCCGGTGCCCCGGAGGATGGCCTGGTCCGCGATGGCCTCGAGGGCGTCGTCGGTGAACTCGAGGTCGACGTTCTCGTACTCGAAGAACTTCTTGTACTGCTTGGCCAGGGCGTTGCGGGGCTCGACCAGGATCCGCACCAGGGCGTCGCGGTCGAGGTTGGCCACCGCCCCGATGACGGGGAGCCGCCCGATGAACTCGGGGATGAGGCCGAACTTGAGCAGGTCCTCGGGCAGGACGTTGGTGAGCACGTCGCCCATGTCCTTCTCCTGGGCCGAGCGGATGTCGGCGCCGAAGCCCACGCCCTTGGCGCCGGCCCGGTTCTCGATGATCCGCTCGATGCCGGCGAAGGCGCCGCCACAGATGAACAGGATGTTCGTGGTGTCGACCTGGATGAACTCCTGGTGCGGGTGCTTGCGCCCGCCCTGGGGCGGCACCGAGGCGACCGTGCCCTCCAGGATCTTGAGCAGGGCCTGCTGCACGCCCTCGCCCGAGACGTCCCGCGTGATCGACGGGTTCTCGGCCTTGCGGGCCACCTTGTCGATCTCGTCGATGTAGATGATCCCCGTCTCGGCCTTCTTGACGTCGTAGTCGGCGGCCTGGATCAGCTTGAGGAGGATGTTCTCGACGTCCTCGCCCACGTAGCCGGCCTCGGTGAGGGCGGTGGCGTCGGCGATGGCGAACGGGACGTTGAGCAGCCGGGCCAGCGTCTGGGCCAGCAGCGTCTTGCCACAGCCCGTCGGCCCGATCAGGAGGATGTTCGACTTGGCCAGCTCGACGTCGTCGCCGTGGGTGCGGGTCGAGCCCAGCTGGACCCGCTTGTAGTGGTTGTAGACGGCGACCGAGAGGATCTTCTTGGCCTGCTCCTGCCCGATGATGAAGTCGTTCAGGAACTCGAAGATCTCACGGGGCTTGGGCAGGTCCTCGAGGGTGAGGTCGGCGCCCTCCGACAGC